>CAXUIU010000126.1:0-9815 GCA_964250955.1 uncultured Chthoniobacterales bacterium | reverse complement strand
GACAACTCCCGCCCTCGCCGGACTCGCACGCGAAGGCATGTTCTTCGCGCACCACCACCCGGTGTATCCGAGTTCGACGGAGGTCAACGGCACGGCGCTGGTCACCGGCTGCCAACCCGGCCGCAGCGGGCTCATCGGCAATCGGGAATACCGCCCGGCCATCGATCCGCTCAAAACGGTCGCCACCGAAGACCTCGCCACCATGCGCCGCGGCGACGAACTGACCGGCGGCCACTACCTGCGCGTGCCCACCTTACCCGAACTCCTCCGCGCCGCCGGCCGCCCCACCGTCGTCGCCGGCACCAAGCCCGTCGCCGCCGTGCTCGATCGCGCCGCGCGACCCGACGACGCACGCTCGACCGTCCTCTTCGAGGGCCACACGCTGCCGGAGAGCCTCGCCGCCACCCCGGCCTGGAAGGGCGAACCGTTCCCCCAGGAAGTTCACTTCCCCAACGTGGCGGAGGACGAGTGGACGACCGGGGCGTTGACCAACACCCTCTGGCAACCGGGCAAGGAGGGTGTGCCTGCCCTCACCGTGTTGTGGATGAGCGACCCGGACTACACGCAGCACCAGTTCGGCCCCGACACGCCGCAGGCGCACCGCGCGCTGGCGAGCGCCGACGCCAACCTCGCCGCCGTCTTGCGTGAACTCGACGCCCGCGGCCTGCGCGCGAGCACCGACGTGATGGTGGTGTCCGACCACGGGTTCTCGACCATCGGGCGCGGGGTGGACACCGCCCGCCTTCTCAACGACGCCGGCTTCCACGCCGGCCGCGAGTACAAGACGCCCCCACAACGCGGCGACGTGCTCGTTGACGGCCTGGGCGGCAGCGTTTTCCTGTACGTGGCGGAACACGACGCCGACACCGTGCGGCGGCTGGTAGATTTCTTGCAAAAGACCGACTTCGCCGGAGTGATCTTCACGTGGGACGCGCTGCCGGGAACGTTCCCGCTGAGCGCCGCACACATCGACTCGCCCGACGCGCCCGACCTCGTCATGGCGCTACGCTGGAGCGACGACCAGAGCGCGAGCGGCTTCCCGGGCAAGGTGGTCAGCGACGGCGGGCGCAAGCCCGGCCAGGGCACGCACGCCACGCTCGGCCGCTACGACATGCACAACACCCTCGTCGCCGCTGGGCCGGATTTCCGCCAGGGTTGGCGCGACGAACTGCCCAGCGGCAACGTCGATGTCGCGCCGACGATTGCGCACCTGCTCGGCATGACCGACCTGCCCAAGATGGACGGCCGCGTGCTGGAGGAAAGCCTCCGGGGGTTCGAGGCCAGACTCGCCCATCCCCCGGCGGTCACCCAGCGGCTCGAAGCCCACGGTGGAGGGGAGAACGCGGCGTGGTCACAGTATTTGCAGGTGACCCGTTTCGGCGACGTGGAGTATCTCGACGAGGGGAACTTCATCCCAAGGTAGGACTACCTTGGGACAGGGTTCTTATCCATCAGCGCCGCCGTTTGCCGTTCAACCGGGTCGGTGCTCGCGGCAAGTTCTTGGCGAACGTTGGCGCGGTCCGCTTCCGACTTGTTCTGGCTGAGCTTGTACTTGCCCTCCAGCCGCGTCACACGCAGCTCGAACGTCACCACCGCCGCCAGCAGCCGGCGCTCGTATTCCTCCGGGATCGGCGGCATGTCAGGCGTGTGCTGCGCGACGAGACGGTAGGCGATGCCGCGCGTCGTCTCGGGGTCCTCGGTCAAACGCACCGGGCCGTACGCGTGGACGGCGGCGTAGTTCCACGTCGGTACGTTCGGCGCAGACTCGTACCACTGAGATTGCACCAGCGCGTGCGGGCCTTGGAAAATGACCAGCGTCTCCGCCGTTTTGGAGAAGTGCTTCCACTGCGGGTTGGCCCGCGCCAAATGCGTGCGTAGAAAAAGCGTGTTGCCTTCCTCCTCGACCAAGATGGGTACATGACTGGCAAACGGCGCGCCGTCCGGGCCGACCGTCACCAGCGTGGCGAACGAATGCGCACGCATCAGCCGCCGGAGTTCGGCCGGATCGTCCTGTTGGAAGTAGGCGGGAATGTACATCGGCTTTTACCTCCGCTTCTTCTGCTCGGCTGGAGTCACCGTGCCGTAGTCCAGCGAACGCCGCTCGCGTGGGGTTGTCGGCGACGACGCGGCCACCTCGTTGACGGGCGCCACCGTGTCGTACTTCTTGGTCGAGGGCCACACGATGCGCCAAGGCTGTCGTTTGAGCGTGTCGGTCATCTGGTTGAGGTTACCCAGAAGAGTATTCACCGACGGACCCAACCCGACGATGAGCTTGTTCGCATTGCCCACGGCCACGTCCGCGCGCTGGCTGACCTGCTCGAAGTTGGCCAGCATCTTCGTCACGCGGCCGTCGCGGTTGATGTCGTCGGTGGTCTTTTTGAGGTTGTTGAGGGTTCCCATCAGCGGGCCATCGTCGGACTTCAGGCGGCCGGTCAAGTCCTGCACGTTCGCGAGGGTCTTGGTCAGCGAACCGTCCGGCGCGGTGATGGTCGTCAAGTTATCGGCGGTCAGGCGCAGCTTGCCCAGCGCGCCGCGCAGTTCGCCCTCCTGGCCGAAGACCGTGTTCAGCGCATCGATGCTCTGGCTGAGGCGACCGAGGGTCAGGGTGGCGCTGCTGGCGACGGGCTCGATCACCGACAGGACGCGCGGCAGCGCGGAGTTGAGGTCCGGCACGCGCTCGCCGACGAAGTGGTAGCCGCTCTCCGCAATCCCGGAGTCTTCCGTGCCGCCGACGAAGTCGATCACCTGCTCACCCAGGAGGCCGTTTTGCTGCATGCGCGCGGTGGCGTTGCGGTAGACGCGCGCGTCGCGGCCGATGTTGACGGTGATGAGCACCTCGTCCTCGGGGTATTTAGCGGGGCGCTTGGCCTTCGCCACGGGCGCGTCGATGGCCGACACCTGCCCGATCTTGTGGCCGGCCACGAGCACGGGCGCGCCGGGCTTCACGCCGGCGGCGTTGTCGAAGAAAATCTGGAACGTGTTCAGCGAGTGGAATAGCCCTGGCGCGGACAGGAAAAGGATCACGCCCACCAACACGCCCACCGTCGTGAGCACCAGAAGGCCGGTGGTGATTTCGTTACGTTCAAATTTCATGCTAGTCGGCGTTGAGTTCGGCGATGATGGCAGCCACCGGGATGCCCTGCCCTTCCTTGAGCGGGTCGACAGGTTTCGGGCGGTGGTCTTCGTGTTCGTCGGAGATCGGTCCTTCCACGCGGCCGGCGACGAACTGCGCCACGACCGGGTTGGACGAATCCTTGAACTCCTTCGGTGGCCCGTCGGCGATGAATTTCCCCTCGTAGAGCATCGCCATGCGCGTGGCGACGCGGAACGCGCTGTCCATCTCGTGCGTGACGATGATGCTCGTCGTGTGCGTCTGCTCGGTCAGGTCGATGATGAGTTCGTCGATGACGCTGCTCGTCACCGGGTCCAACCCCGCGGAGGGTTCGTCGAAGAGGATCAGCTCCGGCTCCAGCACGAGCGCACGGGCGAGGCCGATGCGTTTTTTCATGCCGCCGCTCAGTTCCGCCGGCATGGCGTCCTTGACGTGGCGCATCCGCACGAGTTCAAGCTTTTCGTCCACGGTCTTCTCGATGTCCGCCTCGCTCTTGTCGGTGAGTTCCTCCATGGGCAGGGCGAGGTTGTCGCGGACGTTCAGGGAAGAGATCAGCGCGGAGTATTGATAGACCATGCCGACGCGTGCGCGCATGGCGTTGAGCCGGCGGCGGCCGAGGGTGTTGACCTCCTGTCCGCGGAAGCGCACGGTCCCGTGCGTCGGCTGGAGGATGCCCAGGACGAGGCGCAAAAGGGTACTCTTGCCGCCGCCGCTCTGACCCATGACAACGAGCCGCTCCTGCCCGCGCACGGTGAGGTCGATGCCGTCGAGCACGGTCTTCTCGCCGAAGCGCAGGGTGACGCCTTCCAGGCTCAGCAACGGACCGTCCTGGTCCTTGGCGGCGCGGTCGGGCGGGTTCATGGAAACGGGCAGTATACCACGTTTTCGGCCGTTCAGTCGTAGAGGCGCACGAGCAGGATGTTGAAAAGCGTGTCCGCGGCGATGACGCTCGTGATGCTCGTGACCACGCTGGAGGTCGTCGCCTCGCCCACGCCGGCCGCGCCGCCCTTGACCGTCAGCCCGCGGTAGCACGCGACCAGTCCGATGATGAGCCCGAAGATCAGGCTCTTGATGATCCCGGACACCACGTCCTTGACCAGAAGTCCCTCGTGTACCAGGTCGAGGAAGTACGACCCGGAGATGTCCAGGTTCGTCGTGCTGACGAGGTACGCGCCGGTGAGGGCGGCGATGTTCGATACGACGACCAGACACGGGTGCAGCGCGACAATGGCCGTCAGCCGCGGGCCGACGAGGAAGCGCAACGGCCCGACCCCCATCGCGTCGATGGCCTCCACCTCCTCGCTGACGGTCATGGTGCCCAGTTCCGCCGTGAACGCCGCGCCGATGCGCGCCGCCAGCATGATGCCCGTCATCAGCGGCCCGAGTTCGCGGCAGAAGGCGACGGCGACGAGTTCGGGCACGAGGCGCTCGGTGCCGTAGGGGCGGAGTTGGTAGCCGGTGAGCAGCGCCATCGTCAGCCCGAGGAAGAACGACACCATCGCCACCAGCGGCACCGAACCGACGCCCGTGCGCGCCGTTTGCTCGAAGAACACGGCCTTCCGAAACGGCAGCCGGCCGCGGGCAAACTGGTCGCCCATTTCCTGGCACATGCCCACGAACAGCCAAAAGATGCTGGAAACCTGCGCCAGCGCGGAGTGCAGCGTGCGCATACGTGGCGCTACCGTTTGCCCTCCGTTGGGTACGTTACAAATCTAGCCACAAGGTTTGCGTTTTAGCCTGCCGCCATGCGCAAAGTTGACCATTCGCGCCGGAGCACTGCCGATTAAACACGGTTATTCGGTCAAAACACCTCGGGCGGATGCCTTGGCACAGGCCGTGCTAAATGGGAAGGGCAGACAGTGCTTCGAGGTGAGGGGCGGGTGTTTTCGGGGGTTTGCACCCGCCCCTCGCCACAGCGCCAGCGGCAAAGGCCGGCGAAAACCGGAGGGATCGCAGACGCATGAAAAAACTGGAAGCCATTATCCGGCCCTTCAAGCTCGAAGAAGTCCGGGAGGCGCTCGCGGAACTCGGCGTCGAGGGGATGACGCTCTGTGAGGTCAAGGGTTTCGGCCACGACACGGCGCACACGGAGACTTATCGGGAGAGTTCCTACCGGGTGGACTTCCTGCCACGCTTCAAGGTGGAGGTCGTCCTGCCCGACGAACAGATTGCAGAAGCACTCGGCGTGGTGCTGCGCGCGGCGAGGACGGGGCGTTGCGGGGATGGAAAAGTCTTCATCACGCCCGTCGAGCAGGTCATCCGCATCCGTACGGCAGAGACGGGCATGGCGGCGATCTAGTCGTCACACTTGGTAGGGATGAGGGTCCGAGGCAATCCCTAATGTGACGACACCGCGCGAACGCGGTGGGATCCTCACCAAATATTGACCTGCTTATCCGCCGGGCGCACCTCGGCGCAGCCGGTCACCAGACCGAACGCCTCGGCGAACTCCGGCAGGTTCGCCACCGGGCCGTTGACCCGCAGGAAGTCCGGGGCGTGCGGGTTCGTGGAAATCATCAGCCGCACGTACTCGGGCCGCTGCACGCTGCGCCAACTCTGCGCGTACGCGACGAAGAACCGCTGGACGGGCGTCAGGCCGGCCACGTCGTTCTTGTCCCGCGCGTCCGCTGTCGCCCGCTCGCGCGCCTTCTGGAACGCCGCGTAGGCGATCTTCAGGCCGCCGAGGTCGGCGATGTTCTCACCCTCGGTCAGCTTGCCGTTGACGTGGACGCCGGGCAGCCCCTCGAACTCGTCGAACTGCGCGACGATCCGCGTGCCGCGTTCCTCGAAACGCTTGTAGTCCGCGAACGTCCACCAATTTTTGAGGTTGCCCGTGGCGTCGTACTGCCGGCCCTGGTCGTCGAAGCCGTGGGTCATCTCGTGGCCGATCACCGCGCCGATGCTCCCGTAGTTGGAGGCGTCGTCGGACCGGGGGTCGAAGTACGGCGGCTGGAGGATGCCGGCCGGGAAGACGACCTCGTTGCGGTTGGGGTTGTAGTAGGCGTTGACCTCGGGCGTGTTCATCCCCCACTCGGTCGGGTCCACGGGCTGACCGATCTTGGCGAGCCCGCGCCGGAACTCGAACGCTTGGCAGGCCACGACGTTGAGCACGTAGGGCGGGGCCTTGATGTCGAGCGCCGAGTAGTCGCGCCACCGGTCGGGGTAGCCGATCTTGACCCCGAAGCCGTCGAGCTTCTTGAACGCCGCGGCCTTCGTCTCGGGTCCCATCCAGTCGGCGGCGTTGATGCGGTCGCGCAGGGCGGCGCGCAGGTCGCCGACCAGCGTCAGCGCCCGCTGCTTGGCGTCGGGCGAGAACTGCCGCTCCACGTAGATTTGCCCGAGGGCCTCGCCGACTCCCTCGTTGACGGTGTGCAGGACGCGTTTCCAGCGCGGCTGCTGCTCCTCCACCCCGCGCAGCGTGCGGCTGTAGAACCGGAAGTTCTCGGCCTCCAGAGCGGTGCCGACGTAGGGCGCGGCGTCGTGCAGCGTCTGCCACGTGAGGTAGGCCTTCCACTCGTCGAGCGGCGCTTCGGCGGCGAGCTTGCCGAGCCCCTGGAAGAACTCCGGCTGGCACACGTCGAGCGGGCCGGGGTCGGGCAGGTTCAGGGCCTTGAAGTAGGCCGGCCAGTCGAAACCCGGGGCCTGCGCGGCAAAGTCGGTCAGCGTCAGCTTGTGGTAGTTGCTCTCCGGGTCGCGCAACTCCACCGGCGTGCGCGAAGCTTCGGCCAGCCGCGTCTCGAACCGCAGCACCGTCCCCGCGTCGCGCGCGGCCTGCTCGGGGGTAGCGCCGTTGAGCAGAAGCATGATCGCCACATGGCGGATGTATTGCGCGCGCAGGTCGCGCGATTTCTCGTCGTCCTTGGTGTAATATTCCTTGTTGGGCAGGCCGAGACCGCCCTGGTAGAGCAGCGCGAGCTGGGCGGTAGCGTCACGCTCGTCCTGGTAGCCGGTGACCAGGAACGCCGGCGACCAACCTGACCCGTGCAGCTTGGCCAGCAGGACGGGCAGGCCGTTGCGGTCCGAGAGTCCGTTGATGGCGTCGAACCACGGAGCTAGCGGAGCGGTGCCCGCCGCGTTGACGGCCGCCTCGTCCATGCCACCGCGGAACAGGTCGCCGACCTTCTGGCGCGGGGTGCCCGGCGCGGCCTCGCCCTTGGCGACCTGCGCGGCGCATTCGTCGAGGATCGTGTGGAGAGCGACTTCGTTGCGTTCCTGGAGTTCCTCGGCGACGCCCCAGGTGGCGCGGTCGCCCGGGATCGTCGCGTGCTGGGTCCAGCCGCCGTTGGCGTAGCGGAAGAAGTCGTCGCCCGGCTTGACCGCTTTGTCGAAGAACGCCGGTTCAACGGCGGGCGGCGGGTTCGTGACCAGCGGGTCGTCGGCCCCCACGGCCGACCGGACCAAGGCCAAGACCACCGCGGGGAAACAAAGCACACGCAGATTCATCGTCCGTGACTCTGCCGCAGCTTTCCCCCGGCGCAACGCTCAAACAAAAACCGCCTTGCCACGGTGAGCGGCAAGGCGGTTAGACAATTCCCGCCGCGTCAGCGCGGCGTCGTAACACTTGGTAGGGATGGCTCTCCGAGCCAGTCCCTAGATTTTCCGGCGAGGCGCGTCAGGCCGTCGGCACAGTGGCGACGGTCTGCAAGATGCGCGAGGCGATCTTGTAGGGGTCACCCGACGAGTTGGGCCGGCGGTCTTCCAGGTAGCCCTTGTAGTCGTTGTTCACAAACGAATGCGGCACCCGGATCGACGCCCCGCGGTTGGCGATGCCGTAGTTGAACTTGTCGATGCTCTGGGTCTCGTGCAAACCCGTCAGGCGCAGATGGTTGTCGGGACCGTACACAGCGATGTGCTCGTTCTTGTACTTGTCGAAGGCTCCCATGAGCTTCTCGAAGTATTCCTTGCCGCCGCTCTCGCGCATGTACTCGGTGGAGAAGTTGCAGTGCATCCCCGAGCCGTTCCAGTCGCCGCGGATGGGCTTGCAGTGCCACTCCACGTCCACCTGGTACTTCTCGCCGAGACGCTGGAGGAGGTAGCGGGCGATCCACACCTGGTCAGCGGCGGCCTTGCTGCCCTTGCCGAAGATCTGGAACTCCCACTGGCCCTTGGCGACTTCCGAGTTGATGCCCTCGTGGTTGATGCCGGCATCCAGGCAGAGGTCGAGGTGTTCTTCGACGATCTCACGGGCGAGGTCGCCCATGTTGGAGAAGCCGACCCCCGTGTAGTACGGACCCTGCGGCCCGGGGTAGCCTTCCTTCGGGAAGCCGAGCGGCTTGCCACCCTGGAAGAGGAAATATTCCTGCTCGAAGCCGAACCACGCGTTGGGATCATCGAGGATGGTCGCGCGCGAGTTGCTCGGGTGCGGCGTGCCGTCGGGCAGGAGCACCTCGCACATCACCAAGGCGCCGTTCTTGCGCGTGGAATCCGGGAACACCGCCACGGGCTTGAGCAGGCAATCGCTGCTGTGCCCTTCGGCCTGCTGGGTGGAGGAGCCGTCGAAGTTCCACATCGGGCATTGTTCGAGCGTGGGGAAACTCTCGAAGTCCACGATCTTGGTTTTGCCGCGCAGGTTCGGCGTGGGCTCGTAACCGTCCAGCCAGATGTATTCGAGTTTGTACTTCGCCATAGAAGGAGATGAAGGATGATTTTGTTGTTTCTTGCGCAGCGTGAACAGAACCGGACCTTCCCTGCGGTCATTTTCCCTACTTTTGCCGGGTCCGGGCCGTGCCGCCGCCACTTTTAGCACGCACGGTGCCACTGCGGGCAACAGAAAAGTCACGTTTGCCGCGACAAGCCATCAGCCGGAAGGTGCCGCCGTGCCGCACGAGGTCAAAGACACGCTCCGCGCGCTGGTGCGCATCGCCTACGACGGCCGGGTGACGAAGACCTTCCGTGGCCCGCAGGCGGCGGAGCGGTTCGCCAACGAGGCGCGCGTGCTGCGCCACCTGGAGGCACGCGGGTGCCCGTTCGTGCCGCGCTTACTCGAAGCCGACCCGGCCGGTTTGCGTCTGGTCACGACGAACTGCGGCGCGCGCGTCCAGCACCTCGACGACGACCGTGCGCGGGAAATCTTCGCCGAACTGGGCGCCTACGGCGTGCGCCACGACGACGCCGAGGCGCGCAACATCACCTACAACGGGCGCACCGGGCAGTTCTGCGTGATCGATTTCGAGTTCGCCACGCTGCTCGCGCCGGGCACGACGCACCCCGAAGACGTGCCGCCCGACCTGCCGCCGATCAACACCCATGCTCACCCCCTCGGCTAGAGACAACCCTGCCGTCCAACCCCGACTGCGCTTGCAGTGGTCCGGCCGCACGGACCGCGGCAAGGTCCGCGCCAACAACGAGGATAGTTTTCTGTGCCTGCGCTTCGACGCGCGCGAGGTGCATTATCTCGGCAAGGTCGGCGACGCGCCGACGGCGGACGCGGACTTCGTGTTCGCGGTCAGCGACGGCATGGGCGGGGCGAAGGCGGGGGAGTTCGCCAGCCGGATCACGGTGGAAAAGGTCACGCGCTTATTACCCCGAGCCTTCCGGCAGTCGGCGGTCGGGCTGGAGGCTGGGCACGCGGACGTGCTGGAGGAACTCTTCGAGGAGATCCACCGCGCGCTGATGTTCCTGGCCAGTGGTGACGAGGAGGTCGCGGGGATGGGGGCGACGTTAAGTTTGGGGTGGTTCACGGGTGGATGGATGCACTTCGCGC
>CAXUIU010000125.1:6697-9901 GCA_964250955.1 uncultured Chthoniobacterales bacterium | reverse complement strand
GGATGCGGTTCGCGCGTTCGGGTTCCATGTCACTCCTTCGCACGCGCCAGTTCGCGGTGCAGCCACAGGCGGGCAAACTGCCAGTCCCGCAGGACGGTCTTCTCCGACACCTGCAAGGTCTCGGAGATGTCGCGCGTTTCCATGGCGCTGAAAAAGCGCAATTCCACCACTTGTCCCTGGCGTGGGTATTCCAGCGCCAAGCGTTCCAACGCGGCGTCCAGCGCGACGAGGTCCATCCCGCTCCCGTCGTCGGGCAGGTGCAGATCGCCGGCGTCGGCGAGTGACACGGTGAGATCCAAGCCAACCCGCTTGTACCGCTGCCGGGCGCGGGCGTGGTTGACGAGGACCCGCCGCATCGCCCGGGCGGCCAGGCTGTAGAAGTGGGCGCGGCTCTGCCACGAAATCGCCGCGCCGCGCGTGAGCTTGAGGTACGCCTCGTTGACCAGGGCGGTGGGCTGCAACGTATGGCTGTCGCGTTCGCGGCGCATGTACCCGCGCGCGATGCGCCGCAGTTGGTCGTAGATCACCGGCAAGAGCCGCTCAGACGCCCGGGGGTCACCCGCCGCCCAGGCGTGGAGCAAGTGGGTCACGTCGTGAGTGGAGTCGGTGTTCATCCGCCGGAAATTCCGCGCTTTCCGGCTCGGCAGTGTATCCGGCACGCCGGGAGAGGAAAACATTTTCGCAGAATGTTTGTCCGTTCCATCGCGGCGCGGGGCTGTTTTCCATGTGAACATCACGCCCCGTCGAACCAATCTCCTTCTGATCGGCCTCGCCCTTTGCGCCGGAGTCGTCGCCAGCCAACCCGTCGCCGCGCAGGATCAATACTACCCTGTCAATGCGACGATCAACTCCGTCGTCTACGGCTACGCCCGCGTCGGCTACGCGAACCAGAGCGACTACCTGAACGGCCTCAACGGTACCAGTCCCACCGTCAGTTTGGTGGCCGGCAGCTACGTCGAACAGTACCTCTACACGTTCAACAGCAGCGTGCTCAACATCGCCGGTCCGACGAGTGGTTCCATGGTGATTCCGGTGGACAACAGCACGGTCAATCTCAGCAGCGGCGTGGTGGCCGACATTGAAGCGGTGGATGGCAGCACACTCAACGTCACCGGGGGCAGCGTCAGCTACTACACGCGGGCTGAGAACTCCGCCTCCGTCAACGTGAGCGGAGGTCAACTCAACGGCAACGGCTTGAACGCGGAAAACTCCAGCCATGCCAGCGTCACCGGCGGCACCGTCGCAGGCATCATCGCGCAAAACACGAGCACGGTGGTCGTCTCGGGCGGCGTGTTTACCCCGCTCCCGGATTTCAACGTCAGTTTCCTGGATGAATCCAAGGGGGCGTTCACCTTCGTGGGCACGGGATTGACCGCGACGTTGCTGGGCACGGACGCTCACACCGGCGGCATGGACTACGCGCTGGGCGGCATCTTGCAGAACGGTCAGTCGCTGGTGGGAGACGTGATCGATGTCCAATCCGGCGCGACGATGTTCACCTTCAGCAGCCCGTCCACCGTGCCGGAACCCGGGACGGCCTGGCTGTCAGGAGTTGGCCTCGCGGCCTGGCTCATCCTGCGGCGGGTGCGGCGGCACGCTGACTGATCGCGCCAAGCCCACGCGAAGAGACAAACAGTTTGGAAAAAGTTTGTCCGTTGTGTCCCACGGCGGCGCTTTTCCTTGATGGAGACTGTTGCACCCGATCCATCGGACAACGGACTCCTGACACGAATCCCAGTTTCCTTCGACCACCACACGACCAAACAAAATGTCTCGCCATCCTAAATCTTCCACCCGTCGTTCAACAGCCTGCGGAGTCATGCTCCTGGTGACGGCCCTGACTTTCATCACACTGGTGCCGGCGCGTGCGCAGAACCTGTTGACCAACGGTTCTTTCGAATTGGGCAACACCGGTTTTAGCACCGACTACACAAGCTACTACAACGGCACGACCAATCTGAATACCTACACCTCAGGCGGGTCGTACACGGTCGGCACCAATCCTTCGTCGAACTCCGTCTCGAGCGACAACTGGGCGAACATCGGCGACCACACCACCGGCACCGGCAACATGCTGGAGATCGACGGCAATTCGCTCGGGAATCGCTTTTGGTACGAGACCGTCGCGGTGACTCCAAACACGACCTACACCTTCAGCTATTGGGCGACGACCATCGACGCTAACGTCAACGGCGGCGAGCAACTTCAGTTCACCCTCAACGGCACGGCCATCGGTGCTCCGAACGTGCCGTCGATGGGTAACACCTTCCAGAATTATACCGCCACGTGGAACTCCGGCACGAGCACCATCGCCACGCTGGCGCTCTCGGATCTGAACACAAATTTTGGGTACAACGATTTTGCGGTGGATGACCTGCAGTTGGCGGTGCCCGAACCATCCACCTGGGCTGCCCTGCTCACGGGCACGGGACTGCTCGCTTGCGTGCGCCGCCGCCGTGTTGGCAAGCCGGACGTTGCCGCACAAATGGCATGAATTGATCCTACAATCCTTGCGGAGGTTAGTTCATTATTGAGCAGGGGAAGGAAAATCACAGCGGCGGAGTAGCAGCATCGTGTGTGCTTACTACAACCCCGTAAATGTCCGCAGAGAGAAATGAGAAAATCAGAGCCTGGGCAGGAAAGTCGATAACACGGTCACTCTCACCTTCCACAACATGAAACAAATTCAAAACACTCGTCCCATTCTCGAAGCTGCCCGTTCCTTGCCGGCTTGGCTGCAAGCGAGCATTCTCACTCTGGTTGCTGTCGCCACGACCTGCCTGTCTGCGAAGGCTGCCGACGCGCCGACGATCACGAGCTTCAGCCCGCCAAGCGGCGCGGTCGGCGATATGGTGACGTTGAACGGCACAAACTTTACTCCGCCATTTTCGGTCACTTTTGCTGGGAACGTGTCCGCCGCCGGCAGCTTCACCAGCACGCAGATCACCGTGACCGTGCCAAGTGGTGCGCAGACGGGCCCAATCACCGTCGCCAACGGCAGTGGAAACGCCTCGACCGCATCTAATTTCACGGTGGTCGCCGCAGGCGTGCCAGCCATCACCAGCAGCTTGACCATGACCGGTGTGCTTGGCGAAGCGTTCACCTACCAAATCGCCGCCAGCTATAGTCCCATGAGCTATGCCGCGACAGGACTTCCCGCCGGACTCACTGTGGATCAGGGTACCGGGAGCATTTCAGGGTCGC
>CAXUIU010000125.1:3215-6687 GCA_964250955.1 uncultured Chthoniobacterales bacterium | reverse complement strand
CAGGGGCGCCCACGGCGCTGGGCACGTTCAACGTGACGTTGTCAGCCACGAACAACAGCGGCACGGGCAACGCCACCCTAGTGTTGACGATCTCGCCCTTGCCGTTCTTTACTGGGGAAACAGTGCTTGGTAACGGCGTCTACTACCTAGCTTTTCCTAATGGCAACATCTTTGGATACTACGGCTATTTGAGTGATGCCCGCTACCTCTACCACTTCGATCTCGGCTATGAGTACGCCTTGGACGCAGCGGATGGCAACTCGGGCGTGTACCTGTACGACTTCAAGAGCGGGCATTTCTTCTACACATCGCCAGCCTTCGGGTTCCCGTACCTGTACGACTTCAGCCTGAACACGACGTTGTACTACTACCCGGACCCGAACAACCCGGGCCGCTACAACACGGAAGGCACTCGGTACTTCTACAACTTCGCCACCGGGCAAATCATCGTGAAGTGATCCTCGGCACAAAGTTGGGAACAACCGCCTGTGCTCACCTTGCACAGGCGGTTGTGTTCTCAACCCGTCGGTAGAAGTGCCACCAAACCTCCCTTTATGAGACGGTGCGGGTTCAACTCGCTAGCGGATTGAGCCAGTGCAGGCCAGGAAACTTCTGGAAGTCATCATCGGTGGAGGCCAGCGCGCAGCCGTGTTCCGTCGCCAGTGCAGCCAAGTGGGCGTCGCTAACAAGGTTGCCCGTGGCGCTTGCTGCCCGCAGCATCCGGGCAAACACCTGCTGGTGCACGGACGTGGGGCCGATGACCCGTACTACCGGCAGCATGAGCCACTCATCGACGTAGCCGAGGGCCTGATCAAGCGTCAGCGGCACGCTCATGATCCGCGGGTTGGTGGAGACCCGGATGAAGCCTGATAGCACCACCCAGGGCAACGCCACGAGTTCTGTGCCGCTCAAAGTTTTGTCGAGCCACTTGCGGGCGGCCTCATGCCGGACGGAGTCCTTGAACACGGCGTACACCAGCAGGTTCACGTCGACGAGCACCATGGCAGCGGAAGCCTAGAACTCGTCGGGCAACTGGCCGAGCTTGTCCGGGTCGATCCCGGGACGCACCGCACCGGGCTGGGTTCTGGTGCGATAGGGAACAACCGAAGGAGCTTTGGCTTCAAGGCGAGCGGCCAAGAAGCGGAAGAGTGCTTCCTGCTCTGCCGCAGGCAAGGCTTCTACGGCGTGCTCGATCTCCACCAGGGTGCTCATGGCAGGAACGATAACATAGGGGCACTCTTCTCCTCAAGCCCGCTCGCAACCCCGCCCCAATGGGAAGCACAAACCATGGTCCGAACCGATGCGTTGACCAAAACCACCGTTTTTTGGCGTTGAAAGGCTAGGATCGTACCGGTCGCTGTATCGGGATGCCGTCGCCCGTGTCCGCGCATGGTGGCCAGCGGTTCTACGACCGGGTTCCACCACGGATGGAAGGAAACCACCGTGCGCGGACCCGGGGTGAGTATGCGCGGGGAACGCCTGAAAAGGACTTGCCTTGCCTGGTACGATGGTCGGGTGAGGGCGATGACGGGAACCAGGCACGACCGCAGCGCGCGCTTTGCTTCCACGCGCTGGAGCGTGGTGCTGCTTTGCGCCGACGACCAGGAAGGAATGGTGCAACACCAGGCCGCCCTGCAGGAGTTCTGCCAGATCTACTGGTCGCCCGTCCATGCCTTCCTGCTGCGGCGCGGCCACGCGCCCGCCGATGCCCAGGACCTCGCGCAAAGTTTTTTCGCCTCTTTGTTGGAGCGGCGCAGCTACGCCGCCGCCGATCCCGCCAAGGGCCGGTTCCGCACCTTCCTGGTGACCGCGCTCAAGCACTTCCTCGCCGACCAACACGACCGGCAGCAAGCCGCCAAGCGCGGCGGCGGGTTCCAGTTTCTCGCCCTGACGCCCGCCCTGGTCGATGCCGAGCCCGCTGCCTTCACCGACGCCGCGGCGGGCAAGTCGTCGGTGGAACAACTGGAGCGCTTCTTCGACCAGCAGTGGGCCGCGACGCTGGTCGAGCGGGCCCTGTCGCTGCTGGGCGAGGAACTCGTCCAGGAAGGCCGGGGCAAGCTCTTCGCCGCGCTGCTGCCCGTGCTGCGGCCCGGCAGTTTGCCCCCGCCCGGGCAAGAGGAACTCGCCGCCAGCCTGCAAATGCCCCTGGCCACGCTGCGCACCCACCTGCACCGCCTGCGCCGGCGCTACCGCAGCATCGTGCGCGCGGAGGTGGCCCGCACCGTCGCCCACTCCGACGACGTGGAAGGCGAACTGCGGCACCTGATCGACATCCTGGTGGAACGTTGAAAAGCCCGCGTCGACCGATGAGCCTTCCGGACCCCACCTTTGCAAATCAAGCTCTGCCCACCGAGGTTCCGGCCGCGGTGTGCGCAGATTGCGGCAGCACCGTGGCGACCGCAGACGGAGGCGGGCAGTGCGTGCGTTGCCTGCTGACCCTCGCCTTGGAGGAAGGGGCAGCGAACGAGCACGCCCGCGACGTGCCGCCGTGCTTCGGCGACTTCGAGGTGAGCCGCCGGGAAGACGGTCGCCTCTGGGAACTGGGGCGAGGTGCCATGGGCGTGACCTACCGCGCGCAGGACACCCTGCTTGACCGCCCGGTGGCCCTGAAGGTCGTCAGCGGGCATCTGGCCGAGCGGGTGGACCATCGCACCCGCTTTTTGCACGAGGCGCGCCGGGCGGCGGCGCTACGTCATCCCAACGTGGCCAGCGTCTTCCAGTACGGGGTGCGTGACCTGGACGGCCAGCCCTTCTACGCCATGGAACTGGTGGAAGGCGAGACGCTGGAGGAGCGCGTGCGCCGCACCGGGCCGCTGCCGGCCGCGCTGACCCTCCAGATCGGCTCGCAGATCGCCCAGGCTCTCCAGGCCGCCGAGGAACGCGGCATCATCCACCGCGACCTCAAGCCTTCCAACGTCATGCTGGTCCACGGCCAGGAGGGCAGCACGCTCCCGTTCGTCAAGGTCATCGACTTCGGTCTGGCCCGGGCCGCCTCGGCCGCGGCGGGCCTGGACGACGGGCCGGCGCGGGGAAGCCATCAAACCGGCTTCGCCGGGACGCCGGCCTACGCCAGCCCGGAGCAACTCGCCGGCGGCGTGGCGCTGGACGCGCGCACGGACTTCTACGCGCTGGGGGCGACACTCTGGTTTCTGCTGACCGGCCGCACTCTCTACGGCGGCCTGGCTCCCGGCGAGATCCGCCGTCGGCAAACCGAGGCGACTCCTCCCTTCGACGGCCTGCCCAACCCACCGGCCGAAAAGAAGGCGCTCGTTAAGTTGCTGCGGCGACTGCTCGCCGCGGACCGCACCCACCGCCCGCAAACCGCCGGTGAACTGATCGAGGCCATCCAGCAGTGCCAGCACGCTCTCGCCTCCGCGACGGCCGCCCGCCGTGGCAGCCAACGGTGGCTGGCGGCAGGGGTGGCGCTGCTGCTGGCGGGGGCATCGGCGTGGGGCCTGGGTTCGCCCGGGAG
>CAXUIU010000125.1:0-3205 GCA_964250955.1 uncultured Chthoniobacterales bacterium | reverse complement strand
GACCTTGGCGGTGCTGCCCTTCGACAACCTTTCCCGTGACGGAGCCGACGCCTTCCTGGCCGCCGGCGTGCGGGAGGAAGTGGCCAACTCCCTGGCCCGGTACCCCGGCTTGCAGATCCTCTCGCCGCCAGGTCTCGACCGCCATCCTGCGGGCGGGTCCGCCGAAGCCGCCACCCGCGACTTCGGCGCGAAGCTCGGGGCCACGGACGTGCTGGCTGGCAGCGTCCAGCGCGACGGGGAGGCGGGTCCGCTGCGGGTCCAGGTGGTTCTCCGCGACGCCCGCACCGGCGTGCAGAGCTGGTCGTCGACCTACGAGCAGCCCGCTTCCGGGTTGTTCGCCTTGCAGCACGAGATCGCCGACGCGGTGGCACAACGCCTGGGATTGGCGGTCCGACCGGCGGCTTCGTCCCCGGAGCCGGGGGCGCACGTGCCCGACCCGGTGGCATACGAGATGTACCTGCGCGCGGAGTCGGAAGCCAACCTGTCGCGGACCGAAAACCTTGAGCAGATGCACCGCATCCTGCACTGGCTCCAGGAGGCGGTGGCGCGCGATCCTCGGTTCGCGCGCGCGCACGCCGAGATCACGTACCGGGAAGCCGTCATTTACTCCGGCGGCTACGACCGCTCCCCGGCCCAGGCCGAGCGGGTGCGTGCCGCCGCCGAGATGACTTCCAGCCTGGGGGCTGACCGGGCGGAGGCGCACCTCGCGCAGGGCGCTTACGCCTACCACGTGCCCCGCGACTTCGAGCGCGCGCGGCAGGAGTTCACGGCGGCGGTAGGCACCCTGCCCAACGACGCCCGCGCCTGGTTCCTGCTCGGCTTGGCCGAGAGGCGCCAGGGACATTGGGAAGCCGCCCTGACACACCTGCGCCGGGCCGGGGAGTTGGACCCGCTCAACGTGAACGTCCCGCGCAAGGTGGCGGCGACCCTGGCTGGCCTGGGCCGCGGTGGTGAAATCGTGGCCCAAGCCGAGGCGTGGGAACGGCGCGATCCGCAGGAGTCGCTGCTGCAATCCGTCTTCCTTGACTGCCGGTCCGCCGGGGCCGCCGACACCCGGCTCCTGCACGCGGCCGCCGACCTGCTGCCCGCCGGTGTCGACGGGTCAACGAGCGGCGCGAACCTGCGGTATGAAGCCGCGCTCCTCGACCGCGACCCGGCGGCGGGGCTGGCCGCGCGGGCCGCGGTGGCGGGGGGCATGGACTTCGAGTCTCCTGGCGGTCAGCGCTGGCCCAAGGAGCTGCTGGCGGCGCTGCCTCTGCGTATGCTGGGCGACGCCGAGGCCGCCCGGCGCGGCTTGCTGGAACTCCGGCCCACGCTGGCCGAAGCCGCGCAAAGCGACCCGGACCCAGCACCCACCGAGATGCTCCTCGCCCGGTTGGACGCTTTGTTGGGCCGGCACGAGGATGCCGTGCGCGAAGGCCGCGCCGCCCTGGCCCGCCGCCCACCGGAACAAGACGCGTACGATGGCCCCATGCTGGCCGGCCAGTACGCCGCGGTTCTGGCGCTGGCGGGCGAGCGGGCGGCCGCGCTGGATCTGCTCGGCGAGCTTGGCCGCCGGCCGGGCGGCCCTTGCCTCCGGGACCTTTCCCTGCACCCCGACTGGGATGATCTGCGGGGCGACCCGCGCTTTGCGGCGTTGCTCCGGGCGGCGGGTGCGCCGCGTTGATCACCCCCTCCCGGCGGGGAGTCTTCAGAAAAGTGGGCGGCGGCTGAAATGCGGCCGCTTTTTTCCCGTTTTCATTAACGAAGGGAGGCTGCTGAGGGCAGCAGACCGCCTCCTGGCTGGAACCCGCCGCCTTTTGTTTTCACCTCCATCTTCCGTCCCGATTCATGATCACGCCCGTCTTTGACTCTGGCAGTCCTCGTCCTGGCAAATGTCTCCGCTCGTGTGGGATGGAGACCGAACTGACCGCGCCAGGCCGCCCGACCCTCCGGCCCACGGCGCGACGGTCACCGCTGCGCCGCCTGGCGCAGGGTCGTTTTCGCCGCGCCTCCTGGACGCGCTGGTCGCTCGCTGTCCTGCTCGGCGTCGCGCTGGCCGGCGGACCCGGTGCGCTGCGCGCCACCACCTACCTGTGGACGGGCAGGGACGCGACGTCTGGTCTCGGCCCCAACTTCAACTGGAGCGACGCGAACAACTGGAACGGCGCCGCGCCGCCCAGCAGCCTGAGCGACACGGACGTGGAGTTTGGCGCGGCTTCGTCTTACCTCTCCAACCTGGACCGCGCCTACAGCGTCCACTCGCTTTCCTTCGACGCGGACGCAGGGGCCTACATTTTCACCGGCAGCACGCTGACCATCGGGGCCGGCGGGCTGACCCAGAACGCCGCGACGGCGCAAACCTTTGGCAGCGCCGTGGCGCTGGGGGCCGACCAGACGTGGACCTTGGCGGCGGGCACGGGCGCGCTGCACTTTGGCGGCGGCCTGAACACGGCCGGTCACACCCTGACCGTCAACGCCCTGGACACGACTAGCCCCAGCGGCAACGTGCTGGCCGGGACGATCAGCAGCGGCGGCCTGATCAAGACGGGCGCGGGCACGCTGACCCTCAGCGGCACCGTCACCGGCAACACCGGCAGCTCTGGCGGCACCGTCGGCGGCGATGGTGGCCGGGCAGTGGCCGTGAACGCTGGCACCCTCTCGAACGGCGGTGGCACCATCACCGGCGGCCCCGGCGGCACGATCGGCCAGGCCCTGTTCTTCCATCCGCAACGGGCCAAGGCGGCGGCCTGAAGCGTCGCGTCGGCGCGATCTGCTGGACTGACGGAGCCGCTTCGCGCAAAGCAGGCGGGCGGCCGATCGTGTCTCACCCAAGGACGACCATGCCCGCCGACGACCTCGCCTCCACCCACGTCGCGTTGAAGAGCCGGGCGGCGGGCGATGTCGCCGCGCAGACCATGGCCGACGCGCTGCGGGTGCTCGCGATGGATGCGGTGGAGCGGGCCAAGTGCGGCCATCCAGGCATGCCCATGGGCATGGCCGACGTGGCGACGGTGCTGTTCACACGGTTCCTGAAGTACGACGCCGCCGATCGGGGGGGGCCGTATCGCGACCGGTTCGTGCTGTCGAACGGCCATGGCTCCATGCTGCTCTACGGCCTCCTGTATCTCACCGGCGCGCCCGGCGTGACGTTGGAAGAGATCAAGCGGTTCCGCCAGTGGGGGTCGCTCACGCCCGGTCATCCGGAGTACGGCCATACACCCGG
>CAXUIU010000124.1:2582-9937 GCA_964250955.1 uncultured Chthoniobacterales bacterium | reverse complement strand
GGGTTAATTTGGCTCACTGGATGGAAGCGCGTACGTCATTCTGGCCCGCCAGCCATGTACCCGTCCCCCCTGCCACCCCGCCCGGTCGAGCCGACGGGGCTACCCCGCGCGCAACTCGTTCGCCCTCCTGCTCTGCTCGGCGTTCCTGGTCGCGGTTGGAGCGTCGAAAGGTCTCGGGGTCGTCGTCACCGCGCTCCTCGGGGTGGCCGCGCTCGCGCTCTTGGGCCTGGTCTTCGCCGTGATTGCCCTTACCCGGGGTAGGATTGCCGGCGGCATTCTCCTGCTGCTGGGCTGGCTGGCATTTCTGCCTTGCTTGTCGTTGGGTGGATTAGGGTATGGCGCGCAGGTTTCCGCGCGGCGTCCGCCCTTGCGCGTCACCGCCGATTCTTCGGCCTGGGAGCGTTGGGTCTACGGGGTCCGAGCTGGGCTACCGGCGTGCGCTCGCCCAACGTGCCGCGGTTCAACACGCCACCCCTTCCGCCCCCACGACGGCGACGCCCGCGGTGGTGAACCAGGCCGAGCAAGATTTTGCCGCCGCCGTCGAGGCGTCCAAGCGCCGCGCGATCCGGCGCTACCCGGAGTTGGCGGTGGCCGGCAGCGAGTTCAACCGCGCTTTCGTCGCCGGGTACAACCGCCTGACCACCGAGCACAGCAGTTCGCTTCTGCTGGTCACCTGGCCGGAGACCCTCGCCGACGAGTGCGCACGCAAGAACGCGCGCGTCAGTCGACATTAAGTCGGAGAGTGGTGCGCGATGCAGGGTTCGAACCTGCGACATCTTGCGTGTGAAGCAAGCACTCTACCACTGAGTTAATCGCGCTAAACTACCGACCAAGAGCTAGATATGCACCGGAGTTGATGCTGTCAAAAACCGCGTTGTAACCTGAGGTTCCCATCGCGATGAAAACAGCCGCACCACCATCTCCTGCGAAGCCGCAGTTTCAAGAGACCGAGGTGCCGTGTCTTTACCAGTACTCATCCAACGGCGTGTACTATGCCCTGCTCAAACATCAGGGCAAGCAGAAACGTGCGTCTCTTCAAACCACCGACAAAACTGTCGCCCGCCGCAAGCTCGCTGACCGCCAGCGTGATTTGGGCAAAGTGGACCCGTCGCAAGGACACCTCACTCTGGTTATTCCTCGTACAACCACTACGTGCAAGTGGCGAAATCCATGTTCGAGATGGCCGTGAACGACAAGGCGCTCGCCATTTCACCGGCAGAGCGCATCAAAGGAAAGAAGGTGGTCAAACCGATCTGGGTCCCCCCACCTTCGATGAGTTTTACGCCATCGTGGCCGACGTGCGGCAACAAAAATGGGAC
The DNA here is from genome assembly GCA_964250955.1 of uncultured Chthoniobacterales bacterium. Classification (GTDB taxonomy): domain Bacteria; phylum Verrucomicrobiota; class Verrucomicrobiia; order Chthoniobacterales; family SZAS-18; genus CAHJWO01. Next base: position 8,618 of record CAXUIU010000124.1, on the reverse strand, counting down.
GCTGAAGCCCAGGCCACAGCGCCGAGTTCCTGGAGTTTATGGGCCTCGTTGGCGCGGGCCAAGCCAAAATGACTGGCCTCCCGCGCCAGCACGTCAACTTGGCCAAGCAGCAAATCACCTTCTTCCGCCAGAAGACCAAGACGCCCTACCCATGGCCGGTTTATCCGCAGGCGGAAGCCTTGGTCAAAAAGCTCATGGTCAGGCTGGGCTTGGGGCCGACCGATCACCTCTTCCCAGTCAACTTGCTCAAGAGCAAGCGAGTCGAAGCCGAGGGCATGACCAAGGACGCTACCAAGTCACTTCGTGCCGCCTGCAAGCGTCTTGGCTACCCGGCGTACCCACAGCGTAGCCTGCGGCGCATGTTCATCACCCGTGCATCGAACTTGGCATCGACTTGCAAGTGATCGCCCAGTGGCAGGGTCATCAGGACGGCGGCAAGCTCATTTTGGGCACCTACAGCCATGTCCGCAACGTGCACGCAGAGGAGATGGCCAAGAAGTCGGTGTGACCCGGTAGCTCACGGCCGTACCAACTCGGGCCGCACGTTCCGTTTTCCCCGGCAGCTTGGGAACGTCGAGCAACCCCGAAGCCTGCTGCCGCTCTGCTTTCCCGCACGCAGGACCATAGACGAGCGGCAAAGCGAGCACATCGGGTCGGCGACGATGGCGGAACGAGCGAAGGTGGACGACTAACTCGCCACGCCCAGCAAGTCACCTTGGCCGTCGTACCTGTAGCGACCGACAAAGCCTTGCAGCTACACCCCGTCGATTGATTCCAGCGGCTTCCCAGCGGCCAAATGCCAACACATTGGGTGTAAAGCGTCCCGTAGTCACCAAGATGGTATAATGGCCCGGATTCGGTAGCCAGGATGCCGAAGACCTCCCGCCCGGTGGGGACACGCACCTCGTCCTAGTTGCTTGGCTTCTCTACCGGCGAAGCCCTGCGTAAAGCCAGACTGCTCTTAAGAAACTGCTGGCTCAAAACCGTGCGGACGAACTTCTGTCCACCTACTTAGTTCGCAGATGTGGGGGTTGCCATTGTCTCCGCGACGCACGCGGGGAACAGAGTCTGACTTGAAGTGCCAGGATTTGACAGGTGCCAGACACCGGCTTCTTGGTCGAGCAGCAGGTCCAGGCACGTGTTAGCCAAGTCTAGCAAGCTCGTCAAAGTGAAGACCTGATCTGCGGGCAAGATTGTCATCTTGTCCTCGCCCGAGTCCCGCAGAATGCGCAGCACCAAGTCTCCGTCGTGCCAGGAGCGGAGTTGCACGTTTGTGCGAATCACCAACGCCGTCGGCGACGACGAGAAGACATAGCCATCCCCTTCGACTTGGATGGAGGTAAAGACCAGCAGAGGCAAGTTCCGTGCGGCGCAAGCCTGCGCCCAGACACGGGGAGGCCCGACGTGCTCGGAATGGCAACGCTGAGGATCATCCCATCTCCGTTCAGTCACGGGTACGTCCGGCGCGTGAATGACCGCCCACGGCTGGAGACGGTCCAGTAAACAATGGGCAGCGGTCAGGTCGGTGCCCTCCTGTTCCTGACGATCAAGGAAAGGTGCGGAGAGCGCGCGTTCCCGGCAAACCACACTGAAAGCGTGCGCCAGCGGACCTGCCGCCCCCGTGATGAGCAGGGGTGCCGCCGGAGTTGCCTCCTCGGCTGGCCTGACCGCCGGGGTCAGTGGCTGATGCGCGGTGACAGGTTCGCCGACGAAGCGTTCCGGCCGTTTCCACCAACCCGGTGTCCGGAGCACCGGATGATCGACTTGCCCTCCGCGCGCCAGCGTCCGGGCAAGGATGGCGAGAGCCGTGGGGCGTGGGGACGGACCGCGCAGGTCGAAGGCTCCGGGCTCGTAGCTGTCGGGATCGTCGCGGGTGAGCAGGTTGGTCCAGTTGAACGCACCCAAAAGTGCCCACAGGGTCACGGCACGCACATCCACGCCTTCGCGGTCGCGCAGGGCGCGGACGTCGCGCCAAATCTCGACAAGCCAGCGCATTTGTTCGTCGCGTGTGCAGTTGAGCTGGGCCTCGGTGACCGCCAGCGGCAGTCGGTAGCGCTCCCACGCCTCGCGCAACAGGCGGCCGACCCCGCTGACGCCCGCGGCGTTGACGCGCACGGCGGGCATGTCGGCGTAGGCCGGGCCGTGAGAATAGGCGGGGTGCCGATCCATCTGCTCATCCAAGAACCGCTCGCTGGTGATGTAGTAGTTGATGCCGAGAAGGTCAGGCGTGCAGCGGTGTTCCAGAAACCAGTGCAACTCCTCCGGCGCCACTTCCGCTGACCGCAGGTAAGCCGACAGAGGATGCTTTTCGGTCAGGTGCCCACCGAGCAGGTCGAAGGTCAGCCAGCGCCGCCGGTTCTCGAACTCGGCGCACTCGGCCAAAACCGGAGTGCTGAAAACCTTTCCCAAATCCTCAGTTTGCACGAGCCGTGCGGCGGGATTGACGGCACGGATTGCTTGCATGGACAACACCACCGCCCGGCATTGGTTTAAGAAGGCGCGAGCGAAACTGCGGGTATCGTGAGCGTGCGGGTACCAATGGCCGTAAAGGGCGCTGAAGCGCGCGGTCGTCAGCGGTTCGTTGACCGGCGTGTAATCCTCGATCCACGGGTAACGCTCGGCCACTTGCCGGGCGAAGTCGGCCAAACCTTCGGCGAAGCCTGGATCGAGCAGATGGGTGCGTCGTGGACCACTACCATGGTGGACCAGGCCAACGATGGGTCGGATGCCGAGTTCTCGCAGGCGGTTGAGCCGACGGTCGGCCCAGGACCAATCGGTCACCCGGGCGTGCTCCGGGGCCAGGCGTTCCCACAGGATCGGGTAGCGCAAAGCTCGCAGGCCCAGCGAGGCGAAGCGTTCGAGATCGTCGTCGCGCCAAGCGTGTCCGTTACGCTCCATCTGGTCGAAGAACACGTCGCCGACGCGGTTGACGGTGCACTCCACGCCGCCCCAGAGTTCGAGTGGATCGGAGAAGAGCATGGCAAAGGAGGGAGCTTGGACCGACAAAGTTTCTCGGGGCACCTCGCGGACGAGGAGCCCTGGCACGGACGCCGGAAGCACACTGCCGGGTTTGCAGTGACAGTCCGTTCGCGGTCGACTCCACCGGGGACACCCGGATGCCGAAGGACAGTCTCAGATACGCACGCACCGAGCCGCCGGATTGCCGAAACGGGTGGGCACGATGAAAAATACCCATTCCGCCGGTGTCGGCCGGTGCGGCTTTCTTGTGAGGAAGATGGGGTGGTGATCAGTTGGCCGTTGCTTTGTGGAGGATAGCGAGGCTGTAGGTGATGGTGCCACGAAGGCCGGGAAACTGTCGGCTTTTTTCCCACCCAGCGCAGCACCGTCTCGTCGCACACCCCGAAGGTGCGCGTGATGCCCCGGATTGCTCATGCGGTCCTGATAGGCAGCCACTACCTGATCCTTGAACTTCGCATCGTAGCGAGCACCCTTGGGTTGCAGGACGAACGTGCGCCCGCACGCCAGGCACTTGGCCCTTTGGTCCCCGTTCTCGGCGTGGCCGTTCTTGCGGATCAAGTCGCTGCCGCAACGCTGGCAAACTGGACGAGGCCGTCGAAAGCATCGCCCAGCGTCGGCCTTGATCCCAACATCAGCATCGGTTGGCTTAACAGCATCTGGGACACCACCGTCCTTCACGCGGTTGGTCATCCCATTTAGTGTTGTGGCTTTAGTTGGTCCCCAGAGCGGCCTTGACCGCGGCTTCCAACGCGTCGCCACGCAGGTCCTTGCCGATGATCTTGCCGTCCCGGCCCAGCAGGTACGTGGCGGGGATGCTGGTGATCCCGTACGTCGTCGCCAGCTTGCTCTCCCAACCCTTGCCGTCGCAGTACTGCGGCCACGTCATCTGCTTTTCCTTGGTGAAGCTAGCGAGCTTGGCCTTGTCCTGATCCAGGCTGACGCCGATGATGTCGAAGCCCTTGGCGTGGTACTGGCCGTACGCTTTGAGCACGTTGGGCAACTCCTGCACGCACGGCCCGCACCAGGTGGCCCAGAAGTCGATCAGCACCACCTTGCCCTTCTCGCTGGCGACGGAAAGGGGCTTGCCGTCCACGTCGGTTTCCTGGAACCCCGGGAAGACCGTGCCCACAACCAGGCTACGCTTGACGTTTTCTCCCTGGGCTTGTCTGGCGAGCGCGGCGATGGCGGCGTCGGCTTGTTTGCCGGGCGTGGTGTTCGGATAATTGGTCTTGAGTTGCTGGAGGCTGGCGGTGGCCTTGGGCCCGTCTTGGTACACCTGAGCGTAGAGCAGGGCCTTGACCAACAGGATGTTCGCCACGTCGTCGGTCTTCTCGCCTTGGTGCTCGGTCAAGAGGGCATCGAACGCACCGAACTCGGGAGCCAGGTCCGCCTCCGTGGCGTGGCCCGACTGCAACTTGGTTTTGACCTTGGCGACGAGGTCTTGGAGTTCCATCTTGGCGTCGGCAGCGTGCGCCGCTGGGGTGAAGGCCAGGCAGGCGAGGATCAGGAACACGGCCAAGGGTTTTTTCATGCCGGGAAGGTAAACGAGCCAGTTTGCGTTGAACAGGCGGGAAATCAGATGAGGCTGGCAGCTAAAGAAAGGTGTCCCCGTACCATCCCAAAGGATCAAACGGCGGCACTTTCCTTCCCCAGGACGACTGGCGTACTCCTCCACTCACTAAGTAGGTGAGCAGAGTGTCTTGCGTACTTGCTTGAGCCAGCATTTTCGTGAGAGCAGGCCAGCTTTCTGCCCAAACGTCTGGGCAAGCAGAAACGTGCGTCGCTGCAAACCACCGACAAAGCCGTCGCCCCCGGTCACACGGGGAACAATTCGCGGCCGGCCTCTTCGAGAATCGCATCGAGCTGCTTAGGATTCAGCGGTTTGAGCAGATGGTGCCGGTAGCCTGCCTCCCGACTCTTGAGATGGTCGGCACTCATGCCGAAGCCACTCATGGCGACGGCGTAGATCGGCCGTGGCAGCCTCAGCCGGCGCATCAGGGTCCAGCCGTCGCCGTCGGGCAGGCCGATGTCGCTGATCAGCACGTCGCAGTGCGCTTCCGGCAACGCGGCGAGCGCCCCGGCCATGGAGTCGGCGGCCAGAACGGTATGGCCGAGCATCTCCAGGTACATCTGCATCATCTTCAACGTGTCCGGATGGTTCTCGACCACGAAGATTTTCAACGGCTGGGACATTTTAGCTCGGGATGGGTGCCGACGGCGGCAGATCTCCTGATCCGTCGAAAAGAAAGGGTGCGTTTGTGTTTCGCTTCAGGAAGCGGCGTCCGCTGTGAGCGGCAGGCGCACGGCGAAGGTCGCCCCCTGGCCCAGCCCAGGGCTGCTAACGCTTAACACGCCGCCGTGGGCTTCCACGGTGGCCTTGGCGATCGCCAGCCCCAGCCCCAGACCGCCGAACTGACGCGTGATCGACGTACTCGCCTGCTCGAAGGGGTTGAAAATCCGCTCGGCCGCGCCGGCTTCCAGACCGATGCCCGTGTCGGTGACCTCCACGGTCGCCTCGCCGCCTTCCTGGCAGCGGGCGCGGATTTCGATGGCCCCGCCGGTCGGCGTGAATTTGCTCGCGTTCTTGAGCAGGTTCCAGAACACCTGCTGCAAGCGCGCCGGGTCGCCGTCCAGACGGCACGAACCCTCCGACATGTCCACGGTGAGCCGCTGCCCCTTGGCCTCGATGTCGGGAGTCGAGACCTCCACCGCCCGGCGCACGGCTTCGTGCAGGTCGGTGTCGGTCCGCGCCAGTTCCATCTTGCCGCGGGCGATGCGGGTCACGTCGAGCAGGTCGTCGATGAGGTGGGACTCCAGGTCCACGTTGCGTTGGACCATGTCCAGGGTGCTGCGCACCGGCGCGGGCAGGTCGGCGCGCTTCGCCAGGACCGCCATGGCCATGGAGATGGGCGTGAGCGGCGTGCGCAGTTCGTGGGAGAGCACGGCCAGGAAATGGTCCTTGGCGGCGTTGGCATCCTCTGCCGCCTGCCGGGCGGTCTGCTCGACCTCCAGCAACCGGGTGCGCTCGCGGGCGACGAACTCTCGCGCCTCCTGCGC
>CAXUIU010000124.1:0-2482 GCA_964250955.1 uncultured Chthoniobacterales bacterium | reverse complement strand
TCCCGGCGCTCGGTGATGTCTTGGAAGAGGATCGCCACCTGCCGGGCTCCCGGCGCGCCGTAGCGCCAGGCGTACACGTTGTACCACTTGCCCAGCGCGGCGGAATACTCCTCGAAGCGCTCCGGCTGCCCCGTGCGCGCCACCCGCCCGTACGCCTCGAACCAGTGATCCTCCAGGTCCGGCGTGATCTCGCGCGCGCGCCGGCCCAGCGCCCCGCCGTCCAGGCCGCTCTGGCGTCCGAAGGCCGGGTTGATCTCCAGGAAGCGGTAGTCCGTCGCGCGGTCCGCCGCGTCGAAGAGGACCTGCACCACGCAGAACCCTTCGTCGAGCGACTCGAAGAGCGTGCGGTACTTCTCCTCGCTCGCCCGCAGGGCCAGTTCCGAGGCCCGGCGCTCGGAAAGGTCCGCGAGCACGCTGATGACGCGCGCGGGAAAGCCGTCCACCCGCCGCTCCACCACCCGGGCCGTCTCGGTGATCCAGTGGACCGACCCGTCCGGCCACACCACGCGGTATTCCTCCGTGTGCACGCCCGTCGGCCCCTCGATCCCCGCGCGCAGCGACCGCTCCACCCGCGCCAGGTCCTGGGGATGGACGACCGCGGTGAAATCCTCGTAGCGCATGCGCCGCTCGGGTTCCGGCTCCAGGCCGAAGAGGCGGAAGTGCCGGCCGTTCCAGTGCATCTCGCCGGTGCCGTAGTTCCAGTCGGCCGTGCCTAAGCCCACCGCGTCCACCGCCAGGCGCAGCCGCTCGGCGTCCGCGCGCAGGGGCTCCTCCGCGCGGCGGCGCTCGGTCACGTCGCGGAAGATCACGGCGAACTCGTGCTCGTGGACGTGCGGCGGCTTGAAGACATAAAAGTCGTACCAGACCCCTGCGGGCCCGGCGTAGCGTTCCAGCCGCCGGGCCTCACCCGTGCGCGCCACGTGGCCGAACTCGTCGCGCCAGTACTGCTCGTAGGGACCCAGGTCGCTCAGCAGGCGGCCCTTGAAGGACTGGCCGGTCAGGCGCACGGCGGCGGCGTTCTCGTCGTGGTAGAGGATGTCGATGCAGCGGCCCGCCTCGTCGAAGAGGGCCTCCGCGAAGTAGAACCCCTGGTCCACGCCCTCGAAGAGTGCACGGTATTTTTCCTCGCTCTCGCGCACGGCTTCCTGGGAGCGTTTGGCCCCGGTGATGTCGCGGGCCGCGCCGATCCACTCGGTGATCTCGCCGCGCTCGTCCAGCAGCGGCACCGCGCGCGAGAACGTCCAGCCCACCGTGCCGTCCAGGCGCACGACGCGGTGCTCCAGCTCGAAGACCGTCCTGCGGCGGATGGCGTCCTCGATGGTGGCGAGCACGGTCGGGTGGTCCCCGGACGGGATGTACGTTTCCAGCCAGGTGCGGCTGGGATTGTCCGTGCCGGCGAGGAACTGCTTGCCCTCCAGGAAGCGCATCTCCGTCCAGTCCGGGCTCATCTTGTAGACGGTGTCGCTGGTGGCCTCCATGAACGAGCGGAACTGCGCCTCGGCCTCGCGCCGGACCTGCTCGGCGCGCCGGTGCTCGGAGATGTCCACGCACGTGAGCACCAGGCCCTCGATGCGGTCCTCCAGCGAGCGGTAGGGCAGCAGCCGCGCCAGGAAGGTCTGCCCCTCCGGTCCGTGCACCTCGCGCTCGGCGGTCAGGAGCGTGCGCTGGACCTCCCGGGCGTCCGCCTCCAGATCGGGGTACCGGAGGGCGCGCCGGAGCTGGCCCAGGGGGCGGCCCACGTCGGTGGGGATCAGGTTGAAGAGCGGCACGGCCCCGGGCGTGAAGCGCAGGATCCGCAGGTCACGGTCCAGGAACACCGTGGCGATGGCCGTGGCGTTGATGAGGTTGTGCAGGTCGCTGTTGACGTGGCCCACCTCCTCCACCTTGCCCTTGAGTTCCTGGTTGACCGTCGTCAGCTCCTCGTTGAGCGACTGGAGTTCCTCGCGGGAGGTCTCCAGTTCCTCGGAGGCGCTGCGCAGCTCCTCGTTCATGCTCTGGAGTTCCTCGTTGGAGCTTTTGTACTCCTCCTCGTTGGCCTGCGCGCGCTCGACCGTGGCGTGGAGTTCGTTGCGCGCGCCTTCCAGTTCGCGCTCCAGGTGGCGCACCACCGCCTCCAGGTCCGTGGGCGCGCCGGCCGCCCCGTCCGCCGCCGCTTCGCCCGCCTGCGGGGTCCGGGCGGTGAAGGTCACCAGCACGTAGCCGGGGGCCGTCTCGGCGGCGGGGGACAAGCGCAGGTCCACGAGCCGGGGCACGCCGTCCACCTGCACCGGGACCCCGAAGGTCTCCACGGGCCGCTGGCTCTCCGCCAGGCGCAGCAGCGCCGCGCGCGCTTCCATGCGCAGGGCGGGCAGCACCATTTGCAGGAAGTTGGCCGTCAACGGGCCGCCGGGCGGGCGCAGGAAGCGGCTCGCGTTCTCCGAGAGGTGGACGATGTCGCCGCGCTCGTTGAGCAGAGCTTTCTGCGCCTCATCGAGAAAGCCGG
>CAXUIU010000123.1:0-9941 GCA_964250955.1 uncultured Chthoniobacterales bacterium | reverse complement strand
GGGCACGAGCCTGTCGATCACCAAGGGCATCGTGTCGCGCATCGAGTTCGTGCCCTACAACGCGCCTGTATCGGGCCTGCGCATCCAGATCGACGCCGCCATCAACCCCGGCAACTCCGGCGGCCCCGCCGTCGTCGGCGACCGCATGATCGGCCTCGCCTTCAGCCATCTCGGGGGGGCCGAGAACATTGGCTACATCATCCCCGCCGACGAGATTGAGCTTTTCCTCAAGGACATCGAGGACGGCCGCTACGACGGGAAGCCGGCGATGTTCGACCGCTATCAGACCCTCGAAAATCCGGCGTTGCGCGCCTACCTGAAGCTGCCGCGCGACGTGCAGGGCATCGTCATCCGCCAGCCCGACGACGACGCGCCCGACTACCCGCTCAAGCCCTGGGACGTGCTCACGCACATCGGCGGCCAACCCGTCGATGACCAGGGCATGGTGCGCACGCCGGGCGGTCCGCGCGTGGCCTTCCCTTACCTCGTGCAGACGACCGCGCACGACGGCAAGCTGCCGCTGACGGTCGTGCGCGCCGGCGAGGAAAAGCAGATCGAACTCCCCGTCTCCCCATCCCGGCACTCGCTGATCCCGGAGGCGGATGGCACCTATCCGTCGTACTTCGTGTACGGGCCGCTGGTATTCTCCGACGTGGGCTCGCAGTTCCTGTCCGGGTTGATCAGCACGCGCGGAGGAAATTATTCCGGGCTGTTGAGCTACTACGGCAGTCCGCTGATCACGCGCATGGGCGAGAAGCAAAGCTTCCCCGGCGAGCGGCTCGTGGCGGTGACCTCGCCGTTCTTCCCGCACAAGCTGGCAAAGGGGTATTCGAGCCCGTTCCCTAACGTGGTAAAATCCGTCAACGGGGTGCGTATCAAGAACCTCGCGCATCTGGTGGAAGTATTGCGCGACTGCAAGGACGAGTTCGTGGTGTTCGACTTCGACACGCGCGGGGGTGAGACGCCGGTTTTCCCGCGCAAGGAAATGGTCGCCGCCACCGACGACATCCTCACCGACAACGGCGTGCGCAGCCAGGGCTCGCCCGACGTGCTGGCGGTGTGGAACAACAAGCGGGAATAGCTGAAACGGCAGCGGGTGCCGGACAGCTCATTCTAGCCGTACCTCCAAGCCGCGCAGGCAGAGCGCCAGCACACGCGGGTCACCCGCCACCTTGGCACCAGGATTGCGGCCGTGAAAAACGAGTTGGTGTGCGCCTGCTGCCAGCGGCAGGCGCACGGCCAGCGGCCTCCACTCGGTGGCAGAAACGGGGAAGGTCCCGGCCGGTCGGCCGTCCACGAGCAGTTCCATCACGTTGTCGCCAGCGGAGGCAAGCAGGTCCCCGTCCACCGTCAGCGTGGCAGCGTGGCTCAGCTGCACGAGCAGGCCGGCGTTGCCGTCCGTCCAGCGCCATTCGGTGCGACCGTCGGATTCCTGCGCGTACCAGCCTTCCTCCGGCTGGACGCGTAATGGCGGGGGGGCGGGAACCACGTTCACTTCTTCGAGCAGCACCGCCAAGTACCGTTGATCACTGGAGTTTTTGTCGTGCTCCGCGGGCCGCAACGCCTGCGTGGCCGTCAACTGCACTTCCACCGCGCGCTCGCCGGGACGACCGGGCAGCGGCACGGTGAAGTCGGCCGCGCCCGCGTGTTCCATGGTCAGATGCACGTCGCTGCCGCCGTCGAACCGGCAGGCCAGATCATAGGGGTAGTGGTAGTTGAACCCCTCCGGGGCCACCAGCCGCAGATGGAGCTGGCTGCCTTCCTCCGCGCTGCCGGGCAGGACCATCCGGGTGGTCGGGCCGCACCAGCCATCCTCATACATCCCGCTGAAGAGCAGCGGCGGATGTTTCTCCGCCCGGAACCGGTAGTCCGCAGGCAGCGGGGCGAGCAACTCGTAGAGCACCAGGTGCCGCAGGTCGTGCCGCCCTTGCAACGGATCGTACAACTCGGGCCGCCACTCGTAGCTGCCGATCAGGTGGATGGTGTCCGGCTGGTCCGAGTCCGCGTCGAGGGCCACCGGCGAGACGAAGTACACCTTGCGCCCGGCGTTCAGCGCGGCGGCGGCGTCACTCAGGTCGGCGTGGCGGTTGAGCAGGTCGATCTGCTTCTTGACGTGAAAGTAGAGCAGTTCGTGGTCGGTGGCACTGTCGTCGGTCAGCAGCAAGGGCACGGGGCCGGCGTCGGGCAGGCGGCGCAGCGCCTCGACGGCTGCCTGCGGTGGCGCGCGGAAGTGGGCGATCTTCGGCAGCAGCGGTGCCGTGAGGTAAACGCCTGCCAAAGTCAGGACCGTGATGCCTGCGCCGGGCACCAGCCAGCGCGCCCGGGACCACCGGAGCCTTCCCGCCAGGAACTCGCCCACCGAGAACAGGGCGGCACTTGCCAGCGCGCAGTAGAAGGGAACGTAGTAGAGGTAGTACTTGTTGAAGCGGTAAAGGAAGAAATATGCGTAGAGGATCACGCTCAGGCCGAACAGCCCGAACAAAACCCCGCGCACCCCGCGCTGCAGGCACAGGACCAGACCAGCCGCCGACAGCGCGAGCATGGCCCCCGCCAGCGCGGTGCTTCCCCAGGCGTCCAACAAGTCATGCCGCGCCTGGATCGAGGCGTTCTCCGCCGTGAGCCGGAAGAGGAGGCTCTCACCAGTGTAATTCTCGAGTTGCATGGCGCGACAGCCCGCCAGGTAGTTGGCCCAACCATGCGTGTTGCTGACCGTCGGCAGCAGCCAGGCAGCCACGACCAGCGCGAAGACCGCGCTACCCACCAGAGGGCGGCGCAGCCCGTAGCACAGCAGCACCCACCCGTTCACCAGCACCGTGAAGACCACCAGGAAGTAGACCGCGGTCTGCTTGACCCCCAGCGTCAGGCCGCACAGGGCCATGCCGAAGACGAACCACCGCCCGCTCGTCAGCCCGAGCAGCAGCGCACAAACGGTGCCGTACACGAACAGGCTGGCGACCGGGTCGCTGACCATCCGCAGGCTGCCGATCCAGGGACCGAAGGAAAAAGCCGTCAGGATCGCCGCGCCCATCGCCACCGCCGGCCGGAACACCTGACGCAACGCGAAGTAGTAAGGCACCAGCGCCAGGGTGCCGCCGAGGATGCTGCCCAACGTGAGCGTGAGCAGTTCATTGTGGCAGAACAGGTTGAGAAACTGCATCAGTCGGACGTAAACGTACTGGCCGGGTGGATGCGGCTGGTGCGTCATCACGTCGAAATGCACGACCGAAAGCGCGAAGTTCGCCGTGTTCCATTCGTCCAACCCATGCATGAGAAAGGGCAGGCGGGAGGCAAACGCGGCTGCCAGCAACAACACGAGAGCGTAAATCTCCCGGCGCGAGACCGGCGGTTGGGAAAGGGTGGTTGGCACGGCGTATAATGGCATAGATTCACGCTCCGGCGTACGTCGAACCGGACCACACGGCTGGACGCCCCCCAAGAACCGTGGATCAACCGCCCTTGCCACCAATGGCCGGCGGCTGCCGCACCAGCCGCCCCATGAAATCGGCCGCGCGCACGACGCCAAGGAAGGTCGTCTCCCCGTCGCACACGGCCGCCGCCCCGAGCCGCGACGCCCGCAGCCGCCGCAGCACGCGCAGGGCCGGTTCACCCGGCGCGACCACCAACGGACGCCGGCGCAGGTACACCGCCGCCGGGCGCAGCGGGTCGCGGTCGAGCAACAACGCAAACCCGTCCACCAACGCCGCCATCTTTCCCTCCGCGTCGACCACCGGCACGAAGTCGGCCTTCTGTTCGCGCGCGAACGCCAGCAGGTCAGCCACGCGCAGGCCGTCGTTCGACGGCAACGTCGCCGGGGCCGGCCCGGCGAGGAAGTCACGTGCGGTCAGCGAACTGAAATCGATGACGTTGTGGATCATGCCGCGCTCGGCGGGGGTCAGTGCCCCGGCGCGTTCGCCCTCGGCGGCGAGGACCTTGAGGTCGTCGCGAGCGGCGAAGAGTCCCGGCCGGGAGTGTCCCTCGCGGCTTGCCCCAGGGACCAGTTTGCTCCCGAGCGCGAGCAGCGGACGCAGGAGTTTGGACGTGACTTCCAACACTCCCACCAGCGCCGCCAACGCCCGGTACGGAAATCGTCGGAAGAGCGACTTGGGCACCACCTGGAGTCCGAGCAGATAGACCGGCAACATGATCGCCCCTGCCACCACGACCCCCCGGCCGCCCCAGCGGACGTAGAGCGCATGGGTCAGGAGCACGAGCGCCGCCACGTCGGCGAAGTTCGTCACGAGCAGCACCGTCGCCAGCATCCGCCCCGGGTGCGCCAGGAGACGCCCGAGCCGGATCGCCGCGGGCTCACCCTGGTGTATGCGCGAGCGCAGCCGCGCGCGGTTGAGCGAGGATAACCCCGCCTCGATGCCCGAGTACAGGAAGGACATCAGCAAACAGATGACGAACAGCAGGGCGGAAGAAACGCTCATCCACGCCCACCCTCTTCCTTGGGCTGGCCAGCCGCCGGCGGCGACGGCGACGGATCGGTGGCCCCCCGTTCGATGAGCACCTCGTCGACGGTCTTGCGCGTCACGCGGCGGATGGTCAAGCGGAGGTCGGGCGGCAGCTTGAGCACGCTGCCCACCTTGGGCAGATAGCCGAGTCGGTTGAAGATCAGCCCGTTGATCGTATCCAGGCCCTCGGCATGCATCTCGAAGCCGGGGTGTTCGCTGATGTCGTCGAGCCGCGCGTGGCCACCGACGAGCAGGCGGTCATCGTCGAGCGCCTCGATGTAGAGATCTTCCTCGCCGCTGGGCAGGGCGTCGCCGACGATCTCCTCGATGATGTCCGCCAACGTCACGACGCCCTCGGTGCCGCCGTATTCATCCACGATGACGGCCATGCCCTGCCGGCGCGTCAGGAACGCGCGCAGCAGTTCGGGCGCGCGCATGGATTCCGACACGAAGGACGGCGGGTCCACCGCCTCGGCAAAGTGCGGCACGTCCTCGGGGCGCCCGGCGCGCGAGACCAGGTCAAGGAAGCGCCGCGCGTCGAGCACGCCCAACACCTCGTCGGGCGTGTCGCCGTAGACGGGCACGCGGTGGCGGCGCTCGGCGCGCAACCGCGCGATGGCCTCGATGTTGGGCAGGTCGTCGACGATGGCGAAGACTTCCACGCGCGGGGTCATGCAATCTTTGGCCGTCTTGTCGCCGAGCTTGATGATTTCCTGGATCATCTCGCTCTCGGCCCCGTGGATTGCCCCCTCCTCCGCACCGACCTCCACCAGCGCGCCGAACTCCGCCTCCGTCAGCTTCATCGGGTGGCGGACCTGCCTGGGCGTCAACCGGTCGGCGAGCCACTCGCCCGCCGCCTGGAGCGCGCCGCACGCGGGGTTGAGTACCGGGCGCAACAGGGCGAGCACGCGCACCGCCGGCCGAGCGACGGCCTCCGGGCGGCGTTGGGCGAGCAGCTTGGGCAACAGGTCGCACACGACTACCACGAGGACGAAGAGCGCCAGCGCCGTCGGCCACACCGGCACGGGCCGGCCGGCTGCCCCCCCGCCCTCGTCGTGCCACGTCGAGTAGGCATGGAGGAAGTACAGCCCGAGCAGGCACAGCGGCAGGTTGGCGAGCGTGTCCGCCAGGAGGATCATGTTCAGGAGCCGGCGCGGGTTGGCGAAGAGCGTTTCCAGGCGCGCGCCGAGGTCGGGACGGTCGGCGCGCAGGCGTTCGAGCTGCCGCGGTTGGAGCGAAAAAAGCGCCGTCTCCGCGGCCGAGAAGAACGCCGATGCCCCACCGAAGACAATCATCAGGCCCAGGAGAATGGCGGCGTCGGCAAGGAACATTGCGGCGAGGGTCCCAATGTCGGGCGACCGGCGGGCGGTGTCGAGCGGCGAGTTGTGTTAAAGTAGCGCCGCCGACCCATGAGCAAGCACGCGCGCATTGAGACCTTCGTTGCCAGCTTGGCCCACGATCCCGCCCTCACGGCGCACCCGTGTTACCAGGGATTCTTCGAGTGCTTCAACGACGCCCGCTACTACGAAGCGCACGATGTCCTCGAACACCTTTGGCTGCGCGGCGGCCGGGCCGACCCGGAACACGCCTTCTACAAGGGGCTCATCCAGGTCGCCGGGGCCTTCGTCCACCTGCAAAAGCAGCACGCCCGCCCTGACCACGCCAAGGACGGCCGGCGGCTGCGGCCCGCGGTGCGGCTTTTCGCGTTGGCCACCGCGAACCTGACTGCTTACGGCCCACGCCACCTCGACCTCGACGTGGACGCCGTCCTGGCGCTGTGTGCCGCGCACGTCGCCGCCATCGTGGCATCGGACTTTACCCGCAATCCCTGGTCGCCGTCCGCCGCCCCCCGCCTCGCGCTAAAGCCCTCATTGTAAGAGTCTGACGCGCGCAGAAATATTCCCAAGTTTTTTCTTGTGCGAGGATCGGGCTGCTAAACCCCGTCCGCGCTGCTCTGCTGTCGCCGTCGAGGTTGCGAGCGGAGCGCCAGCAGTCCGGGTTGTCCGGTCTGTTCCACCCGTCTGGTTCATTCTAGTCGCAAGTAAAGCACGCATGAAATTGAAGTTCGTCGTCCCCGCGGCCGTGGCCGCCGCCTGCCTGGCGTTCGCCGGCACTTCCTTCGCCGCCGCATACACAGAAACCGGTGATGCTGGCGATCTACCCGCCACCGCGCAGATCGTCGCCGGCCCCGTCGGCACGTCGCTGGATTCGATCACCGGTTCGCTAACGCTGACCAACGCCATCTCGGATGGCGACATGTACCAAATCTTCATCAGCAACCCGGCCGCCTTCTCCGCGTCGGACACGGCGTTTGTCCAGGGTTCCAACAACTTTGATTCGCAGATTTTTCTCTTCAACGCGCGGGGCGTCGGCGTGGTCGCCAATGACGACGCGGCTTCGGGCGGCTCGCAGTCATCCATCGCAGCCGGAAGCATCAGCGGCTCCCAGATCGGGGTCTATTACCTGCTCATCGGCGGTTCCGGCCGCTACCCGGTCAGCAGCGGTGGGTTGATCTTTCCTAACTTTACCGATGGCACGACCGATCCGACGGGCACCTACGGTCCGACCAGCCCCGGCGGTGCCCTGGCCATCGGCGGCTACACCGGCAGCTCGAACGAGGCCGGCTCCTATCGCATCGCCCTCACCGGCGCGCAGTTCGTCGTCGTGCCCGAGCCGGGCAGCGTGGCGTGCCTGCTCGCGGGCACCGCGGGCGTGGCTTTGACCGTCCTCCGCCGCCGCCGCACCGCCTGATTCGCCGCTCGCCGTTCCCAGCGAAACTCCCTGATTTCTCCAACCACCTCCACCTTCCCGATGCTTCCCAACCTCGCCTCCGCCCCGGCCAAGCCCGGCCGCCATCGCTTCCTGTTCAAGACCGCCGTTGCCGTCCTGCTGGCCGCCACGGCTCCCGTGCTGTCCCTCCACGCGGGTCCGGCCATCAAAATCACTCCCGTTGCCACCTCCGTCACCATGGCGCCGGACAACCTCGCCCAAGGCCTCCAAGAGGTCGTGACCGACTACCTGACCGCCGCCGGTGCGACCGGCGCGGGTGGTCGTGCGGCCAAGCTCGACCCGACCGTCCTCAGCCACGCGCAGTTCACCAGCGTCATGGCCAACTACCCGCTGGCGCGCAGCGACGACAAAGACCGCGTCCAGGTCGAAGTCGTCCTCGACGGCAAGGCGTCCATGGAAAGCCTCGTCGCCACGTGCACGGCCGCTGGCTGCGACATCACCGGCCGGGTGCCTTGGTATCACCAGGGCACCTTCTCGATGTGGATGCCCCTGAACCAGGCCACCACCCTGGCGACCACGACCGGAGTGGACAGCATCAAGCTCTCGCTCCGGCCGCACCACCGCGCCGGCGCGGTCCCCGGCACCGGGGCGAAGGTGCTCACCGCCCTGACCGCTCAGACCAAGTACAACACGCTCGGCGCGGGCATCAAGGTCGGTGCGCTTTCCGATAGCTACAACGCCCTCGGCTCCACTTACCCGGTTCACGCCGCCCAAGACGTGGCCAGCGGCGACCTGCCCGGCACGGGCAACCCGGAAGGCTACACCACACCCGTGACCGTCGTCGCCGACTACAGCGGCGGGGAGGACGAGGGGCGCGCCATGCTCCAGATCATTCACGACGTGGCCCCGGCTGCGCAGTTGTTCTTCGCCACCGCCGACACCTCGGAGGCCGGCTTCGCCAGCTCGATCACCTCGCTCCAGTCCACCTACGGCTGCAACGTGATCTGCGACGACGTAGGCTACTACGACGAGCCGGCGTTCTCCGACGGCGTCGTCGCCCAGGCGGTCGACAAGGCCGTCACGGCGGGTGCCACCTACTTCTCGTCTGCTGGCAACGACGGCAACAGCGGCTACACCGCCACGTTCAAGGGCGTGCCGAACAACTCCACCAGCCAGGCGTTGCTCCTCTCGCAGGGCGGCATCACCTACAGCGGCATCACCGCGACGGAGTCCGCCGTCATCAACAAGTTTCACTCCTTCGGCACCGACGCGAACGGCAACCCGATCCTCGTGCAGAAGGTGTACGTGCCGAAGACCAACTCATCTAGCTACAACGGCGTCGTCGTCTTCCAGTGGGACGACCCGGACGGCGTGACCACCGGCGGCGTCAAGCAGATCACCACGGACTACGACCTGCTGTGCTTCAGCGTGGCGGCCAACGGCACCGCCACCTACGTGGCCGGCAAGAGCCGGACGGCGAGCAACTTTACCACTAACGCCCCTGTGGAGGTTGGTTCCAGTTCGAGTGCTCAACTAGTGGCCGGCACGCAATACGAGTTCGTCATCGTGCTGACCAACCGCACGGCCAACGCTGGCGGCCCGACCCGTGATCAGGCCACCCACATCCAGTGGAACGTCGAGACCGACGCCGCGCAGGTCATCGCTGACTATGTCTCGCCGGCTGGCGTCGAGACCCACGGCCATCCCTCGTCCGCCCTGTGCGCGGGCACGGCGGCTTACGTCTACGACGACCAGTTCAGCGCCGGTACGGTCGCCACGGCCACCTACACGCCCATCGTCGAGGAATACTCCTCTAATGGCCCGGTGACGATCTACTTCGACTCGGCCGGTAACCGTCTAGCGACCCCCGTGGTGCGCAAGCAGCCGCTGATCTCGGCGGTGGACGGCGTCA
Source organism: uncultured Chthoniobacterales bacterium (assembly GCA_964250955.1). Classification (GTDB taxonomy): domain Bacteria; phylum Verrucomicrobiota; class Verrucomicrobiia; order Chthoniobacterales; family SZAS-18; genus CAHJWO01. Next base: position 845 of record CAXUIU010000123.1, on the reverse strand, counting down.
GCACGACGTTCTTCCCGCCTGCCACCGGCACGGCTCCCTACGGACCGAGCAATCCCAGCCCGGCAGACAGCGACGGCGACGGCTACCCGAACTTTTTCGGCACCAGCGCCGCCGCCCCGCACGCCGCCGGCTGCGCCGCGCTGATCCTCAGCGCCGCCAACGCCAACGGCATCACGTTGACTCGCGCCGATGTGAAGTCGCTGATGACCTCCACCACCCAAGGCCAGAGCGACCAGGACCCCGGTGTCGCCAACGCCACGGCGGGTGCCACGACGTTCTCGGCGCGCGACCGCGGCACCTACGCCGACCCGCAGGCGTACACGATCACGTACAACGGCGCAGCGGGCACCACGCTCACCAACCTGTCGTTCGATTTGACGCCGGTGCCGGGCAACTTCAACACGACCACCTACCCGGTGACCGTGGGAGCTTCCAAGTCGGGCACATCAGGCGGCACCGCCCCGACGATCACCAGTTCGACGGTGACAGCGAATGATGGCACCACGGGCACGACCACGCTGACGCTGAACTTGGCGAACTTCACGCCGGGTTCCACGCTGAGCTTCGGCGTGGCGCAGACTGTCAAGGTGACCGGCGGCAACTACTACATCCACGGCGACCAGCTCGCTGGGGCGACGATTCTTGCCGCGGACAGCACCGGTGCGGTCCAATTTGGCACGCTGGCCAACACGTTCTCGAAAAAGTGGAACTACAAGACCGGCTACGGTCTGATCGACACCAACGCCGCCATCGGCAAGCTGCTCGGCCGCTAACCTCGGCCACGCAGTGGCACGCGCGTTGCAAAACCTTGCGAATTGAAGGTTGCGCAACGCGCGCGGCGGGCT
>CAXUIU010000122.1:0-9952 GCA_964250955.1 uncultured Chthoniobacterales bacterium | reverse complement strand
TGCCCGCGCTCGTCCTGGCCGCGCCGTACGTCGCGTACATCGCGCGGCTGATGCGCTCCAGCATGTTGGAAACACTCGGGCAGGACTTCGTGCGCACGGCGCGCGCGAAAGGGCTCTCCGAACGCGCCGTGATCTACCGCCATGCGTTGAAGGTGGCGATTCTGCCGGTGGTCAGCTACCTGGGGCCGCTGGCGGCGAACCTCCTGACGGGTTCGGTCGTGGTCGAGACGGTGTTCAACATCCCGGGCATGGGCGGGTTTTTCGTGAACTCCATCCTCAACCGCGACGGGTTCCTGTTGGGCGGGGTGGTGATCGTGTATTGCACGCTCCTGGTCGTGCTCAACTTCCTGACCGACCTCGCCTACAGGGCGCTCGACCCGCGCGTGCAGCTTGCCTGATTGAACATGCCGCCCGCCGCCGTCGCTCCCTTGGAAAATCCGCTCCCGCCCGTGCGAGCGCGCGCCGCGACGCCGTTGGCGCGCTTCCGGCGCAATCCGGCGGTGCGCGTGTCGGTGGCAATCCTGGCCGTGGTCGTGTTGGCGGCGGTCTTCGGGCCACTCGCGCTGCCGAAGGCCTATCAATACCCGACGCCGCTCCAACTCGCCCCGCCCTCGGCGGCGCACTGGCTGGGCACCGATGTCAATGGGCGCGACCAGCTTTACCGGGTGTTCGTGGGGGCGCGGATCTCGCTGGTCGTCGGGCTGACGGGTGCGCTCGTGGCGTTTTTTGTCGGCACGTCGTACGGGCTGGTCGCGGGCTACGCCGGCGGGCGCGTGGACGGAGTGATGATGCGACTCGTGGAAGTGGTGTACTCCATCCCGCGGCTGATCTTTATCATCATCCTGGTCAACGTCGTCAACGCGCCGTTCAACGCCTGGCTGCAAACGCGACTGGCCGGCACGGCTTTGGGCGGGCTGCCGGGGTACTCCAAGACGCTCATCCTCATCCTCTCGCTCGGACTGGTGGAATGGCTGACGATGGCGCGCATCGTGCGCGGGCAGGTGCTCGTGTTGAAGAACCAGCCCTTCGTCACGGCGGCGCGCAGCCTGGGGCAGAGCCACGTGAACATCCTCGTGCGCCACCTGCTGCCCAACCTGACGGGCATCATCGCCGTGTACCTGACCCTGACGATCCCGGCGGTGATCCTCGACGAAAGTTTCTTGAGCTACCTGGGGCTGGGCGTGGACGCGAGCCAGGCGAGTTGGGGCTCGCTGTTGAGCGACGGGGCGCAGGCGGTCAACCCGATCCGCTCCTCGTGGTGGCTGCTGGTGTTCCCGGCTGGAGTGATGTCAGCGACGCTGCTGGCGCTCAACTTCTTAGGCGACGGCTTGCGTGATGCTTTGGACCCGCGGGGGAAATGACGAATGACGAAGGGCAGGATGCACGGAATCGGCTGCTAGCTTCTGTTCTCTGCCTTCGTCATTCGTCATTTCCCTTGCCTCTCCCACCCGGCCGCGCCATAATGCCCGCAGACCACGGCGCCATCGACTAGTGGTTAGGTCACGGCCCTCTCAAGGCTGGGGCACGGGTTCGATCCCCGTTGGCGCTGCCAAACGAACTGAGATTGACGCCGCGCTCGCCGGCGCATAGTTGTTTTCGTCCCCTGGTCCATGCCCCGCACGCTCACCCAGCTTTTGCCGCCGACGCGCAGCGGGCGCACGTTCCTGATCGCCTCGTCGCTGCTCGGCCTGGGAGCCCTGTCGCAGCTCGGCGTGCTCGCCTGGTACTTCGCCCACGGCGGCGCGCGCAATAACCTCGCCGCCTCTGCCCAGGCGGCGACCGCGGCTTCCGCTCCACGCTTCGCGGAAACCATGCAGCCCAACGTGGCCTCCATGGAACTGCCCGCGCCCACGCCCGCCGTGCCCCAGATGGCCGACCGTGCCACCGTGGACCTGCCCGGCGCCGATTCTGCCACGCTCCTGCCGCGGCCCACACCCGCCCTGGGCGAACGCCTGCCCGGCGCGGCTTCCACCGACGCGCTCGAACAGGCCCGCTCCCTGCGTCAGCGCGGCGACATGCGCGCGGCCCTGAGCCGCCTACGCGAGGCGCTCGTCGCCGAACCCGACAACCCGCAGGTCCTCGCCGAACTCGCCCTGACCTACGAGGCCATGCAACTCGCCGAGAAGGCGTTCGAGCAGTGGCAGCGCATCTACGGCATGGGCGAGAGCGTCGGCGCGCTCTACTATCTCGCCGACGCCAAACTCCACGGCAGCGCCTCCACCACCGGCAACGGATCCACGCCCACGCGCCGGCCCGGAAGTCCCTCCGCCGTGGACAGCACGGTGCTCAAGCTCACGAGCGTCTCCGCCGAGCCTCTCCCTGACCCATCCGCCGAGGAAAAGGTCGCGCTCAAGATCGTCGTCAAGGGGCTTCCTGGCGTCGTCATCGACCCGGAAAAGGTCCGCATCGACGCGAACTTCTACGACCTCGTGGACGGCAAGGACGTGGTCCAAACCAACGCGCAGACCGACTTCGAATGGCTCACCCCCAAGCCCATCAACTGGGCGAACGACAAGTCCGAGGTGCTCGAAGCCCTCTACATCCGTCCCAAGGGCGTCGCGCTCATGCCCAGCCCGGCCCACGCCACCGCCCGGCGTGTCCGCGGCGGGAAAAAAGGCGCGACCCCTGAGCCCGAGGCCTCGCCCTCGCCTGCGGCCGCCGACGGAGCCGCCGCGGCACGGCGTTACCTGGGCTATTCGGTGCGGCTGTACTACGCGGGGCAACTCCAGGAAGTCCAGGCCGACCCGGTGCGCCTGCTGCAAGACTTCCAGGCCCCGTTGACCCTGCCGGAAGGTTCCAACGACAATAACAGCCCGTCCGCCGCTGCCCGCTGACGACCCATGAAGATTTTGGTGGTTGACGACCAGGCTGAAGCCGCGGGCGCACTCGCCCAGGGACTGCGCGAGGCGACGGGTTACGAGGTCGTCCACGCGGTCGGCGGCCAGCAGGCGCTCGAACTTTCTGAGCAGGACGGACCGCCGGACGTGCTCGTCACGGAGGTCGTGCTGCCCGACGAGGTGGACGGCTTCCAGCTCAACGAATCCCTGCGCGTCGCCCAGCCCGAACTGCGCACGATCTACGTCACCGGCTACGACCTCTCGCCATACTCGGACTACATCAACGGCACGCCCATTTTCTACAAGCCCGCCGACCCGCACGAGGTCGCCGCGGCGCTCGTCCCCGCCGCCGGGGCTCAGCCCGTGCTCGCCCCCGTGCCGGCCGCGCCGGAGACCGTGGAAAGCGACGGCCGCGTCCGCAGCGCGTCCTTGACCGACGAACTGCCCGCCGACGGGCGTTCGCAATCCTCCAGGCTGCGGAACCTCGTGGGCAAGCAGGGGTTCACGGGGCGGCTGGACCAGTTCCAGCTCCTCGACATCATCCAGATGTGTTGCGTGGGTCAGCGCACGGGCCGGCTGCTCATCGCGCGGCGCAACGAGCGCGGCGTGCTCTACCTGCGCACTGGCCAGATCATCCAGGCCGTCGCGGGTGAGTTCGAGGGCGAGGAGGCTGCCTACGAGATCATCGGCTGGTCGTCGGGGCAATTCTCGTTCGAGGATGGCGTCGCGCCCGAGACTCAGACGATCCAGGGCAGTTGGGAACACCTCGTCATAGAGGGCGTGCGCCGCCGCGACGAGCGCCTCCACGCCGCGGGTGAGGCCGCGGCGGCTGCCGACACCGCCGACCCCGACCTCGCGGGTAAGCGCATCGGCCCCTACGAACTCCGCCGCAAGATCGGCCGCGGCGAGCGCACGGAGGTTTTCGAGGCCGTGCAGACTTCCATAGGGCGCGTGGTGGCGTTGAAGATCCTCCTGCCCGAGGCCCAGGCGGACCCGGCGGCAGTGCAGGAGTTCCTCGATCAGGCGAGCGCCAAGGCGAACGTCCAGCACCCCTCCATCCTGTCCGTCTACGAGGCCGGGCAGAGCGAAGGCATCTATTACTACACGCGCGAGTTCGTGGACGGCGCGAACCTCGCCTATCTCCGCGCCCAGGGCCGCACGGTGGATGAACCCGCCGCGCTCCAGTGTCTGCGCGTGACGGCGGAGGTCATCAACTTCCTCAACCGTCAGAAAATTCCGCACCCACCGCTCATGGCCGAGGACATTTACCTGGGCCGCGATAACCGCGTGCGCCTGAGTAACCTCGCCGCTCTGCCCGGTGAGGCGTCCGCGTCTATCACCACCGACCTGCGCACGCTCTCGACGGTCGTCGGACAGTGCCTGCCGCCGGGTCAGGGAACGCCGGGGCTGCGTGCGCTGCTCGGGCGCATGTTGCTGCTCGACGCGGCGGGATTTCAGAGTTGGGCGGCGCTGCTCCAGGCGGTCAAGGCACTGGAACCGAAGGTTATCCCCGAGGACGCCTTCAAGCTCAGCGCGCAGGAAGCGGCCGGCATCGCGGCGGTCAACGCGGCCAAGCGCCGTCAGAAGCGCGCGCTCCTCCTGACGACCGCCGGCATGTTCGCGCTGCTGTGGCTGGTGGCGGGGGTGGTGTATTGGAAATTCTTCCGGGTGCCCCCGGCGCGCGTGCTCGACCGGATGGTCGCCGTGCCCGCAGGCGATTTCCTCTTCGGGCCGGAGAAAACCAAGGCCACCACGGGAGCTTTCTGGATTGACGAATACGAAGTGACCATCGGCCAGTACGCCGCGTTCCTCGCCGCATTCAAGGCCGAGCCGACGGACCGGTACGAGGCTCCCAACGTCCCCAAGGGCCATCGCCACGAGAGCGACCAGTGGCTGAACATCTACAAGGCGGCCAGCCAGGGCGTGAAGTACAACGGCTCCGAGGTCGATCTCAACTGCCCGGCGGTGTTCGTGGATTGGTTCGACGCCTGCGCCTATGCCAAGTGGAAGGGCCACCGCCTGCCCACCGAACAGGAGTGGGAGAAGGCCGCACGCGGCACCGACGGCCGGCGTTTCCCGTGGGGCGAGGACGCCACGGCGATCAGCAAGGTCAACACCGCCACCGACCACAACGAGCGCGACCACAGCGCCAAGGCTCTCACCGACGGCTACAATTTCTGGTCGCCCGTGGATGTCATGACCGGCGACCGGAGCCCCTACGGCGCGATGGACATGGCCGGCAACGTCAGCGAATGGACCGCCACGGTCCAGCCCCAGGCCATGCTGAACTTCCCGATTGTGCGCGGCGGCAACTTCGGCTCGGAGACCTTCGAGGCGACGCGCCGCTTCGACAAGCTGGCCGACCTGAAATCCTCCGACCGCGTGGGCTTCCGCACGGTCTCCGACACCGCGCCGCCGGCCAAGTAGCCCCATTTTGCCATGCGAACTTTCCGCCTCTTCCTCTGGCTGACCTTGCTGAACGCGGGTCTCGCCGGACACGCCGCCGCGCAAATCGAGGTGGACCTGACGCTCGCCCGCCGCACGTACATGATCTACGAGCCGCTGGTGGCCACCATCACGGTGACGAACCTCGCCGGGCGCGACGTGACCTTCGCCGACGAACCGGGCAAGCAGTGGTTCAACGTCGAGGTCACCACGATGGACGGCCAGGTGATCCAACCCTACAACCCCGACTACAAACTCCATCCGCTCGTCGTGCCCGCCGGTCAGATCGTCAAGCGGCGCATCGACCTCAACCCGCTTTTCCCCATCCGCGAGGCCGGCACCCACCGCCTGCGTGCCAACGTCTACCTGTCCGACGCGAACCGGTTCTTCGCTTCGCGCTACGCCACCTTCGACATCGCGGAGGGCCAGCTCATCTGGCGGCAGGACATCGGCGTGCCGGGCAACACGTTCGACACGCGCGAGGTGTCGCTCCTGACCTTCCAACGCCCCGACCGGCTCGAACTCTACGCCCGCGTGCGTGAGACCGAGAGCGGCAGCGTGTACGCGTCCACGCCCCTGGGCCGGATGGTGGCCAACGGCACGAATCCGCAGGCGCTCTTCGACCGGCGCAACACGCTCCACGTCCTCCACGAGGCTGCCCCCGGCGCGTACCTGCACAGCGAACTCACCACCGAGAGCGAGGAGGTCAGCATCACCCAGCAGGCTTACGTGAAAAAGGGAACGGTCCGCCCGACGCTCTTGCGTACGGCGGCCGGCGACGTGGAAGTGCGCGGCGGCCAGCCGCAGGCCAAGGAACTGCCCAACGTCGCCACCGCCCCCGTCCGTGAACCGAAGCTCTCCGACCGCCCGGCCACGCTGCCAGGGCAAGGCTCGAAGAAACCGGCGGACGGGCAGTGATCCGGGCAAGCTGCGCTAAGGTGTCTGACCCAAGCCGACGACGGGTAAAATCGGCTCGCATTTCCGGGCACGAGTCTCGTTGAAGGTCGGCGGCGCATCGTTTAATCTCCCGCCGCATGTCGCGCCACGCCGCTCCGCTTCGCCGTTGGTTCTCCCGTTTGCTTGCCTTCGCCGCTGTTTGCATCGCCGCCGTCGGAGCAGCCCGGGCGTCGGGTCCGCAGGGCTTCGACACGGTGGTCATCGACGCCGGCCACGGCGGCTACGACCGCGGTGGCGGCCCGGGCCAGCGCATCGCCGAGAGCACGTACACGCTCGACACCGCCCAGCGGCTCCAGCGCGCGTTGCGCCAGCGCGGGTTCCGCACGGTGATGACGCGCAACGAGGACGTGTTCGTCACCCTGCGCGACCGCGTCGCCATCGGCGCGTCGTACCGCAACGCGGTGTTCATTAGCGTCCACTACAACAGCGGCGCGCGCGTGGACGCCAGCGGCTACGAAACGTACTACTACCGCACCGACAGCTTCGGGCTGGCGTCGCGCCTGCACGCGGCGCAGTTGGCGACGCTCGACATCGAGGACCGGCACGTGCGGCGGCGCGCGTTCTACGTTTTAAGAAATCCTTCCACGCCCGCCGTGTTGTGCGAGGGCGGTTTTCTGACGAACCCGCGCGAGGCGGCCATCATCCTGACCAGCAGCTACCGCGAACGCTGGGCGCAGAACATCGCCGACGCCCTGGTCCAGCAACGCCGCTCCGGCGACCCCGGGGAACTCGGCTACCAGCCGCCCGTGACGACCGAGCACCTCGGCGGCGGCAACTACTCGCACCACTCGGCGCGCGGACGCAGCCACGGTCGCAGCCACGGAGGCCGCAGCTACAGCCGGCGCGGACGGGGCGGCGGCAGCCGTCACGGCCGGAGCAGCGGCGGGAGCAGCCATCACGGCCGGAGCAGTGGCAGCAGCCATCATTCGTCTTCAACGACCCACAAAAAGAAACATCGATGATCGTCACCCCCGCAGAAATGCGCGCCGTCGAGGAAGCCGTCTTCGCGGGCGGCGTGCCGGCCGAGACCTTGATGGACGCCGTTGGCCGGCAGATCGCCGTGCGGGTGCGGGAACTGAGTGCCGGCGGGGCGACGGTGTTGGTCTACGCCGGGAAGGGGAACAACGCCGGGGACGCGCTCGTCGCGGCGGCGGAACTGGGCGCGGCCGGACTCCGCCTGGCGCAGGACGACCCAGGCGCGTTGGGTGAACTCGCGCAAAAGAAACTCGACCGTCTGCCGATGGAATCATTCCCGCGTCTGGCTGCCGGGCAGGTGCCACCTTCAACCAACCTCGTGGTCCTCGACGGCCTGCTTGGCATCGGCGCGAAGGGTGAACTCCGCGAGCCGATCCGCCGCGCCGCGCGCGAGATCAACACCCTTCGCCGCACCCGGGGCGCGTACGTCGTCGCCATCGACGCGCCCACGGGCCTTGACGCCGAGACCGGCGCCGCCGACCCCGACGCGGTGATTGCCGACGAGACGCTCACCGTCGGTTTCCCCAAGGCCGGCCTCCTCGCGGACCACGCTTCCAATTTCGTCGGCCGCCTGCGGGTGATCGAACTGCCCGAGTTCACCGCCGGGGTGGGACAAGCTCCCAACGCCCCCGCGCGAGGCATGGTGACGACCGCCGCGTCGCTCGCCGGGTTGCTGCCCGTGCGCCCGCACGAATCGAACAAAGGAATGTTCGGACGCGTGGGCATCCTGGCCGGCTCGGTGGGCGCGACGGGCGCGGCTGTGATGTGCGCCCACGCCTGCGCACGAGCCGGGGCGGGCCTCATCACGCTCCTGGTTCAGCCGGACATTTATCCCGTGGTCGCCGCGGCAGCCCCGGCGGAAGTGATGGTCCGGCCGCTGCCCTCGCCGATGGATGCCTTGGAAATGGACTTCGACGTGCTCGCGCTCGGTCCCGGCCTGGGTCGGCAGGGCACGGACAAGGTGCGTGCGCTGATTGAGCGTTGGCCCAAGCCCATGGTCGTGGACGCCGACGGCCTCAACGCCCTCGCTGAGGACGTGGGCCTCCTGCGCTGCGTGGGCGGTCCGCGGTTGCTGACCCCGCACCCCGGCGAGATGAAGCGTCTCCTCAAAGGGGACTCCGTCGCACGCGGCGGGGTGTTCAACGACCACGCCTCGCGCGCGGACATCGTGTGCGGGTTCACGAACCGTTATCCGGTCACTCTCTTGCTCAAGGGCGCGCGGACCCTGATCGGCGAGAAGGGCCACCCGCCCGCGTACAATTCCACCGGCAACGCCGGCATGGCGACCGGCGGCATGGGCGACCTGTTGACGGGGCTCTGCGCGGGGCTGGCGGGGCAAGGACTGTCCCTCTTCGACGCGGCGCGGTTCGGTGCATGGCTGCACGGACGCGCCGCCGACCTCTGCGTGGACGGCGGCGCCCAGTCCGTCGAAACGCTCCTGCCCACCGATCTCTACGCGCAACTCCCCGCCGCCTTCCGCGAGGCGCGCGCGGCCGGATAAATGGACACCCTTTCCCCCGAAACGCTCGTGCCGCTGCTCTCGCAGCAGGCGCTGCCTTTGCTCGGGGTAATTGTCGGACTCGTGCTGTACGGGGCGCTGGCGAACCGGACGATCTTCGAGGGCCGGGGCAAGGTGCGTTCGGAACCGTTCGCGGCCGTGGACGTGCCGGTGGCGCTGTTCCTGGTGCTGCTGTTCGCGGGTCTGGTGGTACTAGCCGCGCACGCCCCGGTGCGCGAGGACGGTCTGCCGAGCGCCGGGAACATGGTCGCGGGCATGGTCTTCAACGAGGTGATCTTCGTCGCGCTGGCCCTTGGGCCGCTGGTGGTGATGAAGGCGCGCGGGGTGCGGCTGCGGGAGGCGTTCGGACTGGGGCGCGCCGGGGTGGTGACCGTGGTGCTGGGGGCGGTCGGGCTGCTGGTGTTGGCGCTGCCGCTCATCACGGAGGCCGTCGAACTCTCCCGGGTCCTGCTCGCCGGCGCGGGCTACCTCAACCCCGACCCGCAGGACGCCGTGCGCTTCCTGAGCGAGAGCCCGTCACTGGCCGCGCGCGTGGCGGTGGGGGTGCAGGCGGTGTTCCTCGCGCCGGTGCAGGAAGAGATGATCTTCCGCGGGTTCCTGTACGGCGTGGCGCGGCGTTACCTCGGGCCGGCGGCGGGGATCGTACTGGTGTCGCTGCTCTTCGCGGCGATCCACCTGCACGCGCCGAGTTTCCTGGGGTTGTTCGTGTTGGCGATGTGCCTGACGCTGGCCTACGAATGGAGCGGCTCGTTGCTGGTGCCGATGGCGATGCACGCGATGTTCAACGCCCTGACCGTCGTGAATCTGCTCCTGGGCGGCGCCGCGCAGGGATGATGAAGACGGTCGCGGAACTCGGCGAGGACGGCCTGGTGGCGGCGCTGCTCGCGCAGCTTCCGACGGTTGGCAAAGAAGTCATCGCCGGGGCGGGTCTGGACGATTGCGCGGTCGTGCGCGTCCCCGGCGCGAAACGCTGGCAGCTCCTGAAGACCGACTGCGTGATCGAGGGCGTGCATTTCACGCCTGACACCCCGCCTGAGGCCGTCGGCTGGAAGGCGCTCTGCCGGCCGTTGAGCGACCTCGCCGCGACCGGCGGGAAACCGGCGCACGCGCTGGTGACGCTGGCGTTGCGCGGGGACACGCCAGCAGATTGGGCGACGGGCGTTTACGCCGGGCTCGGCCGGGCGGCGGAACACGACCTCCTCGTCCCACAGCCCGCGGT
>CAXUIU010000121.1:0-10010 GCA_964250955.1 uncultured Chthoniobacterales bacterium | reverse complement strand
GCCGCGGAGAACGCAGCCGGGCAGTTGTCTTTGTGGGGAGCGCGTCTGCGGCCTGCCAGACGGACGTAAAGACCAAGAGCCGCTCCGGTCCCGATTGTTAAGCGGAAAATCTTCATGTCCCTCGATCTGAAACGCGTTCTCGTCGCCGACGACGACGAACGCCCGCGCCAGCTCCTGACGCATTACCTGAGAAGCTGGGACTTCCACGTCACCGACTGCCGTGATGGTCTGGAAGCCGTACGCCTGCTCGAGGCCGAACACGCCCCGACCCTCGCGCTCATCGACTGGAAGATGCCCGGGCTCGAAGGCGTCGAGATCTGCCGCCGCATCCGCAGCCGGCGCGGCTCGCACCGCTACACGTACATCATCCTCGTCACCGGGGAGAGCGACGCGGCGGCTGGGTTGGAGGCGGGGGCGGACGATTTCGTCACCAAGCCCTACAACATCGACGAACTGCGCGCCCGCTTGACCGTCGGCCAGCGGGTCGTCGGGTTGGAGCGGCGGCTGGCCGAGCACATCGAAAAGCTGCGCGAGGCCCTCGACCAGGTCGCGCAGCTTCCCAGCGTAGGCGCGGCCGTCTGCCTGTGCCCGAGCTGCAAACGCGTCCGCGAGGGTGGAGAGCAGTGGCAATCCGCTGAGACCTACATTCAAGAGCATACCGGCGCGAACTCGGTGCATGAGACCTGTCCCGACTGTCGCGCACAAGCCGAACAGGATGCCCGTGACGCCAACCCGCTGCGCCAGGCACGGGTAGATGTGGACGTGAAGCTAAACTAGCGCCGCAGGCGCATCCAAATAACCGGTAGGGACGCGTCTCCGACGGTCCCAAATGTTTCTGGTGACCTCGCCCGAAAATTTAGGGGCCGCTCGGAGAGCCGTCAGGACCAGTTTTGACGAAGCCGCTGATGCGGCGGGTCCCGGCGAACGCCTCCACCAGAAGCCGGGTGTTGACCGCGGAAAGAAAGTTCGCCTCCACCCAGGCACGGCCCGCTACGCCGAGACGCGCGCGCCACGCGGGGTCCGCGGCGAGGCGTTCGGCGGCATCGGCGAGCACGCTGGCATCGGCCGGGTCTGCGACGATCAGGCCGCTCACCCCATCGGCCACCGCTTCACCCGCGCCGCCCGCCGTGCTCGAAATCACCGGCAACCCGCAGGCCATCGCCTCGGGGATGACGTTGGGCAGGCCGTCACGGTCGCCCTGCGCATCGACGACGCCCGTGTGCCAGAACACGTCCGCCCACGCGTAGGCGTCCCACACGGCAGCCGGAGGGAGTTCGCCGTCGAGCGTGACCTGCCCGCGCAGGCCGGCGGCGTCGAGTTGGGCTTCGAGCGACGGACGCAACGGGCCCTCGCCGATGATCCGCAGGTGGAACGGCTGGCCGCGGCGGGCGAGTTCGGCGCAGGCGTCGAGTTGGTGAAGCTGACCTTTTTTGCCTACGAGACGGCCGACGGAGAGCAGGCGGAGCATGTCGCCGGGCGCGCGGCCGGGCCGGGCCGCCGCGATCTCACCCGCGCGCTGGAACGCCTCGTCGCCGAGGCCACGCCGCGACAGGACGATCCGTGCGCGGCGGTCGGGCAAGCGGACGCTTAGGTAGTCAACGTTTGTCTGGGTTGTCGTGTGGACGAAGCTCGCAGCACGTCCCTTCGCCGCCAGGAACGGGTCGCCGCCGTGGCGGTGGATGTCGTAGGCGTGCGCGCCGAAGCTGAACGGCCGCCCGCAGAGTTCGCCCAACACCGCCGCCGTCGTCGCCGGGGCGGTTGCCCAGGTACCGTGGAACACGTCCGGGCGCTCCCCGCGCGGCGCACGCCGGAACCCCGCCGCCAGCGCGAGGGCGGTCAGGGTTCCCCACCCCGTCATGAACCAGCCCTCTCTATGGCGAGGAAGGTTCTGGAGGAGCAGGCGCAATCCGCGCACGAGTAGTCCGGGGCGGCGGACGAGTTCGCGCGCGGTGCCGATGGCCATCGCCACCAGCACGCGCCACGGCGGGCCGGAGCGCACGACGGTCAAACCGGGCGGCAATTCCACGTCGGCGCGCGACGCCGGCCGGAAGTCCCAGATCGGCCGCACCTCGACTTGCACCCCCTGCCCGGCCAGCGCGAACATCTCCCGCTCGATGAACGTCTGCGTCACCGCCGGGTAGCGCATGACGAAGTAGACAACCTTCATCCCGCGCGTTCCGCCTTCCCCTCTACAACTTGCCCAGGAACACGCCCTGGATCACCAGTTCGCGCGCCGGACGGATCTTACCGAAGGCCGGGTTGTCGCTCTCGCTCTGGAGGAAACTGCGGCCGGGCTTGCGGCTGCAAAAACGTTTGAGGCACGTCTCGCCATCCACGAGCGCCGCCACGATGTCGCCATCTGTGGGCGCACGCAGTCCGGGGTCGACCATGAGCACGAGGTCGCCGTCCTGGATGCCTTCCTTGCTGCGGTTCATGGACTCGCCCGCCACGCGCAGGGCGAACTTCCCCTCGCTGCCGCCGCGCGCATGCTCGGGCGGGAGCGGGACGTACTCCGGAGCCACGGACGCGGCCCCGCCGCCGGGATGGCCGGCCGCCACCGAGCCGAAGAGCGGCACCACGACGCGCGCGGCAGCCGTCCCCGGGAACGGCAAGATTTCTGCCCCCGGCCCGGTGGTCCCCGCGGCCGACGTGAAAGGCCGCGGCTTGTCGCGCAACGTCGCACGCTGTTCGCGCAGGGTCCGCACCATCGTGACCAGCCGCGGCACGGCGGGTTCGTCGGCGTCGATCATTTCCAACACCGCTTCCAGGCAGGCTCCAAGCGCCTGCGCCTTGCGGTAACCGAGCTGTTCGCACATGCCGGTCAAACCAGGAGCAAGGTCCTGGGGCGGGCGGAACGAGAATGGGTCGTAGATGCTGCCCTCGTCTTTCATGCAGCGGAAACCTACGCGCAAACCCGGCGGGAAGCACGCAAAATTATTTCATTTGCTACATTCAAAAGATTTACTACATTTGCTACATGCAACTTAAAGCCGTCTCTCTGGCCGATCTGGAAGAATGTTCACGGGCACTCGGCGCTCGCCTGGCCGCCTCGGAGCGACCGGTGGAAGTCGCACCGGGTGACGTGGTGCTCTACCGCACCTTGGAAGGACACCTCGCACCGGCGCGGTTGGTCAGACTGGCGGACGACGGCGGCTGGCTGGCGCAAGACGCACGGAACACGCGCGGGTTGATCTACCTGGACCCGGATACCATCACCTCGCGCCTGCCGCGGCCGGAACTAGTCGGCGAGGCGGCGTGAGGAGCGATGCAACCGGTCTTCTGGTCAGGCTGCCCCGCGGCCGCTTGTCACAACTGGTTCTGACGCGTCTCCAACGGGTTCCATCTGTTTCTGGATCATCAGGCGCGTACGAACGTCGTTACCCGGAAATCTAAGGACCGGCCGGGACGCTGCCGCGCGGACGCGCCAATAGCTGAAGCGAGCAAAGCGCTCTAACAATTCGCCATGGCCACGGCTGGCATCGTCAGCCCCTCGGCCATCACGCGGGCGACAGCCTCGCGGAGCGCCTGGCGGGTGACTGGCTTGTCCACGATCATATCCACGTTCGCAGGCAACAGGCCGTTCTCGGACGGCGCGCCGTAGCCGGTCAGCATGATGACCCGCGTTCCCGGGGCCATCGCCTTGACGGCCGTGGCGAGTTGCTCGCCGTTCATGTGGGGCATGGCCTTGTCGGTGATGACCAGATCGTACGGATGGAGGCCCGCCGCGTGCGCGCGGAACATCTCCAACGCCTCGCGCCCGTCGGCCGCGGACTCTACCGTGTGCCAATCCTCCGTGAGGTGTTCGGCGAGGATCTCGCAGAGCACCGGCTGGTCGTCCACCGCCAGGATGCGCAGGGAATGGCGAACATCCTCGGACGGCGTCGAGACGGGCTCGGGGATTTTTGCCTCCACGGGCAGGTAGAACCGGAACATGGTGCCGCGTCCGAGTTGGCTTTCCAGTTCGATGCGCCCGCCGTGGCGCTGCATGGTGCCGTAGACCATGGCCAGCCCCAGGCCCGTGCCCTTCTGGCCCTTGGTCGTAAAGAAGGGCTCCAGGCAGCGCCGGCGCGTTTCCTCGTCCATGCCCACGCCCGTGTCGGCCACCTCCAGCACCACCTCGTCCTCCCCGGCCCCGACGCGCGTGCGCAGGGTGATCTCGCCCCCGGCGGGCAGCGCGTCCACGGCGTTGAAGATCAGGTTGGTGAGCATCTCGCGCAACTCCGCCGCGTCGGCCAACAACGCCGGCAAGGCGGGAGCCAGGTCCGTGCCCAAACGGATCGTCACGCCCTGGCCGAGCGCCTGCCCGTGCCAGCGCGGGCGGGTCAACGTGGCCGCCTGTTCGACCAGCGCATTCAGATCGACGGTCTGCCAGTCCTGGTCGTGGTCGGCCTGTCGATAGATGCTGCGCAGCCGCCCGAACATCCGTGCCGCATCCTGCGCCGCCGTGATGACCGTGCCGAGATACTCGTCGGACTGCTCGCGGTACGGGGTGGTGGCCAGTTCACTCAGGAGGAGTTCGCTGTAGCCGAGGATCAGTGAGAGTGAATTGTTGAAGTCGTGCGCCAGCCCTGCCGCCATCGAGCCGAGCGCACTCAGGCGTTCGTGCTGGATGACCTGCTGCTGGGTCGAACGCAGTTGGTGAAGTGTGTCCTCCAGCCGCCCGAGCGTGGCGCGCAGTTCGCCCGTGCGCTCCCGCACGGTGTCTTCGAGGTGGTCATTGTGTTGGGCGAGCTGCTGGTGCTGGGAGCGGAGCTGAAGCAGGTGGCGGATACGCAAGAGCGCCTCGACCTGGTCGAAGGGCTTCGTCAAAAAGTCCGAAGCGCCCGCCAGAAGTGCGCGGTGCTTGCTCTCGGTGTTCACGTCGGCGGTGAGGACCAGGATCGGCAACGCGTCGGCAGCGGGAGTGATGGCGCGGATTTGTTCCATGATCTCGAAGCCGCTGACGAACGGCATCATCAGGTCCAGAAGGATGAGGTCGGGAGCGAACTCGCTGAACGCCGGCATCGCCTGCCGGGCGTCCATCACGCAACACAGCCGGGTGTAGCCCGCCGCCGTCAGGATGTATCGCAGCAGGGCGACATTGGCGGGCTCGTCGTCCACGACGAGGATCTTCAACCCAGTGAGGTCGCCGGGAGCGTTCATGCGGCGGGGAAGATGGACGGCACGGGCACGGCCGGCTCAAAGGCGTCCGACCACAAAGGCAGGCGCACCCAGAAGGTGCTGCCGCGGCCCGAACTGGTGCGCACGCCGATCCGACCGCGCATCGCCTTGGCCAAGTGCTTGGAGAGCGCCAACCCCAGGCCGGTGCCGGGAATATCGGAGCCCTCCGCACCGAGCCGCTCGAAGGCTACGAAAAGCCGTGCGGTCTGTTCGCGCGACATCCCCGGCCCCTCGTCAGACACGCACAGCCGCAGAGCCTGGCCGTGTTCGGCGCGCCAATGCACCACGACCCGGCCTTCTTCGGGGCTGTACTTGACGGCGTTGGACAGGAAGTTGAGCAGGATCTGCTTGAGCCGTTGGCGGTCGGCGAGGACGGCGCTGTCAGCATCGGCGCGCGGGCGGACTTCGAGGGTGATGCGGCGCTCGGCCGCCAGCGGGCGCAGCAAATCGAGCGTCTCACCGACGAGAGTGGGTACACGGACGGGTTCCAAGGAAAGTTCCAGCCGGCCGCTCTCGATGCGGGCGATGTCGAGCACCTCGTTGATGAGGGAGAGCAGGTGCCGGCCCGCCGTGACGACGTGCGCCGCACCCGTGCGCCGGTCCTCCGTGGCGACCACGGGACCTTGCAGAATCTGGCCGAAGCCGAGGATGGCGTTGAGCGGCGTGCGCAGTTCGTGGGACATGCGCAGCAGGAACTCGTTCTTGGCTGCGTTCGCCTTCTCGGCTTCCTCCTTGGCGGCCCGCAAGAGCGCGGTCTCCGCTTGGACGGGTTTGTCGGGCTGCGCCTGCTCGGCCACACGCAGGCGGACAAGTTCCTCCTGCGAAGCGTTGAGGCGTTGCAGGAGACGGTCCTGTCGTGCGAGCGCGCTCCGCGCCTGCCGGCCGCGGCGGGTTTCGTCGGCCAAGCGGCGCGCCAGTTGCCGACGGTCGAGCGCGTCCATGACGCTCGCGGCCAGATCGGCGAGCGTCTCTTCTTCCTCGACCGTGAACTCGCGCGGCACATTGTCCATCACGCAGAGCGCCCCGAGCGCGCAACCATCGGCCGTACGCAGCGGCGCGCCGGCATAGAAGCGCACCTCCTCCGCGCCGAGCCCCGGTACCACGCTACCAAAGCGCCGGTCCGCGCGCACGTCCGGGACGACCAGCACGCCCCGCTGCATGATCGTACGCGCGCAGACCGAGTTTTCCCGCGCCACGTCGCGCGGGGGCAGCCCGAACGTCGCCTTGGTCCACGTCCGGTACTCGTCTACCACGGTGATCGCTACCATCGGCATCGCGAAGTGGCGCGCGGCCAGCCGCACGAGGCGGTCGAAGATCGGTTCAAGTGCTGGGTCGAGCAGAGACAGGTCGCGCACTTCAGCCAACCGCCGAACCTCGTTTCTGGGGATGGGAAACATCATAGCGATGAGCAGGGTGTCAGGAAGCGAGCGGCCGGGCGCAAAAGCCGTCCAGCAAACTCGCCACGCAATCGACGAGCTTGGCCATGGTCACGGGTTTGGCAAGCACGCGCGCACCGTCCGAGTACATCGGGTGGGCCGCTTCATCCTCGCTGACCAGGCTGGTCATAAATACCACCGGCACGGCCTTGAGGCCTGGCACGGTCCGCAGCCGGCGCGCCACGTCGCCGCCGTTGAGCGCGGGCATCTCCACGTCGAGCAGGATCAGGTCGGGGCGAAAAACGCCAGCGGTGGTCAGCGCGTGGGTGGGATCGTCGAGTTCATGGACCTCGAAGCCGTGGTGCTGTTCCAGGGTGAGACGCACCATCCGGGTGGAGGCCGGTTCGTTGTCGATGACAAGAATGCGCTTTTTCACGGCAGCGTTCATGGCGGAAGCGTGAGAACTTGATCTTCTTAGAAAGTAACGCGGCTTGTCCCCTAAATGGCTGCCTTGCGGCCCAAACGTGGGACACCCTCGAACCTTTAAGTGAGGACTTCCCACACGCCCAGGGGGTCTTGCCCGCCCTTCGCGGCGAGAATGCACCCCAGCCAAAAGCGGTTTTGTGGGGTATATACCCCATGGTGACCAAGGTGCGACAGGTTAGAACATCTTCCATCAAAGCGCTCAAAGAAGTACCCCCCGCTTCGACGGTTTCCCGCCTTGTGGTGATCGATGATCACCGGGCTGTGCGCGAACTTCTGGTGTCCTCGCTCGGTCGTCCCGGCGGGTTCTACGAAGTGGTGGCAGAGGGCGGGACGGGCCAGGAAGCCGTGGATCTGTGCGTGCGGCACGCGCCGGATCTGCTCTTGCTCGACGTGGTGCTGCCCGGTTTCAACGGCGTGGAGGTGCTCAGCCGTCTGCGGCGGCGGCTGCGCGGGCTGCGGGTCGTGTTTTTTTCGGGTTGCACGCAGGAACAACTCATCGCCCAGGCCATCGCCCTGGGTGCGGACGCCTACGTGCTCAAAACCCAGCCGCTGCAAACGCTCATGGAAGCCATCGAAAGGGTGCGGCGCGGAGGCAAGTATTTCGATCCGACGCTCATCCAGGCCAACCCGCGCATGGCGATCCTGCCGGGTTGGCAGATCCTCACCGCGCGCGAGATGCAGGTGGCCCGGCTCGTCGCCGAAGGGAAGTCCACCAAGGAAGCCGCCGCGGTCCTGGGCGTGAGCGTCAAGACGCTCGACAAGCATCGCTCCAGCATGATGCAGAAGCTCAACCTGCACGACGCCGTGTCGGTGACACGATATGCCATCATTGCCGGGCTGACTTCGTTAGATTGAAGCGCCGCCCTAGGTCGCCACCTTTTCGACCCCGGCGCGGCGCAGGAGGTTTTGCCCCGTCATCTCGATGGGACGTTCGATGCCGAGCAACGCCAACAGCGTCGGGGCCACGTCAGCCAGGATACCGTCGTCCACCTCGTAGCCCGCCGCGTCCGCCGCCACGTAGATGAGGTGCACGAGGTTGGTCGTGTGCGCCGTGTTGGGCGAACCGTCTGGGTTGCGCAGGTATTCGCAGTTGCCGTGGTCGGCGGTGACGAGCGCCTTGCCACCGAGTTCGAGGGCGCGCTCGATGACCTGCTGCACGCCGTCGTCAATGGTTTCCACCGCCTGGACCGCCGCCTCGACCACGCCCGTGTGCCCCACCATGTCCGGGTTGGCGAAGTTGAGGATCACGAGGTCGTAGTCGGCTAGATCCTTGAGCACCTCCGCCGTCACGGCAGTCGCGCTCATCTCCGGCTGGAGGTCGTACGTGGCGACCTTCGGCGACGGGATGATGCGGCGGTCCTCGCCGGGGAAGGGCGTCTCGACCCCGCCGTTGAAGAAATAAGTGACGTGCGGGTACTTCTCCGTTTCGGCGATGCGGAGTTGGCGCTTGCCGGCCGCGGAGACGACCTCGCCCAAAATCTTCTCCAACGTCTGCGGCGGGAACACGTGTGGGCAGTCGTAGCTCGCGTCGTACTGCGTGAGCGTGACGTAGTGCACCCGCGGCCACGTCCCTCGGTCGAAGCCAGCAAAGTCTTCTTTGAGGAACGCCGCCGAGAGCTGCCGCGTGCGGTCGGCGCGGAAGTTGAAGAAGAACACCACGTCTCCATCACGCACGCGCGGCTCGTCGGCGGCGGGCGGCGGGGCGGGCGGCGGGAACACCATCGGCGGCAGGAACTCGTCCGTGGTGCCGCCGTCGTACAGCGGCCGGACGGCGTCGGTAGGATCGAGCGCGCAGACGGTGCCCTTGCCATTGACGACGGCGTCCCAGGCGAGCTTGGTGCGTTCCCAGCGGTTGTCGCGGTCCATGGCGTAGTAACGCCCGATGACCGTCGCGATCCGCGCGCCCGTATCCGCGAGGCCGAGTTCGAGGGTTTCGAGGTACCGGACCCCGCCGGTCGGCGACGTGTCGCGGCCGTCGGTGAACGCGTGGACGAGGATTTCCGACACCCCGGCGGCGTGGGCGATCTTGGCGAGGGCGACGAGGTGGTCCTGGTGGCTGTGAACCCCGCCGTCGCTGACCAGCCCGAGGAAGTGCAGCCGCCGGCCGGGTTCGCACGCCTTGGCGAACGCTTCCTTGATGACCGGATTGTCCGCGAGCCAGCCGCCCTCGAGCGCCTTGGTGATGCGGGTGAGGTCCTGGTAGACGATGCGGCCCGCGCCGAGATTAAGGTGACCGACCTCCGAGTTACCCATCTGCCCGTCGGGCAGGCCCACGTCGAGCCCGCTGGCGCTCAGGCGGCCGTGCGGGTAGGCGGCCAGGAGGTGGTCGTGGAACGGCGTGTGGGCGAGCACGGTGGCGTCGCCGTCCTGTTCGGCCTGGAGGGGACCGTGGGGATTGATCCCCCAACCGTCGCGGATGATGAGAAGAACGGGCGGCATGCAGCGGAAAGGATGAAGGAGGACGCCCGAAGAGCAACCGCAAACATGCCTTTGCTTTCTCTTCTTCCTTTTCTGCTTTCATCCTCCCTCCCCCATCCTTCATCCTTCCTCCCCATGCGCCAGCGCAACCACTTGCTCGCCTTGGCCTTGCTGGGGTTGTTCGTCGCGCTTGGGGTGTGGTACTTCCGCGCTTACGTCCAGCCGCGCAAGCCTTTCGGCATCATCCTGTTCGTCGGCGAGGGACTCGTGACGGGCAAGCTGACCGCCGCCCGGCTCTATGAGGGAGGCGCGGACCACCGGCTCGCCATCGACTCGCTGCCCCATGTCGCGCTCTTGGGCACGTCGGCGGCGGACTTCGCCGTGCCCGACTCCGCCGCTGCCGCCAGCGCGCTCGCTTGCGGGGTGAAGGGCAACCACCGCGCGCTCTCGACCGACCCGAAGGGCCAGGCATTGACCCCGCTCCTACGCACGGCCGCCGCCCACGGCCGCTGGGCGGGACTGGTGACCAACGGCCGCCTGACCGACCCCACCCCCGCCGCGTTCTACGCC
>CAXUIU010000120.1:0-10015 GCA_964250955.1 uncultured Chthoniobacterales bacterium | reverse complement strand
GTTCTCCTCGCCGTATTGGCGCTACCTCAAAAGGATTGCCGACGATACCCGCCGCCGCGTTGCCCCGGCCCCGTTCCGGCCCGCACCCTTGACTTGGCCGGACGACCGCCTCACCGCCGCCTGGCTCGGGCACTCGACGGTACTCATTAACTTCTACGGGGTGAACATCCTTACCGACCCCGTCTTGGGCAACCACGTCGGCATCCACCTCGCCGGCCCCCTCGTGCTCGGCATGAAGCGCTATGTCGCCCCGGCGCTGCGTTTCCACGATTTACCACCTATCGACCTGATCCTGCTCTCCCACGCGCACATGGACCACTTCGACCTGCGCACCCTCCGGCGCTTCGACCGCCGCCCGCTCGTGGTGACGGCTCAAGCCACGGGCGACCTGCTGCGCGGCACCCGACTGCGCGGGCACGTCACCGAACTCGGCTGGAGCGAGGGCACCACCCTGAAGTTCAGCCGCACCGGGGGCGCCTTGGCCCGCGACGGCGGCGAACTCCAGGTGGAAGCGTTCGAGGTACGTCACTGGGGCGCGCGGATGCGCACGGACGACCACCGCGGCTACAACGGCTACGTCCTGCGGCGCGGCGGCCGGGCGATCCTCGTCGGCGGGGACACGTCGTTCACGCCGAAGTTCCGGCGCTTGCACGGGCGCGGCGGCGCGGATGGAACTTTCGATTTGGCCCTCATGCCCATCGGCGCGTACGACCCGTGGATCAACAGCCACTGCACGCCCGAGCAGGCCGTCGAGATGGCCGACCTGGCGGGAGCGCAGTATGTCCTGCCGATGCACCACCAGACGTTCAAGCTGAGCGCGGAGCCTTTCGGCGAACCGATCCGGCGCTTCGAGGCGGCGCTGGCGCGACAGCCCGGGCGCGTGGCCCTGCGCGCGGTGGGCGAGACTTTTGTGTTGCCCGAATGACCCCGGGGCCGAACGAGTCGCCTGCGCATTGCGCGGACCGGACGGTCACGAAGCCGCTGGTCATCATCGACGGCGATTGCGGGTTCTGCCGCCGGACGGCCGAGCGGATGCGCGAGATCACCGGCGAGCGCGTGGACTACGCCCCGTCGCAGGAAGTCGGGGGCGATTTTCCGTCGATCCTGCCAGAGGAATACACGCGCGAGGTCAAGCTCGTGGAACCCGACAGCCACGTCACCGGCGGGGCGGAGGCGGTGTGCCGGCTGCTTTTCGTTGGCGGGAAGAGCGCATGGTCGGGATTTCCGCTGTGGGCTTACCGCAAGGTGCCCGGCGTGCGGCGGACGACGGAGGCTGGCTACCGGTTCGTGGCGGAGCACCGGACGTTGTTTTCCGCAGTGGTGCGTTGGGGTTGGGGCAACGACCTGCGCCGGGCGACGTTCGGAACGGCGCGGACGTGGTTTCTGCGCGCGCTGGGGGCGGTGTACTTCGCGGCGTTCCTGTCGTTGCGCGTGCAGGTGGACGGACTCGTCGGCCGCGGCGGGATCTTGCCGTTCGCGCCGTACCTGGAGGCTGTGCGCGGACGAGGGTTTTTGGAGATGCCTTCGCTGGCTTGGCTCGTCGGCGGGAGCGATGGCGCGCTGCATGGGCTGTGCGACGGCGGGATGGTCCTGGCGCTGGGGCTGATCGTGGGCGTGGCCCCGGTGTTGTGCCTCGTGTTGCTGTGGGCGCTCTACCTGTCGTTGTGTGGGGCGGGTCAGGTGTTCATGGGCTACCAATGGGACGCGCTGCTGTTGGAAGCAGGGTTCCTGAGCATCTTCCTCGCGCCGCTGCGTTGGTGGGCGGGACCGCGCGCCGCGCTGCCGCCGGTGTCGCGCGTGGGAATGTTTTTGCTGCGCTGGCTCTTGTTCCGGCTGATGCTCATGTCCGGGGTGGTCAAGCTCACGAGCGGCGACGCGACGTGGTCCGGGCTGACGGCGCTTCGTTACCACTACGAGACGCAGCCGCTGCCGACGTGGATTGGCTGGTGGCTGCACCAGGCTCCGCCGTGGTGGCAGGCGGGTTCGGCAGGGTTCGTGTTCTTCGCGGAACTGGTCGCGCCGTTCTTCGTGTGGGGTCCGCGCCGGATGAGGCTGGCGGGATTCTGGACTTTGGTCACGCTGCAAGCCCTCATCGCGCTGACGGGGAACTACGGCTTCTTCAACGGGCTGACCGCCGCCCTGTGCCTGCTCCTGCTCGACGACCGGCAATGGCCGCGCTGGCTGGTTCTGCAAAACGCCCTCACCGCCCGCGATCCCCGCCCGTGGCGCTGGCTGCGCGCACCGGTGGCGTTGGTTTACGTCGTCTTCGGTGCACTGCTGCTCTGGCAGGTGATCTTCCCGGAGTGGCCCACGTCCAATTTTCTACGGGGAACTTACGGCGGGTACATCCAACCCTTCCAGTCGCTCAACTCCTACGGCCTTTTTGCCAGCATGACGACCGAGCGTCCCGAGATCACCATCGAGGGCAGCCGCGACGGCGAACATTGGCAGCCTTACGTCTTTCGCTACAAAGCCGGCGATCCGCAGCGCGCCCCGGTTTTCGTCGGCCCTCACCTGCCGCGGTTGGACTGGCAGATGTGGTTCGCCGCCTTGGCCCGCGAGCGCGAACTGCCGTGGTTCGAGCCGTTCTTGGTGCGGCTGCTCCAGGGTTCGCCGGCCGTGCTCGCGCTTTTGGAGGAAAATCCTTTCCCCGACGCGCCGCCGCGCTACGTGCGCGCCGCCCTGTACGACTACCGCTTCACCGATCCGGCCGAACACCGCCGCACCGGCGCGTGGTGGCGGCGTGAACTACGGGGGACGTATTTCCCCACCGTGTCCCTGAACGACGGGCGCTAATTGCCCCCGACTTCCGGCCTCGCGCCGCACCGGACACGAATCAGTTGACGGGGAGTTCCGTTCCCCCCTCAAAGATTCCCTTCATGCCAACCAACACTCTCCTCATCGTCGCCGACCGCGGCGGACTCAAGGCGTTCCGCGTCGAAGCACGTCCCAACGGCAAACCTGGCCTGCATCAGATCGATTCCGACTACGAACAGGACGCGCACGGCCGCTACGAAGACAAGGTTACTGACCGCGCCGGCCGTTTCAAGGGCTCGGGCGCTGGCCAGACCGGCGGTGGCTCGGCCGACCATGACAAGATCGACATGGAGAACGACCGCCGGGCGGTCAAAGCCATCGCCGGGCGCATCAACGAACTCGTCGAAAAAGAGAAGCCTGCCGATTGGCGCCTCGCCGTGCCCGCGCAGATCGACAAACTGCTCACCGAGCACCTCAAGCCCGAGGTGCGCAAACACTTGGCCGAGACCGTCCACGCCGACCTCTTGCGCGCGGAAGCGGCCGACATCTTGGGGCATTTCTCGGCGTTGCACACGGCCTGAAGCGGGACCACGTTTTCCTATGCAAAAACCCATCGAAATCTCCTACCGTGGGGTCGCCAAGAGCGACGAAATCGAAACGCTGGTGCGCGACAAGGCCGCACGGCTCGACAAATTTTGCGACCACATCAGCCGTTGCGACATCATCATCGAGCAGCCCAACCACGCGCAGCATTCAGGCAGCCCGTTCCACGTGCGCATCGACGTGACCGTGCCCCCGCATCACGAACTCGTCGTCAACGAGAAACCGACCAGGCATGAGATGCACGAACCGCTGACGAAGGTCATCGGCGACGCGTTCCGCGCGATGGAGCGCCAACTCAAGGAAATCACCCAGCGCCAGCACCAGAAAGTCAAAACGCATAACGCCGATGGCGCGCACGCGATGGTATCCAAGCTGTTCGCGGCGGACGGCTACGGATTTATTACGGACATGCAAGGCCGCGACGTGTACTTCCACCGCGACAATCTGCGGAACGGTGACTTCGACCAGCTCAAAGTCGGCACGGAAGTACGCTTCGAGGAAGTGAGCAACGAGAAGGGCGCACACGCGACGAGCGTGCATATCGTCAGCACGGGTGGCTCGCGGCTCTGACCATCCATCCGGTTAAACGCTAAACCGGCCACTTGCTGGGTGGTCGGTTTGGCTGGTGTCGGGCGTGCGGCCTCCGCTTTTTCCCTATGGCCGTCGCGGTAACAGAGTTGCTTCGCCAGCATCGAAGGGAGACCCCGATGGAAAACCGTGGGGTGTAAAAAAATCCTGTGCTACGTAGATGGTGTCTGGATGTCCTCGTCGGTGGGAGAGTGCGACTCCCACACCGAGGAACTGAAGCTTGGGATTGACGATGTGCGCACGGTGCAATGGCGAGTGCATCCATTGAGCTAGGACAGCCCGCGCAAAATCATTGTAGGTATGCGCTTTCAGCGCCGGGCCGTCAGGCTGGTAAGAATAGACCCGAAGGCCATCCACCAAGCGTGTGTAGAAGGGTCTGCCCGGAGTGATGTCCGGCAGGAGATTGTAGGCGATATTTTCCGCGGTGAGGTATGGCCGCAGCCCTTGCTGCACCAGTCGGTCTGACGAGGTGGTCGGCGTCCCCCGAGCGGAAGGCTCATCGTGCGAAAGAGAGTGGTTATCGGCCATCCACTTGGCGTGTAGGCGGGCTGCCCCGGAAGCTCTTTCGTCAGGCAGGAACGCGGGAAGCCCTTGGTCTGCGCGCTGCCGGTTGGTTTCCTGAAAGATGGCGGCCACCAGCATGGGCCTAGAAAAATTGATTGGATCGATGGGCGCCTTGGCCGCCTCCAGTTGATGAAACTCAGGCGGAGGATAGTCGCGTAGCTGGTCCGCTGAAACGTCAGAAAGAGAAGCGGCGGTCAGCACGGCGCTGGTCAGAAGCGCTCGCAACGACAAGGGACGAATTACCGACAAGCGGAGCATGGAATGGAGCAAACTTGGACCGTCCGGCGTGCGCGGGATTGCTGCCTATTCAGCGCGCAAGACGCTATGGCAGCACCGCGGCTTCCTTCACGGGCGGCGGTTCGCTCAGGATAATCTCTTCCTCCTCGGGCACGGGTTCGTCAGTGGACAACCCGAAGCGCCCCGCCAAGTCTGGCGCGTAGCGCACCACGTCGTTGCGCAGCCGGCGCAGAGCGAGGTCTTTCGACTTCGATTCCAACATGATGTCGAACTCCGCGTCCGCCGGATACCGCCGCATCAGGTCGATAAACGCGAATGGATCGGCGTAGTCCGCGTGCCCGGTCCAGATCGGCGGCATTGCCACGGTCTCCAGCTTTTTGGTCTTGCGGTTGCGGCGTTTGAGTTCGCGCATTTGCGTGCGCGGTGAGGAGACGTGCACCTTCGGCCGCACGCCCGCCGGCCACGTCTTGAGGAATTTCTCCGCCGTCTCGCCCAGGTCGAGCCCTTCGAGGTTATTGCAACAAAAATGGTGCGAGTCGAACACGCATGGCACCCCCGTACGGGAATGGAGTTCGAGCACGTTCCCGGCGGAGTAAGAGATGTCGTCGTTCTCCAACACCAGCCGGCGTTTGGACGCTTCGGGCAGCGCCTGGTAACTCGCCGTCCATCGGTCCATCGCCGACGCCTTGTCGCCGTACACGCCGCCGACGTGCACGATGATGACGCCCTCCGGCCCCGCGCCCATGTGGTCGAGGATCGTCGCCTGACTCTCGATGTCCAGGACGCTCTTGCGGTTCAACTCCGGATCAGGGCTGTTGAGGATCGTGTACTGCGAGGGATGGAAAGACAGCCGCAGCCCGATCTCGCGCGCCCGGCGGCCGAGGGCGTCGAGTTCGTTGAGGGAATCGGCCACCTGCCCGTGGAACTGCGGCATGTCGGGATGCGTGACGTACGGGGCCACGTCCGAAGACATGCGGTACATCGTGATCTTCTGCTTCTCCAGATAGCCGAAGATCCCATGGAGGTATTCCAAAGAGGTCTTGAGGTGCGGGTTCTTCTGCCAACGGCGGGTGTCGTTGCTCTTGAGGCCGGGCTGGCCGAGCACGAGGACGGCGAAACCGAGGCGGGACTTGGGAGGCAGGGCGGGGGTCATTTCGTGGAAAAAAGCTCTGGTTCGGCGGATAAGGCAGGAACGGCGGACTCCGCTTCGTCGGCGACCTGCATCTCCGGGCCGAAGCCTAGATCACGCGCGAAGACGTTCCAGACTGCGGTCGGCAGCGCGCCGCCGCCGGCCTGGTCGTGGCCGTTGCCGTAGTGGTTCTTGTCCGCGCCCTCGGGGCGGTGTTTGCGGAAGAAGTCGAGGAGGTTCTTGTCCTTGCCGCAACGCGCGGAGAAATGCACCCAACCCGGCCGGTAGCCGGTGTTCACGCCCATGACGATGAACTTCGGCAGCCGCGTGCGCCAGATTTGCGCGACGAGCGGATGCACCTGGCAGGGCGTGTGGATGCGGATCGCCGCCGCCTCGCCGGCGAACTTCGGCCCGGCCTTCTTGGCTTCGGCGTAGGCGGCATTGACCTCTTCCTTGTCGTGTCGGAGAGAATCGACGAGCGGCCCTTCACCTTTGGCGATATCGCGTGGGCCCTGCGCGGAGAGGAGGAGTTCGAGCGCCTTGGAAGCGTCGCCGCTGGGGGAGCGGCGCGGGGCATTGAGGAGGGTCACGGTGTCACGCAGGACGCCGACGCCGTAGCTTTTCTTCGCCGCGGCGATGATGGAAAAAGGGGCCTTGTCGCCGAGGTCGCTGAGCGCGCTGACGGCGGCAATCCAGTCGAGGTCGTCCACGTCCACACCCTCCAATCCGCCCGCGCACGCAAGCGCCAGGATGCCACTGGTCGGCGTCGGATCCACCCCGTAGCCAGTGATGACGGTCTCATCCGCCGAGGGCGGCAAGCCGGAGGGGCGGTGATGATCGATCAACAGCGCGGGCGGGCCGTCCCAGACGGGTTCTGCGCGCACGCCGAGGTCGGTGACGATCAGGGCTCCCGGACGGCGTTCGGCCAAAAGGGCAGCGGTGTCTTCCGCCCACGCGTTGCCGGCCTTGCCGGTGGCAAGCACGTCTACCTGCCCCAGCCCGGCGCGACGGAGAGCCTCCGTCAGGATTGCACCGGCGGCGAGGCCGTCGGCGTCGCTGTGGCAGAGGACCAGCACGCCGTCCGAGCGACCGCGGGCGTCTTCGACGAACCGCGCCAGTTTCGTGCGGCTGGCGGCGACGAAGTCGGGAGGCAGTTCGGCGGCGGCGAGATCGGCGGCGGCGGACATGCCCTTAATACGTTTGGCGGAGGCCATTCGGTGCCCTCGCTTTGCGGCCGGGGTGTGGCGGCGGTACGTTGCCGGGCGATGAATGCTCCGACCATCCGCCACGCCGCGACCGACGACCTGCGGGCGCTTGCCGGGTTCGTGGCGCGACTCAACGCCGTTGCCGCCAGCCAGTCGCTGCACTGCGCGGCGGACACGCCGGCGGCCATGCGGGCGGCCCTGCGCGAGGAAGGGACGTTCCCGAACGGCTGGGAACGCGCGTTTGTCGTCGCCGAGGCGGGTGAGATCGTCGCGGCGGCCGGCTGCCAACTCGACGCCGAGCGCACCCGCGGCTGGCTGTGGGGTCCGTGGGTGGAAGGCGGGTTCTCCTGGCAAAGCATTGCACCCGCGCTCCTCGACGCGCTCCTTGCCGGGCTACCTCGTTCGGTGCGGCGGGTGGAGGCGTTCCTGCACGCCGAGAACCGTGCCGGGCTGCGCTTCCTCCAATCGCGCGGCGGCTCGCTGGGGACGTTGACGCACCTCTACGTCGCCTCCCGCACCGCGTGGGCTTCCGCGCCGGAGCCTCTCCCGCCTTTGCGCCCCGCCCATGAGGTCGGCTTCGCGCGGTTGCACGCTGACTCCTTCCCCGCCGCCGGCAGCACGCCCGCGGACGAACTACTCGCCAGCCGCGACGACGAACACATCATTTTCGCCGCCGTCGATGGCCTGCGCGTGCTCGGGTACATATGCGCGTCGGTCAACCACGCGCCTCACGAGGGCTTCATCGAGTACCTCGCCGTTCGTCCCGCTGCCCGCGGACGCGGACTGGGGACGCGCCTCGTGCAGACGGCGCTCCGGTGGATTTTCGAGGAACACCGCCTGCCGCAAGCCGCGCTGTGCGTCAGCGAGTGGCGCGGCAACGCCCGGCGGCTATATGAGGCGGCCGGGTTCCGCTTGACCGCCAGTGGGATCGCCGTCCGTCTGGCAGTGGGAAGATAGCCGCGTTACTGCGTGATGATCTGCCCCGTGGCGAAGTTGTAGAAGAAGCGCGGGTTTGTCGTGTAGTGCCCCGGCGTGGCCGTGTTCGGGTAGTAATATAACACGGCGTTGAGCGTGAAATCGTACAGGTACGGGAAGGGAAACGTCGGCGACGTGTAGAAGAAGTGCCCGCTCTTGAAATCGTACAGGTACACGCCCGCCTTGCCGTCGTTGGCGTTGAAGACGTACTCGTAGCCCAGGTCGAAGTGGTAGAGGTAGTTCGCTGTGCTCAGATACGAGTAGTAACCGAAGTAGTTGCCGTTCGGGAACGTAAGGAAGTATACCCCGTTGCCCAGCGCCACCTGCCCGCTGAAGAACGAGGCCGTCGGCGTGCCGCTCAGCGTGAAGGCGTCCACCGTGCCTTCCGCGTTCGCCCCGCCGGCCGAGATCGGTGCGTAGAGCCGCCCGTCCGCTCCGCGCACGAAGCCCGCGAACGGGAACGCCCCCTCCGAGTTCTCCCCGCGGAAAATGTCGGAGAAGTTGTAAAGGGTTGTAAACGCCCCTGCCGACGTGACCGAGAACACCGTGCCCGTGCCGTTGATCCCGCCGAGGTTGGCGTTGCCGTAGAACACGCCGTTGCCCCCGTCGAGCAGCGTCGCCGTCGGCGCGAAGCCGTCAGGGTTGGTGCCGTCGCCGTACGGCAGGGAGAACGTGTAGATCACGCTGAAGGTCCCGTCCGCCTGCACCCGGAAAATCGTGCCGCTGCCGTTCGCGCCACCGTCGGGGTTCACGCCGTAGAACGCGCCATCGCTGCCCTGCACGAGCCCGGCCACGGCGCCGTAGCCGTCCACCCGGCCGTTGAAGAGGTGCAAAAGCTGGAAGTTGCCCGCCGGCGAAATCTGGAAGACCCCGCCCGGACCGTCGGTGCGGCTGTCGGACGAGCCGTTGAAGGCTGTCGTGCCGTAGAAGTTGCCGTCCGTGCCGCGCACGAGCGTGTCCTGCGGACCCGTGCCATCGCCGCGCACGAAGCTGTGCAGCGTCGTCAGCGCGCCCGCCGGGGTGATCTGGAACACGGTGCCGGTGTTGGCCGCGCCGCCGCCGACGGTCGTGCCGTAGAAGTTGCCGTCCAGGCCCACCGCCAGGCCGCCGCGCGGCGAACGGCCGTCGGCGCGGTTGAAGCTGTGGAGCGTCGTCAGCACGCCGCCCGGCGTCAGGCTGAACACCGTGCCAAAGCCGAACGACCCGCCGTCAAACGCCGTGCCGTAGAGGTTGCCGTCCGTGTAGATCACCAGCGAGCCGCTCGGCGTCGAGCCGTCGTTGCCCTGGAAGCTGTAGATCGTCGTGAACGCCCCGGCCGCCGTTACCCGGTAGACCGAGCCGTAGCCGTACGACCCGCCGCCCTGGGTGGTGCCGTAGAAGTTGCCCGCAGCGTCCTGGACGAGTGCGCCGAGCGGGTTTACGTCGACGTTCGAGGTCTGGAAAAAAGTGTAGAGGACCGACGGGGTGGCCGTTTGTGCACGGACACCCGGAACCAGCGCCAGCAAGGCCAGCGTCAACGAGGGGAGGAGACGACTGCGGAGAGGGAGTTTCATGGAAGTTGGTAGGTGGAACGCGGCGAAATCTCTGCTTGGATGCGTGCCCGCACAGAGCGGGCACGCACGGTGCAAGGCCAAATCTTTGCGCCCGCGCGACCTCCGATGAAACCCGCCGCGAGGAAAAAAGATGCGGCCCATTTTGCGGAAACGACTTTTAACTCGCCAGCGGGGCCTCGACCCGCACCGCCGCCGGCTTCAGTTCGAAGAACCGCGCGACCTCCTTCGCCTGCCCGCGCACGGCCTGGCCCACGTGCCGCGGCAGCCGTCCCTTGAACGGGAACACGCGCACAGAAAGGGTGCCCGCACCGATCCGGTCGTAGCGCCACGTCGCCACCGCGCGGCCGTGTTCCAGCACCACGGCCTCGATGTGCCCGGCGGGCCGCCACACGCGGTTGTAGAAG
>CAXUIU010000119.1:0-10077 GCA_964250955.1 uncultured Chthoniobacterales bacterium | reverse complement strand
AGGCGATGGCCGAGGGCCGCGGCAAGGCGCAGGCCAACACGCTGCGCGCCAGCCGTACCCAGACCACCGCCAACCGCCTGCGCGACAACGGCAGCGTCGAGCAGGTGTCCGCCGACGCGCTGCGGAAAGGCGACACGGTGCTCATCACCGCCGGCGAGGCGATCCCGGGTGACGGCGAGATCATCGAAGGCGCGGCCACCGTGGACGAGAGCGCCATCACCGGCGAGAGCGCACCCGTCATCCGCGAGGCGGGTGGCGACCGCTCCAGCGTCACCGGCGGCACGCGCGTGCTCTCGGACGAGATCAAGGTCCGCATCTCCGCGAACCCGGGCGAGAGCTTCCTCGACCGCATGATTTGCCTCGTCGAAGGCGCGAAGCGTCAGAAGACGCCCAACGAGATCGCGCTGACGATCCTGCTGTCCGCGCTGACGATCATCTTCCTGCTCGTGTGCATGACGCTGCTGCCTTTCGGCCACTTCCTGAGCACGCCCGATCATCCCGTGGACTTCTCGCCGACGGTGCTCATCGCGCTGCTGGTGTGCCTGATCCCGACGACCATCGGCGGGCTGCTGAGCGCCATCGGCATCGCGGGCATCGACCGCTTGGTGCAGAAAAACGTCTTGGCCATGTCGGGCCGGGCCGTGGAGGCGGCCGGGGACGTGGACGTGCTCCTGCTCGACAAGACGGGCACGATCACGCTGGGCAACCGGCAGGCGGTGGAGTTCATCCCCGCGCCCGGCGTGGACGCACGCGAACTCGCCGACGCCGCGCAGCTTTCCAGTCTCGCCGACGAGACGCCGGAAGGTCGCTCGATCGTTGTGCTCGCCAAACAACAAGAGGGCATCCGGGGGCGCGAACTCGCGCAGTTGCCCAACGCCGAGTTCGTGCCCTTCACGGCGCAGACGCGCATGAGCGGCGTTAACCTGGACGGCCAGCAGTACCGCAAGGGAGCGGCCGACAGTGTGCGCTCGTTTGTCGGCGGCAAGTTCTCCGCCGAGATCGACACCGCGGTCACGAACATTTCCAGCAAGGGCGGCACGCCGCTGGTCGTGGCCACCAAGGAAAAAGCCTTGGGAGTCATTTACCTCAAGGACATCGTCAAAGGTGGGTTGGCCGACCGCTTCGAGCGGTTCCGCGCGATGGGCATCAAGACCGTGATGATCACCGGCGACAACCCGTTGACCGCCGGGGCCATCGCCAAGGAGGCCGGGGTGGATGATTTCCTCGCGCAGGCCACCCCCGAGGACAAGCTCGCCTACATCCGCAAGGAACAGCACGGTGGCCGGCTGGTCGCCATGACCGGCGACGGCACCAACGACGCGCCCGCGCTCGCGCAGGCCGACGTGGGCGTCGCCATGAACACCGGCACCCAGGCGGCCAAGGAAGCCGGCAACATGGTGGACCTCGACAGCAACCCGACCAAGCTCATCGAGGTCGTCGAGATCGGCAAACAGCTCCTCATGACCCGCGGGGCGCTCACCACGTTTTCTATCGCTAACGACGTGGCCAAGTACTTCGCCATCATCCCGGCGCTGCTGATCGTGGCTTTCCCGGCCATCGCGCCGCTCAACGTCATGCGCCTGAACAGTCCAAGCTCCGCCATCCTGAGCGCGGTGATCTTCAACGCGCTGGTCATCATCGCGCTGATCCCGCTGGCGCTGCGCGGCGTGCGGTTCCTCGCCCTTGGCGCGGACGCGCTCCTGCGCCGCAACCTGCTCATCTACGGGCTGGGCGGCATCATCGTGCCTTTCATCGGCATCAAGGTCATCGACGTGATCGTCGGTGCGCTACACCTGGTTTGAACTCGTCTTCCCACTTCAACGAACATGAAAACTCAAGATCTCACTTCCAACCGCCCCGTGGCTGACCGCAACGCCTCGCTCCAGACGGATCGGGCCGGCGCGGGCTCACCCGTCGACAACAAGGGATATTCCCTCTGGCAGGAAACGCTTACCTCCGTGCTGGCCACGGTGGTGCTGGGCCTGGTCGTCAGCGGCTTGTATCCGCTGGTGGTCTGGGGCCTGGGCCAGGGTATCTTCCACCACAAAGCCAACGGCAGCCTCATCGTGGCCGCCGATGGCCAGACGGTGCTCGGCAGCGAACTCCTCGGCCAGAACTTCGGCGGCAAGCAGTATTTCAATCCGCGGCCGTCCGCGGCGGGAGCGGCCGGCTACGATTCGACCGCGAGCGGCGGCACCAACCTGGGGCCGACCAGCGACAAACTCATCAACGGTCAGCACAAGAAGGACGCCGCTGGCAAGGACGTGGCCGATCCGGGCAACTTCGACGGCGTCAAGGATCTGGTGGCCGCCTACCGTTCTGCCAACGGCCTGAAGGAAACGGACCCCGTGCCGGCCGACGCGGTGACCCGCTCGGGCAGCGGCTTGGACCCGCACATCTCGGTGGCCAACGCCGCGTTGCAGCTTCCGCGCGTGGCGCGGGAGCGTGGCAAGTCAGCGGACGAGGTGCGTCAATTGGTGGATCGGTACACGGAAGGCCGTGACCTGGGGGTCTTCGGCGAACCGCGCGTGAACACGGTGCTGCTCAACCTGGCGCTGGACGGCAAGCTTCCTTCCTCCACCAAATAAGTGTTTGCTGCCGCCGGGCACCCCGGTGCTTCCACCATGCAACCGCTCTTCCGCAAGCGGACGACCGGGACGGCGGCGGAGTTCTACCTCCGCCGTCCCGAGAACCTGCTCCTCGTCAAACGGGAAAGAGACGGTGGGGTGCTGATCTGTGCGACGGCTGACAATCTCAGTGAGGTACAGCGGGCGGCCTTCGTTCGTTATCTCAACGAGGAAGGGTTCGTACTCGCCGCCCTGGAGTTGTCGGTGCGTTGGATCGTCGATTCAACGTGGCCGCAGGTCGATCCGGTTTACCTGAGGCATCTCCAGCGTCTTTGCTGGTGCCTGGCCGGCACCATGGTGGTCTGTCTCGCCCTGGTAGCCGCCCTGGTTTGTTTCTGATTTGCTCACGGTTCACCGGTGCGGCGGATTGATCCGCGGCGCTTCATGAGGGCTTGACCGCTCATGTCGCAACGAATCCTTTCCGACGACCCCAGCCGCTTGTCTCTTTGCACCATCGATTCGTCGGCCGTTCTGGTCATGCACGCAGACGGCATTCTGCTCGGATAAATCGTTTCCTCATGGAACCTGAAACCACCGTTTTCGCCATCCCCACCTACCGACTGCGGGACGTGGCCGAAGCCATCGAGGCGTACGACGCGAACTTCTGGCGCAACGGCCACGCCGTGAAGCTCATGGTCTTCGACGACTCCAGCGCCGCCAACCACGAGAAGTATTTCCCGCTGCTGGAGAACACGCGCACGGTCAACGAACTCTACTACGTCGGCCCCCGGGAAAAGGAAGAGTTCCTGGGGCTGCTCAGCCGCAAGCTGCGCGACCGCAAACTGGAACTGCTCGTCAAGAACCTCTTCCGCCCCAGCTACGGCGGCAACCGCAACTGCACGCTCATGTGGACTTTGGGCAAGTTCCTCATCAGTTCGGACGACGACATGCGTCCCGAGGCGCTCATCGAGGACAGCCCGGAGTCGCTCGGCGACGACGAGATCGCCCGCGGCAAGCTCTACCGCGCCACCGAGCAGAAAGGCTACGCGCGCAAGTCGTTCGACCTCCTGGAAGCTTTCGACGAGGTGTTGGGCCACAAGGTCAGCCAGGTGCCGCCCAACTACGAGCGCGGCGACTTCCTGGTGGACACGTCCATGGACCTGGAGACCAACACCACGCGGGAGTTCACCCGCGACAACGCGCTCCTGCTCCAACGCGGCAAGCTGGCCCGCGACGCGCAGGTCAAGATCGCGCAGACCTTCCGCACCGGCACCAACGACATCGACGCGCTCGACTACGTGTCGATGTTCCTGGACAACGCGCACCAGATCGACCCGCAGGAACTCAACGATCAGTACGTGCTGGTCAACTTCCGACCCGTGGTGACGAGCAAAAGCTGGCGGATGGACTGCGGCGTGGCCGGGTACGACAACCGCCCCGGGCTGCCGCCCTTCTTCCCGACGCGTCTGCGCTTCGAGGATTACATCTACCGCCTGTGGGTGCAGCAGGCAGGGCTCGCCAGCGCGCACGTCGACGCCGCGCAGAACCACACGAAGAACAACTACATGCGCAACCCGCTGGCCATGGAGGTCTTCAACGAGGAACTGTGCAGCCTGCTCAAAAAGAAGATCAAGGACAGCGTCTACCACCAGGACGATCTGACGATCCGCTTCCACTACGAGGGCGAGGTGACGTTGCAGGATTCCGAGGAAATCCTCGCCCGCGTGTCCGCCGTGCACGGGGAGGTCCAGGCTGCCGCGCGGGAAGCGGATGGGCAGGAGCGCCGCCAGGCCCTGCACCTCTTCGCCGACAGCCTGTCCAAGGCGTTCTACGGCTTCGAGCCGGACTTCTTCCAGCAGAACGTCAGCCGCATCGTGGACGACGTGATCAGCCAGATCCACGCCTCGCTCGAACTCTGGCCTACGCTGGTCGAAGTCTGCTACTACTACAAGGACAAGAAGCCGCTGCCGCAGACCAAGGTGAAGAACAAGCGGCCGGAGACCCACCGTTAGGGATCGACGCGTTACCTGCCTTTCTGACGAACTTGCCTCTCCCGCGATGAACCCGGACCCTGCCACCAGCTTCGGCGAGCCTGCGCGCCGCAAGGCCGAAGACTTTCTCGCCCTCATCCACCGCCAAAAACAGGGCAAGCTCAAAATCTACCTGGGTGCCTGCGCAGGCGTGGGCAAGACCTACCAAATGCTGGTCGAAGGCAACCGGCTCAAGAAGCGCGGGGTCGACGTGGTCATCGGTTACGTCGAACCCCACGCGCGGCCCGAGACCACGGCGCAGATCGGTGAATTGGAAATCGTCCCGCCGATTGTCACGCAGTATCGCGGCGTGGAACTACGCGAGATGGACACGGCCGCCGTCATCGCGCGCGCGCCCACGGTCGCGCTGGTGGACGAACTCGCACACACGAACGCGCCGGGAGCGAAGACCAAGAAACGTTTCGAAGACGTGGAGGACCTGCTCGCCGCCGGCATCAGCGTCATCAGCACGCTCAACATCCAGCACTTGGAGAGCCTTTACAACGTGGTCGAAGGCGCGACGGGTGTACGGGTGAAGGAGCGCATTCCCGACGAGTTCCTCACGCGCGCGGACCAGATCGTGAACATCGACCTGCCCGCCGAGGATCTTATCGAGCGGCTGCAAGCAGGCAAAATCTACGCCCCGGACCGGGTCGCCCAGGCGCTCGGTAACTTCTTCACCCCGCAGAACCTCACCCGCCTACGCGAGATGGCGCTGAGCGAGAGTGCCAACTTCCTCGACCGCCGCCAGCGCGCCGAGGAAGCGTCCGCCAGCGAGCACACCCCGGGCGGGGTAGGGCAGGTGGCCGTGGCCTTGAGCAGCGGCGGGCCCGATCCCGGTGCGATCCTGCGCAAAACCGCGCGACTGGCCACGCAGCTAAACGCCCCGTGGTATGCCGTGTACGTGCGTACGCCCGGCGAGGCCCCGCAGGTCATCAGCGCCGAGGCGCAGCGCGCGGTCGGCGAGACCCTGGAGGCCGCCCAGCGCATGGGCGGGATGGTCATCGTGCTCAAGCGCGACGACGTGGCGGGAGCGCTCATCGACTTCGCGCGAGAATACGGTGTCACGCACTTCGTCGTGGGGCGACCCGGCCAACGATCCTTCTGGCGGCGCTGGCAGCCCTCTCTCCAGGAGAAGCTGCTGCAAGAGCTACAAAACGTCGATCTGATCGTCGTGTAGGGACCCGCCGAAAACTGCTGGCGCGGGAAGCGTGTCGAAGCGAGCGCGCAGGCCCTGCAACCGCGCGGCGTCGCCGGGCGTTTCGTTCGCAACCCCGGTCTGACCCACTCCATGAATCCATTCTCTTGCCTGGCTTCCCACCTCGCCGATGCCTCCGCTCCCGCCGTCGGCTGGGAAGCCCCCGGCGCGCTCGTGCTCAAGGGGCTCGCGGTGCTCGGGTTGGTGCTGATGAACGGCTTCTTCGTCGCCGGCGAGTTCGCCATCGTCAAGGTGCGCGCCAGCCAGCTCGAAGCCCTCCTCAAGCAGGGTGACCGCCGGGCCGAGCCGACGCGCAAGGTCATCGAGAACCTGGACGCCTACCTTTCCGCCACGCAATTGGGCGTCACCCTGGCCAGCCTCGGGCTCGGCTGGGTGGGGGAACCTTTCGTCGCCCGCATGGTCGAGCCGCTCTTTGCGCTGGTCGGCGTCGCCTCGCCCGCCGTGGTCCACACGGTGTCCTTCGTGCTGGCGTTCACGGTCATCACCGGCCTGCACATCGTCCTGGGCGAACTCGCCCCCAAGTCCCTCGCCATCCGCGCCGCCCTGCCGACCGCGCTCTTCATCAGCCGACCGCTGCGGCTCTTCCACGGGATGTTCCGACCCTTCATCTGGACGCTCAACGCGCTCAGCAACTGGACTCTTCTGCACGTCTTCCGCCTGCCGCCCGCCTCCGAGGGCGACGAGGTGCACTCGGAGGACGAACTGCGCCTGCTCGTGGACGAGAGCGCCAAGTCGGAAGAAATCTCCGGGGTCAGCAAGGAAATCGTCACCAACGCCTTCGACATGCGTCGGCTGCTGGTGCGCGAGGTGATGACGCCGCGCGCGGAGGTGGCCTTCCTCGACGCCCGGCTGCCCTTCCGTGAGAACCTCGCGCGCATCCGGGCCGCCGGGCACAGCCGCTTCCCGCTGTGCGAGGGCAACTTCGATCAGACCGTCGGACTGATCCACCTGCGCGACGTATTCGGGCTGCTGGAATCCCCTGAGCCGGACCTCGCCACGATCAAGAAGGAGCTGTTGGCCGTGCCCGAGTCGATGCCGCTGGAACAGCTCCTACCGCTCTGCCGCCGCCAACGCGCTTACCTGGCCGTCGTGGTGGACGAGTACGGCAGCAACGTGGGCATCGTGACCTTGCAGCACGTCGTCTCCGAGATCATCGGCGAGGAACCCGACGAGTTCGGCTCGACGCGGCGCGAGTTCCACCGCCTGAGTGACGAGGAGTTCGAGGTGGAGGGCGGCCTGGGACTGTACGAACTGCGCGACCTGGCCGGGGTCACCTGGCACAGCGAAGACGTGAGCACCGTCAGCGGCTTCATCACGGCCCGGCTGGGGCATCTGCCGACGCAAGGCGAGCAGACCCGGGTGGACGACTACCTCGTCACCGTGGAACAGATCGACGGCCGGCGGATCGGACAACTCCGCTTCCAGCGGCAGGTCCCGCCTGCACCGGAACAACCGGACGCGTCGAACGGCGAAGCCGAGTAGTTTTTCGGATGCCGGCGGTCGCCACCCGAAAAAATCCGATAACAGTGGAGTCACTGAAGCTGGCGGGCTATGGGGACGATGCTGCTTGCCATGCACACTCCCCTTCTGATTGCGTTGCTGCTGACCTTCTCGGGGCTGACCACCTACCTGAACGCCCGTTTCCTCAAGCTGCCGACGACGGTCGCGCTGGTGCTGTTTTCCCTCGGGCTTTCCTTGTTGGTCCTGCTCGCCAACTGGCTGGGTTTCGGCTGGTCGCAGCAGGTGCAGGCGTTTGCCGACCACATCCCCTTCGGGACGACGCTGATGGACGGGCTGCTCGGCTACCTGCTCTTCGCCGGCTCCATGCACATCCGTCTGGACGAACTCCACGAGCACCGTTGGCCCATCGCCCTTCTGTCCACCCTGGGGGTGGTGCTGACGCTCTTCTTCGTGGCGGCAATCATGAGCTGGGTCTTCGGTGTGCTGGGGCTGGACGTGCCGTGGGCGTACTGCCTGGTGTTCGGCGCGCTGATCTCGCCGACCGACCCCATCGCGGTGATCGACATGCTGCGCCGGGCCGGTGCACCGCGCATGCTGGAAACGGGCATCGCGGGCGAGTCACTCTTCAACGACGGCATCGGCGTGGTGGCCTTCGTCGCCTGCTACCAATTGCTCGGGCCGCAGGACACGCTGAGCCAGGATTGGTCGCAGTTCTGGTTGCTGCTGTTGCGCCAGGTCGTCGGGGGACTGGGGCTGGGGCTGCTCCTTGGGTGGATTGCCTACCGACTGCTCAAGGCCGTGGACGACTACAGCGTGGAGGTCTTTCTGACGCTGGCGATGGTATCGGGTGGTTATGCGCTGGCCCAGGCTTTGGGCATCTCGGGGCCGTTGGCCATTGTCGTGGCGGGGTTGATCGTGGGCAACCTGGCTCGTTGGCATGCGATGTCCGAACGCAGCCGGGAACGATTGGACGACTTCTGGGAGTTGGTCGACGGCATCCTCAACGCCGTGCTCTTTGTGTTGATCGGCTTGGCGGTGCTTTCCCTGCATCCGACCGGCCTTGCGCTTTGGGCCGGGGCCCTGGCGGTGCCGGTCGTGCTCGCGGCGCGTTGGCTCAGCATCGGCGCCTTGCTGACGGTGATTTGGCCGGAGCCGGGAAGACCGTTCCCCGTGGGGAGCGTACGGCTGCTGACCTGGGGCGGGCTGCGCGGCGGCATCCCGGTGGCCCTGGCTTTATCGCTGCCTAGCGGTCACCAGCGTGAGATCCTGCTGACGGTGACCTACGTGGTCGTGGTGTTCTCGGTCGTGGTGCAAGGACTGACCTTTCCGCTGATGCTGCGTCGCTTGCTGCACCTGCCAGCAGCCGGCCTGCAAGTGTCATCCAGCTAGATCGCCATCAGTCTTTGTCGGCTTGACCTAACTGCCTATCCAAATAGTTCGACGGTACGGACCGCTCCACCGCCGCGCTCCTTGCACCGGACCCTTCCACCCCTGCGCCCAAGCAGGTGCCTTTCCCAAGCGCAAGGCAATATCAGGATTGGTGCCGCTCCCCTGAAACGACGGATGATAGTAGATAACCTCATCCGTAGCTTGACGGCGCGCGAACGTGTAGAGCTTCCCACCCCCACGATGCGCCGGTGGCTGGAGGTCAGATTATCATGTCTAAGACCCTACGAAGAATCTTTTCTCTGCTGCCGTGCGCGCCGGGCGTGACGCTGCTGCTGGCAAGCGGGGTGGTGTGGCTGATCGACCGGCCGGACTTTCGGCGTGCGGGGCAGCTCGGGCTGGCGGGCAGCGCGGTGACCCTGGCGGGATTGGTGGTCGGCGCGTGGGTATCGTGGCGGCTCAAGCACCCCCAGCCAACGGCAGAAGACGAAGAAGAGATACCGCCGTCTTAGCGGCCGGTCCCATCATCTCCGCCGCCGACCGGACGAGGACTTCTTCGGTGTCGGCGACGGCGACGGCGTGGGCGTCGCGGTCGGGGACGGCGCGGGAGCCATCGCCGCGGCGGCATCGGCCTTGTCCTCGCTGATCTCGACCGGCGCGGGGCCGGGCATCCCGTCGTCGGTTTCCGCGGGCGGGGTGACGGCGGCAGCGGGAGACGGACCCGGCATCGGGGCAGGCTTCGGCGATGGCGCGGGCGCGTTGTCAGGCAGCGGCAGCGCGCCTCCGGGCGAGTTATCCGGGCCGGACGGCGTGACGCTCACCGACGCCGTCTGCCCGCCGGGCGAAGGCTGCGCCCCGGGGGCGGGAGCGTTCGGTTGCTCGCTGCCGGGTGGCGGCCCGAACGGATCACGGTAGTGGTAGTGCACGCTGATGCTGCGGAAGTTCAGCGCCTTGGCCGTGTCCTCGGCCGCGTAGTAGAAAAGCTGCACGCTCGTGTCTCCCCGCGTCCACTGGTAGCCCATCAACGTCTCCTTGATCGCGGTGCCGGGGGCCTGGTCGGTCTTGCGGCTGATGATCTCGCCGGGGGACTCGCACTTGGTCTCCAACAGGCGGCGGAATTGGCCCATGACCTCGTTGTACTTGTCGGTTTCCCACGCGTCCTGGCCGTAGTCGAACTCCAGGCCGATGAGCAGTCCCTGCTGGAACGTGAAAAACGAGGTGCGCAGGTTGGGTGCGATCAGGTCTTTGACCGCCCAGACCTCGCTGGGGCCTTCGGTCTTCTTGTCGGTGACCTTCGCGCCAACGCCCGCGAACAGGCTCGCCAGCCGGTTCTGGTTGTCGAACCACACGAGGTTATACGGCAGCGCCACGGTGGCGGACCGCGGCGGGGGGGCAGGCCGCCGACGGGCGGACG
>CAXUIU010000118.1:0-10106 GCA_964250955.1 uncultured Chthoniobacterales bacterium | reverse complement strand
CCACCACCCTCCGGCCCTGAACCGGCGGCACCCGCCCCGGCGCCAGCCTCGATTGGTGATCTCGACGGCGCGCGGCTGTGGCGCGACATGATCGGCGAGATCAAGTCACAGCGTCCGCTCCTAACCGCCTGGGTGCAGTTGGGCCGCCCCCTGGCGATGGAAGGAGCCATCTTGCGGGTCGTGTTCCCGGGCGACCAGAAAATGAGCGTCGAGTCCCTCAACAAGGCCAACACGCGCAAGTTCCTGGAAGGTCTCCTCGCCAAGCTCGCTGGCCTGCCAGTCACCCTCAAGCTCGAACTCGGCGGTAACGACGCCGCGCCGCCGGCTCCCGCTCCTGTCGAAACCCACGGCGGCAACGGTCGGCACGCCGCCCGTTCCGAGTCTGTCACCGCCCCACCGCCCGCACCGCTCGTTGAGACTCCCGCGGAAGACTCCACCGATCTGTTCAAGAACGATCCGTTGATCCAGAAAGCCCTCAAAATCTTCGAGGGCGAAATCCAGTCCATCCAACGCCCCTCCTGACTTTATGAACTTCAATAAAATGCTCAAGCAGGCCCAGAAGATGCAGGCCGACGCGCAGAAAATGCAAAGCGACCTCGCTTCCAAGACGTTCACCGCCTCCGTGGGCGGCGGCAAGGTCACCGTCACGGCTACCGGGGCCGGCGACGTGGTCAGCATCAAGATTTCCAAGGACGTGGTCGATCCCGATGACGTGGAGATGCTCGAAGACCTCGTCCTGAGCGGCGTCAAGCAGGCCATCGAGGAAGGCAAGAAAAGCGCGGAGGCCGAGATGGGCAAATTGACGGCTGGCCTCGGCGGCATGGGCCTGCCCGGAATGGGCTTCTAAACATTCTGCACCCCGGAGGCAACTAAAAGCTGACCCCGACCGGTTTTTGTGAGAAATTAAATGCCGAACCCAACGCAAAATTAGCTTCCATGAAATCCAAAGTTCTTCAGCAGTCTATCGCGGTCGGCGTAGGGACGGTTTTGTTGTTCGCCGTCCAGGCTGCCAAAGCGGACGAACCCAAACAAAAGCGGCATACCCAGGCGGAAAAGAGTGACGACTACAGCGTCAAACCTGCCAAAAAGTCAGTGGATGGCAGCGGCACCATCCCTACGCGCGACGGCAAGCGTTCCACCAGCGCCGATGGCGGTGTGGTCGGCGGTGCCAACGGCCAGGAAACGCGGGTGCCGACCGGCAGCCAGATCCCGCAGACCTACCATCGGCACGGCTACACGACAGATCGTTCTGACCCGGCTTTC
This sequence comes from uncultured Chthoniobacterales bacterium, assembly GCA_964250955.1. Lineage (GTDB taxonomy): Bacteria > Verrucomicrobiota > Verrucomicrobiia > Chthoniobacterales > SZAS-18 > CAHJWO01. The sequence continues at coordinate 8,843 of CAXUIU010000118.1, read as the reverse complement.
ATCTACGACAAGAACGACCAGCGTCTCCAACAGTCGATCAACGTCCAGGACTCGTTGCGTACCGTCCCAGGTGTAACCGTACGTGGCCTCCGCTGAAGTCAAAACACCAGCGGCACGATTTTTGGTGCGGTTTACGTACGCTGGATAGCTGTCAGGCAGGTGGGCACATAAAACGGCTTCTTCGACCCGGATGCGGTGTAGAAGCGCCGCGGTTGGCAGGATCAAAATGACCGCCAAGCGGGGAGCGTGCCCAGTGTCAGTCCCAAGCCAGTGAATTGCAGCAATAGTCCGGAGTAGGATGGGTGCCGGACCAACCGGTACGGCCCGGTGTCCACGACCCGTTGGTCGGCGGCCACGGAGACGCTGACGGTGAAGAATTGTCCTAGGTGCCAGATTGACCACCACTGCAAAAGCGCCCCAACCGCGAGAAGTCCCAGTCCCAGCGTCGACCACGGAACTCCGGCGGGCAGGTACGGCCGCACGCCGTAGCTGGACAGAAGCACGCCCACGACAATCGAGAGTGTGATCACGATCCACAACAGCCGCGATGACCTAGCATCGCGGTCGCTCGCACCGTCTGAAGCCCGGGCGCACTACCAGACCGCGAGGCCCAATTCTGACAAGAGGAACCCGAAACCGATCCAGGCGGAGGCGCTTGGCAGCATTTTAGACGGTCCAGAACCCGCCGCGAAAGATCAGCACGAAGGCGAGCGCCAAGATCACCAAGATGGCCGCCACCCACCAGAACGTGGATAGCCCACGCGGCTTGACCGGACTGCCAAACTCTTCCTCCACAAACCGGTGGTAGTCGAACTCGTCGTCCGCCATCCCCGTGCCGTCGTACGCCAGGGCACCCTCGCGCCAGCCGGAACGCTCGTCCGCACCACACTCCGGGCAGGCGAGCGCCCCGTGTGGAACGTCTTCTCCGCACACGGGACACACCTCTGGCGTCGGACGGCGGCTCGGCATGTCAGGCCGGCTTCAGTTTCCGGGCCGCCTCGACGACGTGCTCGGCGGTGATGCCGAGTTCCTTCATCACCGTGCCGCCCGGCGCGCTGAGGCCGAAGCGGTTGATGCCGATGGTCACGCCGTCCAGACCGACGTATTCCGCCCAGGTCACCGGGACGCTAGCCTCGATGGCGACCCGCGCGCGGCAGGACTTCGGCAGCACCTCATCCTTGTACGCTTGGTCCTGCCGGTCGAACCGCTCGAAACACGGGATGCTCACCACGCGTGCGCCGGCGCCGAGGGTTTCGGCGGCCTTCATGGCGTGCTGGAGTTCGCTGCCCGCACTTAGGAGAATGTATTCGAGGTTGCCCGTTTCCTTCTTGGCGATGTAGCCGCCCTTGAGCACGCCCTCACGGCGTTCCTTGACAGGGATGGAAGAAAGCAGCGGCACGGCTTGGCGGCTGAGAGCGAGGAGCGTCGGGCCATCGGTGCGTTCGAGGGCAGCGACGAAGGCCCCAGCGGTCTCCTCGGGGTCGCCCGGGCGGACCACGTCGAGATTCGGGATGACGCGCAGGCCGGGGATCGTCTCGATGGGCTGATGGGTCGGGCCGTCCTCACCGACACCCACGCTGTCGTGCGTGAAGACGTAGATGACGGGCAGATGCGAGAGTGCCGCCAGCCGGATCGCCGGGCGACAGTAGTCAGCGAACACCAGGAACGTCGCCCCGCTCGGGCGAAAGATACCGTGCGCGGCGATGCCGTTGAGCATGGCGCACATGCCGTGCTCGCGGATCCCAAAGGGGATGTTGCGCCCGGTGCGATTGGCGGGCGAGAAGTCATCGTCGCGCGCCTTGAGGTCGCCGATGTAGTTGAGCGTCGAGCCATAGAGGTCCGCGCTGCTGCCAATGAGCAGCGGGTTCTGCTTGGCCAGCGGTTGGAGCACGGTCTGCCCGGCAACGCGCGTGGCGATCTTGCTGTCTGCCGGGAACTCGGGAATCGCGGCAAAAAGCTCGCTGGGTTCCGGCGTCTTTTGCTTGGTGTCCGCCGCTTGGGTGTGGCTGAACGCGCTCGTGACGGCGAGTTCGTCGGCAAGCTCCGGATTCGCCGCCTTCCAAGCGTCGAACTTCTTGATCCACTCCTCGAACTTCGTGTCGAGGCTCTTCTTGTGCTCGGCGAAGTACTCTGTCACCTCGGGGTAAACGTAATAGTGCTCCTCTGGCAGTCCGAGGCCCTTGCGGGCGGCATCGCCAAACTTCGCCCCACCCTCGCCGTGCGCCTTCTGGGTGCCGGCAACCTCAGGAATGCCCTTGCCGATCAGCGTCTTGGCGATGATCGCTTGCGGCTTGCCGCTGCCAGCGTTTTTGGCGCGGGTGAACGCGTCGAGAAACGCGTCCATGTCGTTGCCGTCGATGGTCAGCACGTCGAAGCCCATCGCGTCGAGGCGTTCGGCGGTGTTCTCGCTTTGGGAGACCTTCGCCATGGCGTCTAGCGTCACGGCGTTGGCGTCGTAGATGAGGATCAGGTTGTCGAGCTTTTGATGGCCGCAGAACTCCAGCGACTCCATCGCCACGCCCTCCTGCATGCAGCCGTCGCCCGCGAGCACGACGACCTTGTGGTCAAAAATCGCGTGGTCCTTGGTGTTAAAGCGTGCTGCCGCCATTTTGCCGGCGAGCGCCATGCCGACGGCGTTGCCTACGCCCTGGCCAAGCGGCCCGGTGGTCGTCTCAATCCCGGCGGGCGCGTGGGTCAACTCCGGGTGGCCGGGCGTCTTGCTGTGAAGCTGGCGAAAGTTCTTGATCTCATCGAGCGTCATGTCCGCGTACCCGGCGAGGAACAGCCAGCTATAGAGGAACATGCTGCCATGGCCGGCGGAGAGCACGAAGCGGTCGCGGTTGAGCCATTCTGGATGATCCGGGCAGTAGTTCAGGGCGTGGCCGAAGAGCACCGCGCCGATTTCCGCACAGCCCAGCGGGAGTCCGAGGTGGCCGCTGTTGCTGGCTTCGACGGCGTCGATGGTCAGGCCGCGGGAAACGGTGGCGGCTTTGGCGAGCAGTTCGTGGTTCAACGAGGACATACAGAGTGAATGCAGGAGGTAGAGTTTGGATGCGGGCAAGATTCAATCGAAAGCCGCTTTACTTCCGGCCTCTTACATCCACCTTTCCAGCCCGCCAAGTGTCCACGCCCCCTGTTTTCCATCCTTCCGCGCCGTTGAGCATCGGGCTGCCGAGCGGCTCTTTGCAGGAGCCGACGGTGGCGCTCTTCGCCCGGGCGGGCTACCAGATTTCGGGGGCCAGCCGTTCGTACAAGCCATCCATTGACGACCCGGAGATGCGCCTGCGGCTCCTGCGCGCGCAGGAAATCAGCCGTTATGTAGAACAGGGTTTCCTCGACGCCGGCCTGACGGGGCGCGACTGGATCGAGGAAAACGGCTCGGACGTGGAGGTCCTGGGCGACCTGCCCTTCAGCAAGAGGACCACCGCGCCGACGCGCTGGGTCTTAGCCGTGCCGGAAGCGTCGCCCTTCCGCACCGTGGCCGACCTCGCCGGCAAACGCATCGCCACCGAGGCCGTCGGCCTGACGCGTCGCTACCTGGAACGCCAGGGCGTGCAGGCGCAGGTGGAGTTTAGCTGGGGCGCGACCGAAGTGAAGGTGCCCGACCTGGTGGACGCCATCGTGGACATCACCGAAACCGGTTCCTCGTTGCGCGCCAACAATTTGCGCGTGCTCGCCACGCTGATGGAGTCTTACCCGCAGTTCATCGCCAACCGCGCCGCGTGGAACGACCCCTGGAAGAAGGACAAGCTCCAGCGCCTGATGATCCTGCTGCGCGGCGCGCTCGCCGCCCGCGACAAGGTGGGACTCAAGATGAACTTCCCGAAAAACGATTTGCAAAAGCTCCTGACCGCCCTACCCTCCTTGCGCGAACCGACCGTCTCCCCCCTGGCTCAACCCGAGTGGGTGGCCGTCGAGACGATCATCGACGAAACGGTGGTCCGCGATCTCATCCCACAATTGAAGCTGCTCGGTGCCGAAGGCATCATCGAATACCCGCTGAACAAGGTCGTTTATTAGTGTAAAAGGCTTGTTGGCATCCGTTTGTTTATGGGCTCCCTGAAGAAAAGAAGAAAAGCGAAGATCTCCAAGCACAAGCGCCGCAAGCGCATGAAGGAAAACCGCCACAAGAAGCGGTTGCGCTACAAGAGCTAGAGAGCGATTTTCCCGGCCATGCGCGTCACGATGCCCGGCGCGGGGCTGAGAATGTCTGGACTAGGGTTCGGACGTTGGAGTGCGGCGTTTTTTCTTGTGCTGTTCGCCGCGGGCTTTTGTCCCTGCATTGGGTCAGCCGCGCCTACTACACCCGCGGCGTCGCCAGCGCCGGCCAAAGGCCCGTCGCGCCGCAACCCGCCGCAGGCGGCCAATACGCCTGAGGCTACCCCGGCCCCGGACAGCAACGGCGGCAAGCCAGAATTTGCCGTCCTTTACGACGACGTGTACCGCCCGCCGGCGAAGGACCTCCTCCTCAACGCCGACGGCGAGCACAAGGCCGAGGCGGACGCGCGCTTCATCAACGGCCTCCTGCTCGAAGAAGTCGCGGAGACCGACCGCGCCACCGAGGAATACGGCAAGGCGCTTGCGCTCGATCCGGCCAACGTCGAATTGGCCATCAAGGTCGCCTGGGAGTACCTGCGCCGTGGGGACACGCCCGGGGCCGTTGATCTCCTCAGGAACACCGCCAAGGCCGCGCCCAAGTCGGCGCGCATCCCTCTCGCGCTGGCGAACATCTATTACAACAACCTCAACAAGGTTGACCAGGCGCTGAAGTACTCGCAGCAGGCCCTGGAACTCGATCCGGCAAACATCTCCTGCTACGAGTATCTGCGCGACCTCTACAAGGCGACCGGCCAGGCGCAGAAGATCCCCGCCTTGCTCGACCGCGCGGCCAAGACGGATACCAAGGACGCGATGTTCTGGCTGCGGCTCGGTGCGCTGTACGCCGACGTGTTCCTCCAGGACGACCCGGCACATAATGCCGACGACTTGCGCAAGACGACGGCCATCTTCCAGAAGGCACTCGCCACCGGCAACAACGACCTGGAGATCATCGGCAAAATCGCCGATTTCTTCGTCGCCACCCAGCAACTCGCCGAGGCGGTGCCGCTGTACAAGCGCATGGTCGACATCGACCCGAACCAGAACGCCGCCCGCGAGAACCTCGCGCGCTGCTACCTCGGGTTGAACGACACCGACAAGGCTGCCGCCACCCTGGAAGACCTTATCAAGGTCAACCCCGTCCAGCCGCGCGCGTACGAGACCCTCGCCAAGATCTACGAGGCCGCCGGCCAGATGGAGAAGGCCGCGCAGGATTACGAACAAAGCCTGCTCATCAGTCCGAACGAACCCGGCACTTACGAGAACCTCGTGCGGCGGTTGCTCGGCCTGAAGAAGCCCGAGCGGGCGGTGACGATCCTCAACGAAGCGCGTAAGCGGTTCCCTGACGTGGCAGGATTCACGTTTCTATTAGCAATTTCGTTGGAACAAGCAAAGCAGCACCAGCAGGCGCTCGCCATGTACGAGCAGACCGAGGCGGAGGCGCAGCACACGAACAACTCCGGGCTGCTCGACAGCCAGTTTTACTTCAACTTCGGCGTGTCGGCGGAGCAGGCGGGGCTCTACGACCGGGCGGCGACCCTCCTGGAGAAATCCCTCACGATGGAAGACGATCCGCGTCAGATCGCCAACGCAAGCAACTACCTCGGGTTCATGTGGGTAGACCACGACCAAAACCTGGAAAAAGGCGGCGATCTCATCAAAAAGGCGGTCGAGATCGAACCCGACAACGGCGCATACCTGGACAGCCTCGGGTGGTATTACTATAAAACGAACCAATTCCCTGACGCGCTGACCCAGCTCCAACTCGCCATCGACAAGCTCAAACCCGAGGACGCGGTGGTCTACGAACATCTCGGCGACACGTACCTGAAGCTCAACGACACCGCCAACGCTGTCGGTTCGTGGGAAAAGGCGATGGAACTTGACCCCGAGAATCCTGACGCGGCGGCGATCACCAAGAAAATCAATGAGGCGAAGGCCGCCCCGCCCCCCGCGCCGGCTGCGCCCAAATCCAGCCCCGAAGGGGCGAAATGAGATAGCCCGGGGCAGCGCCCCGGGTAGGTACATGGTGATCTGGTCCAGCCCTGAAAGGGCGTAATTGCCGATGGCGCAGTCCCTCGCACAAATCCTCGTGCATCTGGTGTTCTCCACCAAGAACCGTGAGCCTTGGCTGGCCGACGATCTGCGCGAGGAACTCCATGCCTATTTGGGCGGCGTGGTGGAAAACCAGAAGGGCGCATTGCTCAAAGCCGGCTCCGTCGCCGACCACATCCACCTGTTGATTGCCCACCCGCGCACTTGCGCGCCATCGGACTTGGTCGAGGAAATCAAGACGGGTTCCTCCAAATGGCTCAAGACGAAGGGAGCCGACTACCGGGTGTTCCACTGGCAGAACGGCTACGGGATGTTCTCGGTCAGCCCGGCGCATCGTCCGGCGGTGGAAACGTACTTGGCCAACCAGGCCACGCACCATCGCCGGGTCACGTTCCAGGAAGAATATCGCCGTTTGTTGCACAAATGTAGTGTCGCATTCGATGAGCGGTACGTGTGGGATTGACTGCCTCCGCGCTTGGACATTTCGCCCTTACAGGGCTAGAACAATCTTATGCCCTTCTACCCAGGGCGATGCCCTGGGCTATCTCATTTCGCCCCTTCGGGGCTGGCAAACCCAATGCTCGCGGTTCAGAGTACCATCGGTGCAACGGGAGGTTACAACGCTTGTTCGAGGATAAAGCGCGCGTTATCGCGTGCGGAGTCGGGCCGGCGAAGTTTGGCGATGTTAGCGGCCCATTCATGGTAGACACGTGCTCCGCCGGCGAACGCTTCTTCCACGGCGTGCTCGATCCGCGCTGGATCTTCGGCGATGCAGCCAGCCGTGTTTCGCACGAGCAACTCGGCGTTGCCCTCCTCCTGACCGGGCGCGACCTGGCTGATGATCATCGGGCAGCCCGCCGCGATGGTCTCCTGGGTAGTCGCCCCGCCGGCCTTGCTGATGAGCAGGTGGTGGCTGGCGAGCAGTTCGGGCACCTCGCGCGTCCAGCCGATGATCCGCACCGGCCGCGGGCGTGAACCTCGCTCGGCGACGAGTCGTTCCACCGTCGCCCTCATCTCCTCGTCGCGCCCGACGGTGACCGTCAGCGCCACGTCGAGCGCCAGCAAGCGCCGCACGACCTCCGGCGCGGCGCGGCGGCCGGCATTGATCATGTAGAGCACGCGGCGGCCGTCCGGGCCGTCCACGTCCGGGCGCGCGGGCAAGGACGCTGCGTCTGCGAAGCGCCCTTCCACCGGGAAGCCGAGCACGCGCAGCTTTTCGCCCGGCACGCCGTCGCGGCGCATCGCCTCGGCGGTTTCCTCATTGGGCACGCAATAAAAATCACTCCCGCACCGGTGCCAGACCGAGTTGATGGTGATGGAGTCCGTCACGACCGTCACCCGCCGGAAGTCCGCCGGCCCGCTCCGCCGCGCGATTTCGTTCAAGAGGTAGCCGTACGCCGGGTACGTGGACACCACGACGGCCGGCTGGTCATCCGCCAGCCGTTGCGCGAAGGCGCGCCGCTCCGGCCCCAGGAACGGCATCGCCGCACCGCCCGAGCCCCGCGCGTCGAAGAGCCGGTACATCGCCGACCACAGCGACGGCGAGCGGTTCATCAACCCGACGTAGCCCTTGCGCAACGCCGCGTAGACCCGCGGCCGGCACAGCCCAAACACATCGAGAAACTCCGCGTCCACCGCTTCGCCGCCCACCTCGCCGAGGGCCGTCACGAGGTTGCGTGCGGCCGTGTTGTGGCCTTCGCCGAAGCCGGCGGAACAGACAAAGATTTTGCGGCGCCCGTTCATGGATGGAAAGATTGGGACAGTTTGCGCTCGAAACGCAAACCACGATTTCGTTTGATGCAACCGTTCCCGCGATGAAAACCTTCCTCTGGTACTGGCGTCTGGTGTGCCGCTGGCTCGTGGAAGCCTACTTCGACAACACCACCGGCCTCGCGGCGATGATGGCCTACGACCTGATCTTTATCGTCGTCGCGCCCGGGTTGTTCCTGCTCTCGGAGGCGCTGTCTCTCTTCGGCACCAATCCTTCGCTGCTCCACCAGATCATCGAACTCATCAAAGGCTTCCTGCCCGAGATCTCGCGCGACGTGATCCAGCAGCAGGTCGTGACCCTGGTCATGTCGGGTTCGACGAGCTACGTCGCGCTCCTGGGCGTGCCGCTGGCGCTTTACCTCGGCATCAACCTCATCAACACCGTCTCGCGCACGCTCAACCACTGCCTCGGCATCCCGGAGCCCAAGCGTTCGTGGTGGAACCGCTGGATCATCGCGCTGGTGCTGTTGTTCTGGTTCGGGATCACGCTGCTCTTCAGCGTGAGCGCCATCGTCTTCGGCGAACGGCTGGCGGGCGTCATCCAACACACGTACCACCTCGGCTTCGACCTCCAGGCCATCGTGACGTTCTGGAAGTACCCGGTCATCATCGTCGCGCTGATGGTCCTGGCCCTGTCGCTCTACCTGCTGACGCCGGAGGTCTACCAGACCGTCCGGCAGGCGCTGCCCGGCTCGGTGTTCTTTTCCCTGAGCTGGCTCGTGTCCACGGCGGTGTTCGGCTTCTACGTCAAGGAACGCGGCTCGCGCTACCAGGAAACCTACCAGACCTACGCCAACCTGATCGTGCTCCTGACCTGGACGTGGTTGACCTGCCTGCTCCTCCTGCTCGGCGGCCGGCTCAACGCCATCCTCGTGCGCAAGTGGCCTACCCGCCCGTGGGCCGCGCCGGCGGAGCAGGAC
>CAXUIU010000117.1:3626-10139 GCA_964250955.1 uncultured Chthoniobacterales bacterium | reverse complement strand
CTGCACCGGAAGCTGACGGGAGTGCCGCCAAAGAGAGCATCCCTGCGGCAACCATCACAGACATCAAAATCTTGGGAGTTTTCATAGGTTTCCTTATAAGGAAAACGAACCGTGCAGGCGGGGCAGATGCTTCCGGCGCACGCTTGTTCTTGTGGGCGACGCACCAGAGCCGCTGGGCAAGCGGTTCGAGTCCGTTTGAGGTCGCTGACCAAACCCGGCCTTTGAAGGGGTGGGATGCGATACTTTTCTCGCAGTAAACCCAAACCACATTCCCGCCGTTATGGAAGAAAGCACCAAAGACAAAGTCCAAGGCAAGATCAACGATCTCACCGGCCAAGCGAAAGAGAAGGTCGGCGAGGCAACGGACAACCCAAACTTGCAGGAGGAAGGTCAGGATGATTCGCTCAAAGGCAAAGTCCAGAGCAAGATTGGCGACGTGAAGAAGGTGTTTGAGAAACCGTAGGTTCTCCGGACAAAATTCTCTACAAGGCGCGTCCCAAAGTGGGACGCGCCTTTTTCTTGGCTAGGCGTTCTACTCTGGAGTAGACGCCAAGTTCTCTAGGCATTCGGCCGCGACGGCTTCTGGAGACCGCCCGCGCCACGCCACCTCCGCAAAACGCGGCGGCTCCACTGGCTCGATGGAGAACAGCACGGCGCAGAAGGATTGTTCCACATGGAACTCATCTTGTACAACCGCCACTCCCAGGGGCAACTGACACCCGCCGCCGAGCAGACGCAGCAGTTCGCGCTCGGCTGTGACGGCAGCCCAGGTCGGCAGGTGGTTGATGGTGGCGAGAATTCGGAGGGTCGCCGCGTCATCCGTACGTGCCTGCAAGCCGATGACTCCCTGTCCTACCGCGGGCAGCATCGCGTCAGGCCCGAGCACCGTGGCGCGGAAACGCAGACCGTCGTCCGTTTGCAGAAGTCCGGCCGCGCGGTCTACGCGGAAGCCGAGGCGTTCCAAGCCAGCGAGCGCGAGCACGGTGCCGGTCCATTCCGGGTGTTCGTGGAGTTTACGCAAGCGAGTGCCGACGTTGCCGCGGATTTCGCACATGCGCAGATCAGGGCGGGCATGCAGGAGTTGGCGTTGACGCCGCAGGCTGCTCGACGCGATCCACGCACCCGGCGGCAGCGGCGGCAGGACGGAAGCGGGCGCGTCTGTGATGTCGGTGTCTTCCTTCCAGATCAGCACGTCGGCCGGATCGGCCCGCGGCAGGACGGCGGCGAGCACGAGGCCGTCGGGCAACGCAGTCGGCAGGTCCTTGAGGCTGTGGACGGCCACGTCGATGCGGCCGGCGAGGAGTTCGGTCTCCAGCTCCTTGGTGAAAAGCCCCGGGTCCACCCGGCCAACGAGCGGCGGCGAGGACACGGCGGCGCTGCCGTCCGCAGTCGCGGCGGCGTCGTAGCCGTGGCCGCCGGGGGCGAGGTGCGTCAGGCTGAGGTCCTGGCGCTTGTCGCCGGTCGTGCGGACTTCGCGTACCTCGAAGTTTTGCCCCGGCGCAGCGGCTTGCAGAGCAGAGAGGGCGAGATGGGTCTGCGCGAGGGCGAGGGCGCTGCCGCGCGTGCCGAGAATCATGCGAGAAGAGACGGCCAAGCGCCGCGGTTCGCAAGTCTAGGACGCCGAGGGGAGCAACTTGGGGGCTTCGTTCTCCTCCGCCGTTCGTTGCCTGCCGCCCACGGCGTTTTCCTGCGCCCGCCGCATCCAGGCGGTAAACTCCTCGACGTGCCGGTCGATGATGCGTTCGCAGGCGGCGAGTTCGCGCTCGCGCGAAGCCATGGCCTGCCGGGCGATTTCTTGCAGGGAGTCGATGTCGTAGAGGTAGACACCCTCGATCTCGTTGGCGAAGGGTTCTACGTCACGGGGCACGGCGATGTCGATGACGAAAAGCGGCCGGTCTGCTCGCGGGCGCATCAGCCGGGCCAACTGCGCGGCGGTGACGACTGGCTCGGTCGCCGCGGTGGAGGTGATGAGGATGTCGGTGTCCGCAGCCTCGCGTTCCCAAGCGTCGAAGGAATCAACAGCCCGGCCGCCGAGGGCGAGAGCGAGGGCGGCGGCGCGTTCGGGAGAGCGGTTCGCCACGGCGAGCGCCGCCGGCCGCACCCCGCGCGAGAGCAGCGTTCGGGCGGTGCGCTCGCCCGTTTCGCCCGCGCCGAGCACGAGCGCGCGGCAGCGTTCGAGGTCGCCGAAGAGACGTTCGGCTAGGTCCACCGCCGCCGAGGCCACCGACACCGTGCCGCGACCGATGTCCGTGTCCGAGCGCACCTGCTTGGCGGCCTGGAAGGCACGCTGGAAAAGCTTGTTCAATACCCGCGAGGTCGTGCCCGCACCGGCCGCCGTGAGGTAGGCGCGCTTGACCTGGCCGAGGATTTCGGTTTCGCCGAGGACCATGGAGTCCAATCCACAGGCGACGCGGAGCAGGTGCACGACGCCGGCCGTGCCTTCGTGGTGATAGAATGCGCCGTGTTCGTCGTGTTCGTCGCAGTAGCGCCGGAACAGGTCGCGTGCGCGTCGGGCGGGTTCGGGACCGTCTTCGAGCACGGCGTAGTGTTCCACGCGGTTGCAGGTCGAGAGGATCAGGGCTTCACGCACGCCGTCCAGATCACGCAGGCGGCGCACGGCGGCGGGGAGTTCCCCGTCGGCGAAGGCGTAGCGTTCGCGGACCTCCACGGCCGCGGTGCGGTGGCTCAAGCCGAAACAAACGAGGTGCATGGTCCTTAAGCCGATACGAACGACAGCCCGCTCAGGGTCAACAGCGACAACCCGAACGCCCCGACCGACCACGACGCCACCCGCCGTGGCCCCAAGCGCCACGCGCCCCAGCGCGCTTGCACCAAGAACGCGTACAGCAGCCACACGACCACCGCCCAGAGCAGGTGCGGCAGGGTATTGGGCGCGCCCATGTTGATCCCCGCCGCCAGCCCGATGCTCAGCAGCACGAAGCCGACGGCGAGCAGCCGGGCGTTGAGCCGGCCGAGGTCGGCGATGGGCGGGAGTTGGAAGAAAATCGCGTGGACGCGGTGGGATTTGAGTTGGCGTTCCTGCCAGAGGTACATCCCGCCCGCCACGCCCGCGAGTGCGAACGCCCCGAAGGCGAGCATGCTGAAGGCGGCGTGGGTTTCCAGCCACGGGTTGACGGCGTCGCGAGGAGTGTGGTTGCCAGCGCGGTCGAGCCCGGCGGCAAGGGCGAAGATTTGCAGCGCGCCGACGAGCGGTGCGGTCAGGAGGCCCAAGGGCGAGAGGCGGTAGGTGTTGCCGACGATGAGATAGAAGAACACCAGCGCCCAGCACAGGAAGCCGACAACCTCGAATAAGTTCGTGAGCGGGCAGCGACCGAGCGCCTGACCACGCGCGTAAAGGAACCCCGTCTGCAACAGGAACCCGGCAGCGACGACGGCGAGGTTGAGCGGCGGGGAGAAGTGCCGTCGGCGCATACCCAGCGCGAACGCTGTGTACACGAAGCTCGCCAGGAAAAACGCCGTGGACCATGCCAACTGCACGCGTCCGGGCAGCAGGGAACCGAGTCCAAGGAAGAGCGGGTTCATCAGGTGGGCGGAAAGAGGGACAACTAAAATAATGGGGGACGAGGTGGATTGCAAACTGCCAGAGGGGAGAGGCGGGATGCGGGATGGTCGGAGGACGAAACGTCGCAGGATGACCGGGGTTTCTCGTTTTTCTGCTCGCATCCCGCATCCCGCATCCCGCATCCTCTCCGCCTCGATGGACCCAGCCCCCCTCTACCGCGCCGTGCGCGACGTGCCCGACTTCCCCAAGCCCGGCATCCTGTTCAAGGACATCATGCCGCTCCTGGCCGACGCCGCGTGCTTCCGGCTGGCCATCGACGGCTTCGTGGAAGTCTGCCGCGCCCTGCCTGGCGGACCGCCGACGAAGATCGTGGGTATCGACGCACGGGGGTTCCTCTTCGGCGCGGCGGTGGCGTACGCGCTGGGGGTCGGCGTCGTGCCGGTGCGCAAAAAGGGGAAGCTGCCCGGCGCGACGGAGTTCCACGCCTACACGCTCGAATACGGCGAGGCCGTGGTGGAGATGCAGGCGGATGCCTTGAAGACCGGCGAGCGCGTCGTGGTCGTGGACGATTTGCTGGCGACCGGTGGCACGGCGGCGGCGGCGCTCGAACTTATCAAGAAACTCGGCGGCGAGCCGCTGGCGGTGTTGTTTTTGATCGAGCTAGAATTCCTTGGCGGGCGCGCGAAGCTGGGTGAAACGCCGGTGACGGCGCTGCTGAAGTATTCCTGAACCTCCCCGTGGATCTTCCCGTCATCTTCAAGACGGTCGGGTTCCTCGGCGTAAGCCTCCTCATCGGGTGCGTTGCGCAGCCACCGGTCGTCGAAGGAACCCTGCCCACCCCGACTCCTCCCGCAGGCGAACAGGAGATCGTCCGCGATGAATATGGCATTCGAGCTTGGGGTCGACTCGACCACGGCAAGATGATCGGAACATGGACTTTCTTTGACCACGAGCACATCAAAATGGCTGAGATCACCTACGAGGACGACAAAGTGTCCGGCGCGTACCGAGCCTACTTTGACGTTCTCCCTTTTCCGAAGGCCTACGGCAAGGTGCGGTTCGCAGGCGAGTTGCGGGATGGCTTGGAGACCGGCCGGCATGTCAGCTACGACGCCACGGGCCGCGCATTTACCGACGCGGTGTTCGAGAAGGGGCGGATTATTGACGTGCGGGTTGGCGCAAGAAAACTGGCCGTCAAAACAGCCGCGACAGATGCAAGGATCGTCTGGACGCTGAATGGTGCAATCCGCTCCGCGCCCCGGTGAGCCGGATGTGACCTGCCACGATAAGATTTTACTTTTTCTCCACCCCGCAGGTCAGCATTTCTTTGCCCTCGTAGGGATTGGCGACGGTCGTGCTCTGCTGCACCCAATCTTTCTTCGCCATCGGGCAGTAGAAAACGTGGTAGCCGGGCGCGCCGGCCGCCATCTTCTCGGCGGTCTGGCTGAGGGTGGCGAAGGCATCGCGCGCGGCCTTGATGTCCTTGGCGTTTTCCAGTTCGTTGCCCGCGCCTTCAGGCAAAGCGTGGGCCGCCTGCTTGGCTGCGGGGAGATCGTCTTGCACAAGGGCTTTGAGCACCTGTTCATAAGGGATCAAGAACTTCTCGGCGTCCGGATTGGGTGGATCGACCGCCAGAAGGTTCGACGCTGACAAACCAACCAGCCCAGCAAAAAGGAAGGAAAGCTTCTTCATGCTAAAGGTATCGCGCGCGGACCCCGCTTTTGACGGTCTCATTTTGTCGGAACGAGCTTCATGCCGCATTTCGGGCAGTTGCCGGGATGATCCTGCTTGATCTCCGGGTGCATGACGCAGGTGTAAATCATCTTCATGCCGCCCATCGTCTTACCCGCACCGTTTTCGTCCGTTGGCGGGTGCGCCACGGGGTGGCCGTCCAGCCCGACCGGACCCGCCACCGTGCCGGGCGGGTGCTCGTACCAACCGGGGTCGGCGTCGTAGCCGTTGGGCAGGTCCGCGCGCACCTTGAGCAAGGTGAACATCCCGCCCATGCCCACCGGGCCGAACGGTCCCTGCCCGGCCATCATCGGCGCGGTGTTGTGCGGCAGGCCCATGTTCATGTCGGTCATGTCGAACTGGCCCTTCTCGCCCATCGACATCGAGCCGGGCACGAGTCGGTTCATCGTCTGCTGGAACTTCTTCTGGTCTGCGCCGATGACGTTGGGGATGTCGTGCGTCATGGCGTTCATGGCGTGGTGGTTCTTGTGGCAGTGGAAGGGCCAGTCGCCGGGGTTGTCGGCGACGAACTCCATGGTGCGCGTGGTGCCCGGGGGCACGTTGCTCGTCGCGCTCGGGACCCGCGCCGCCTTGGGGATGGGGCCGCCGTCCTCGTAGGTCGTCTCCCAGATGTGCCCGTGAAAGTGAATCGGGTGGCTGTCCATGCTCAGGTTCGCCAAGCGCACGCGGACCCGGTCGCCCTTTTTCACCACCAGCGCGTCCGTGCCCGGGAAGATGCGGCTGTTGAAGGTGAACAGGTTAAAGTCGGTCATGATGTTCGGGTTCGGCGTCGAGGTGCCGGGGGCCACGAACCACTCTTGGAGGAAGATGCAAAAATCCCGGTCGATGGGCTCGGGTTCACCGTTCTTCGGATGGATGACGAAAAATCCCTCCATGCCCATCGCCATCTGCACCATCTCGTCGGCGTGCGGGTGGTACATCTGGGTGCCGTGCTGCACGAGCGGGAACTCGTAGGCGTACGTCTCGCCGGGCGGGATGGCCTTCTGGGTGACGCCGGCCACGCCGTCCATGCCCGCGGGGGTGATGACGCCGTGCCAGTGGATCGTCGTCGGCTCGGGCAGCTTGTTGGTGACGAGGATACGCACGCGGTCGCCCTCGACGGCCTCGATGGTCGGCCCGGGCGTCTGGCCGTTGTAGCCCCAGCAGTTGACGAACATGCCGGGAGCGAACTCACGCCGCACGGGCTCGGCCGTGAGGTGGAACTCCTTGACGCCGTCCTTCATCACAAAGGGTAGCGT
>CAXUIU010000117.1:0-3616 GCA_964250955.1 uncultured Chthoniobacterales bacterium | reverse complement strand
AGGGCAGCGTGGAGCCGTTGGGCGTGGTGACGGGCGTGTACGGGCGGCGGGGAGGGTTGTCGGCGGCGGGCTCGTTGGCCGCGGCGGCACGGCTGGCCAGACGCTGGAAAATCGCCGCGCTGCCCGCGAGGGCCGCCACGCCGCGCGTGAGCAAGTTGCGTCGGGAAATCATTGGAAAATCACCGCACCGGATCGGGGCAGAACGGCATCGTTCAACATACACCATCAGCGGGCACGTTGCAGACCCAAGTCGCCGTCCCAGGCCTCCGGATCATCCGGTGCCGGGTCATCGGCCGGCGACATGGCATCATCCCAGGACCGGAAACACGTACCGCTCCCCGAGCCCGCGCAGCAACGCGCTGACCCGCCCAGCGTCCGTCTCGGCGGTGGCGGGCGCCTGGCGGCGGGGAGCACCGGCGCGGATGGAGTCCTGCCACTCGCGGACGTAGCGTTCCACCGCCTCGCCCAAGCTCGCACCCTGACCGTCCCAGCCGCGCAGGAAGCCGGTGGCGTGGTAAATCTTGGTTGTGGCGAGCGTCAATGCCCCCGCCCGGCTGTGGACCCACCGGGCGTGGTAGGCATCGGGCAGCCGCCGGAACGGTACCCCGCGCCCGCGCAGAACCTGCACCGCCGAGGAGAACCCGGCCTGGTCGCACGTGCTCACCGCCCGCAGCGGTCCGGGCCTCCGCCGGCCACGCAGCCGGTCCAGCCACGCACCGACGGAGAACCGACCGGGCTCGAATAATGCCCGGATACGGGTTTGATGATCGGTCCAGAGTTCGCGCAGGCCGCAGTCGCGCGGCACCAGCACCACGCCCGTGTTGTGGTAGGGCAGCATCCGGCGCAGGTCCGTCGTCGCGCCGTACTCGCGGCGGCGGGACTCGTGCTCCGGCACCAGGCCGAGTTCGTACGGCAGGGTCGGGGCGCGCTCGGTGGCGGCCAGCGGCAGGCCGAGTGCCTCGTAGACCCGTTGCCAGTGCGCCTCCGTCACCCACTTAGCTCCGGCGGGCGCGGCGGCGATGCCCGCAGGCACCTCGTCGGCTAATGCGCTGAAATCCCCGAGGATGAACACGTCGGCGTCCACGAGCAGCGTGCGCCCCGGCCCGCCTTCGCCGAGTTCCAGGCCGCGCAGCTTGTTGACCGTCACGCTGCGGCCCTGGCGCAAGGTCTCGCGGACGTGGACCGCCGCGCCACAACGCTCGGCCAACCGCCGGACGCTGGCGGGCGGCTCGCCGATGCACACCAGGTGCAGCGGGAAACGCCGCGCGGCCTCCCCAGCGTTTTCCAGCCACGAGCCTAGGAAGAACAGGGTACGCGCCTCGAACACCCGCGCGCCCGTCGGCGAACTGAAGTCGGGCACCACGACCACGTCGAAGTCGGGAGGCATGGTGCGGATGGTGCAGCGGTCCGCGCTACGCTTCGAGGCGGGCGCGTTCAGCGGCGGCCCTCTTCTCGCGTTGCACCTGGAAGTACAACGAGAGCGTCTCGGCCTCCTCCAGCCACTCCAATCTTTCGCGGCAGGTCAGTAGCCGGTCGGTCAGCCGGTCAAACTCCCGGCTGCCTTCCGGTGTGCCCCATCTCCAGTCCGGAGCGATGGATTGGTTAGGAGGGGTCATCGTCCACGCTTCAGTTCTTCGATGTCAGTCAGGTCTTGCGGGCGGCCCGCGGTGCGCTTCATCTCCAGAAGGGTATCCAATGCTACCACAGGTGCCAACAGACCGGGGGCGATTTCCAGACGAGCGGCGCGCGGTAGTTCCACCTCGAAGGAAAACGGCTCGTACACGAAAATGTCGATCGGCGTGCGGCGATGTGCATCGCTCCACAATTTAAGGACGATCATGCCCTTCTCCGCGCGCCACCGCTCGCGGGTAGCCGCGTCGGCGAACGCCTCCGGCTTCTCCGGGATTTGCATCTGGTAGCCGATGCCAAACAGCGCACGCAATCCTCTCGTGGCATGGTCGGCACTCAGGCGGAGGACGATGTCCACGTCCCGCGTCAGCCGGACGAACCCGTGCAGGTTCACGGCCAAGCCGCCGACGATGAGATAGTCCACCCCGGCGTCGTTGAGTGTGCGCACGATGCTCTCCACGCTGCGGACTTCCATGGGTTATCACCTAGCGTAGTTTTCCGCCCACGGCACGCTCCAAATCGGCACGGGCAATCCAGTAGTCACGCCAGGCTTCGAGATCGGTGCGCTCGGCGGCGGCTTCGTTGGCCTTGGCGGTCAGGAGGTCGTACGCGCCTTTGAGCATGGAGTTGTACTGTTCGAGCGTGAGTTTAAGGGCTTGCTGGCGCTGGGGCAGGACGGTGTCGCGCACGGACAGGGCCAGTTCACGGTTGGCGGCGACTTGCGCACGGGCGGAGCGCACCTCGGAATGGGCGTCCACCGTTTTCGCCGCCAGTTGCTGCCGCGCCTGGAGGACGCGCGCCTTCAGCGTGGCGATTTCGCCCTGGCCCTGGTTGAAGATCGGCAGTTCGAGGTCGAGCGACGGGCCGGTGATGTGTTCGCCCTCGGGTTCACGCTCGGTGTCCACGCCGACCGTGACCCCGGCAGGCAGGTAGCGCGTGCCGACCTTCAAGGCGAGGTTGCGCTCGGCCGCCGCGACCTGTGCGCGGGCGGCCTGGAGGTCGAGGCGCTGGCGGTCGGCCCGCGCAGTGAGCGCGGCGGAGGAAGGCTCCTTGCCCAGGATCGGCGGCAGGGAGGCGGCGGCGGTCCACGCGCTCGCCTGCACACCGTCGAGCCCGAGAAGGCGGTTGACGGCCTCGCGGTCGTTGAGGACCTGCGCGCGGGCCTGGGTCACGTCAAGACGCGCCTGCGAGAGCGCAGCCTGTTGGTTGACGAGGTCGAGGTCGTTGACGTTGCCGGCGGCGTGCAGGCTGCGGGTGAAATCGGCGGCGGCGGCGTTGGTCTCGGCGGTGAGTTCGAGCCGGCCGACGAGTTGCTTGCGCGCCTGGTAGGTGTAGAACGCCCGCTGCGTGTCGGCGGCCACGCGCAGGGCCTCGTCGGCGGCGCGGGCCTCGACGGCGCGGAGTCCTTCGGCGGCGAGCTTCTTGCGCAGGGGGATGAGGAGCGCGTTGAGGAAGTCCTGCGCCACCGCACCTTCCCAGTCCGTCAGGTACGACGAACGGTCCGGGAAGCGCACGCTGGCGGTCAGCGTCGGGTTCTTGAGCAGCCCGGCGCTGACGTATTCTCCCTGCGAGACGCCCACCTCCGCGAACTCCGCCTGGAGCGCGCGGTTGTTGAGGAGGGCGACCTGCACGGCGCGTCCGGCGGAGAGCGGCCGGCGCAGGAGCGCGCGCACCGCTTCGTCAGACTGCGCTTCCTCCGGGCCGCCGCGCCGCCACACGACGCGGTTCTTCGTGCCCAGGCGCGCCGCGACGGGGTCGCGCACGCCCGCGTCGAACGCCCCTTGCGGGTCCTCCGCCGCGCAGCCCGCCAACAACAGCCCTAGGCCTAGGCAAACGACCAGAGGGCGACGACGGAAAGCGGCGGCGGTGGACACGGGACGCTCAAACTGTGCGCGATGTCCCCGCTTGTAAACCCGGCCGGCGGTCTTGAATCATCGCCGCACGCAAGGTCCGCCCAGCCGCAAAGGGCAGGGGTAAAAGGAAGAAA
>CAXUIU010000116.1:4361-10158 GCA_964250955.1 uncultured Chthoniobacterales bacterium | reverse complement strand
CCGAGGAACAGGCCGCCGAGAACATCCTCCGCTCCTTCCGCCCGCAGGAGGGCAAGATCACGCTGCAAGGCGGCCTCGCCGACCTCGACCTGCCCGGGCAGTTCCGCTACCTCAACGCCGCCGACAGCCGCAAGCTGCTCGTGGACGTGTGGGGCAACCCGCCGCACACCGCCGACGAGGTGATCGGCATGATCATTCCGACCGACTTCTACAAGGACGAGGAACACCAGTGGGCGGCGACCGTCACCTTCAACGACGCGGGCTACATCAAGGACGAGGAGCCGAACTACGACGAACTCCTCAAGCACATCCAGCAGGCGCGCGAGCAGGCCAACGAGCAGCGCGTCAAGGATGGCTACCTGCCCCTGCACATCGTCGGGTGGGCGGAGCCGCCGCACTACGACAAGGCCGCCAAAAAGCTCTACTGGGCGAAGGAACTCCAGTCCGGCGACAACCCCCGCCACGGCCTGAACTACGACATCCGCATCCTCGGCCGGCGCGGCGCGTTGCAGTTGAGCATCATCTCGGGCATGGACCAGCTCGCGCAGATCAACAACCTCGCCCCGTCGCTGCTCTCCACGGTCAACTTCAACGCGGGCCACCAGTACGCCGACTTCAACCCGAAGACGGACAAGGTGGCCGCGTACGGACTGGCAGGCCTGATCGGCGGCGGCCTGGTGCTGGCGAAGGTCGGGGGCTTGAAGTACCTCATCGGCCTCCTGATCGCCGCGAAGAAATTCTTGGTGATCGGCGTCGTGGCGGTGGGAGGGTTCTTCAAGCGCCTCTTCGGCGGCGGCACGAAGGTCAACACCGACCGGCCGGGCCCGCCGACGGGGGCGGCGTGAAGTCTTAGCGCAACGCCGCTCGCTCCAACTCGCGAGCGATGGCATCGGCCCAGGCGGCAAAAATCTCGTCGCGCCGGTCTACAAAAAACGTCTGCTCCAGGCCCGGGTTGTCCAAAAACTCCACCTCCAGGTGGCACGCCGGGATCTCCCGCGTCGCCGGTTGGCGGCGGAGTTGGTAGAACAGGTACGAGCCCCACTGTCCGTGGAGTTCGTGGTCGTCGTGCCAGGTCGCGCGCGGGGTCTGCGGGCGGTACTTTCTCGACACACCCTCGACCGCGCCGGCCAGCGCGAGGCCGAACGCCTTGTCGGCCTCGAAATTTGGGTTGTTCGCCGCCCGCCCGATGATCGCGCGCGGTCCGCTGGCGCGGTGGCTCTCGTCCGAGTTGAAGTGGATCGACACCCAGCACACGGCGTGCGCCTCGGCCGCCACGGCGGCGCGCTGGGCAAAGTCCAGGTTCACGTCGGCGTCGCGGGTCAGGACGGCATGAACGGTGCCGCTGGCGTCCACGCGCGCGGCGACCAGCCGGGCGAGCTGGAGCGTGAGGTCTTCTTCGAGCAAACGATGGACGACGCTCGTGGCGTTGTTGCTCGTGCTCCGGTCGTGCGCCGCGTCGGTGCCGGCGTCGCGCGTGCCGCCGTGCCCCGCGTCGATGACCACCGTCGGCAACGCCGACAAGTCCCCCGCGCCGAGCACGAGCAGACAGAAGAGCAGCCGTACGGTCATGAGATCGGCCCTCAGAACGCCTCGACGAACGCGCTCACCCGCCCGCTCACCTCGCCCGGGTCGGGCAGGGACATGATCTCGATGAGTCCCTCGCGCATGGAGTCGTATTTGCGTTGCCCTTCCGCCTCGTCCGCTGCGAACGCCGTGTGCATAAACAATCCATAAACACCGCACGTCACCGCAAAAGGCGCGACGGGGCTACCGCGTTCGAGGGTGATGCGCGCCCCGGCTCCGTGTTCCTCGTCGCGCAGGATTTCGCCGCCCTCCGCGCCGTGCAGGCCGACCGTCCGGCCGTCCTCGAAGGGCCTCCAACCGGGTGTCGGCGCGTCACTTTCCCCGTCCCCGTCCACTTAGCCTTTCCCCTTGGAGACGAACACGCTCGCCGGCCGCAGCAAGCGGTCGCGCAGCTTGTAGCCTTTGCGCTGCTGGCGGATGACGTTGCCCTCGGGCACGTCGGCGCTGGGCTCCTCGCCAAGCGCCTCGTGCAGGTTGGGGTCGAACTTCTGCCCCGCCGCGTCGATGATCGTCAGGCCGCTCTCGGACAAAAACCCTTCGAGCTGCTTCTGCACCATGCCCATGCCCATCAGCACCGCGGAACCTGAGCCTTCCGTGCGGCGCGCTTCCATCATGCCCAGTTCGAAGTTGTCGAGGATGGGCAGGAGCCGCTCCAACACGTTGCCGTTGGCGTAGCGCACGGCGTCCTCCTTCTCGCGTTGGAGGCGCTTGCGGGTGTTGTCGGTTTCGGCGCGGTCGCGCAGGGCCTGGTCGCGCAACTGATCGACCTCGGCTTGCAGGCGGTCGGCGCGGGTTTCGGCGGTTTCCGGCGCGGGCGTGGTCTCCGGCTGCGTGCCGTCTTCGCCGGGAGAGGCGGGCTTGCCGTCGATGCGCGTGGTCGTGTTCTCTGGAGTGGTCATAACTTACGGATCACAATCAGCGTAATATCGTCGTTTTGCGGCGTTGCGCCCGCGAAATTGCGCAGGTCGTCGGTCAGCCGCTTGACGATGGCCGGCGCGCCGTCGAGGGCGCTCGTCTGCACGGCCTGGGTCATCTTCTCCATGCCGAACTCCATGCCGTGCGAGTCCAGCGCCTCCGTGACGCCGTCGGTGTAGAGCACCAGGCAGTCGTTCGTGTCGAGGTGGACGAGGTGGTTGCGCGTGAGCCGGTCGAACACCGAGCCGGCGTCCACCCCGAGCGCCATGCCGGGTGGGTTGACCTTGGCGACCTTGCGGTCCTTGGCCGTGTAGAGCAGCGGGGCGTCGTGCCCGGCGCGGGCGATGGAGATGTCCCCGGCCGCCCCGTCGAGGATGATGTACGCCATGGAGATGAACATATCCTCCTTCATGTCCGGGAAGAGCTGCCGGTTGACCTTCCGTAACACGTCGGCCGGGCTGGCGTTGGTCGGGGCCTGGCTGCGCAGGACGCTGCGGCACATCGCCATGATGAGGCTCGCCGGCACGCCCTTGCCCGACACGTCGGCGATGACGATGCCGAAGTGCTGCTCGTCCACCTTGATGTAGTCGAAATAATCTCCCGACACCTGTCGCGCCGGGATGTTGACCCCGCTGATCTCGAAGCCCTTGACCTCCGGCGACGTGCTCGGCAGGAGGATGCGCTGGATGTCGCGGGCGATCTCCAGGTCGCGGTCGAGGCGCTTCTTCTCGTTGGCCTCCGAGTAGACGATGGCGTTGTAGAGCGCGAAGGCCGACTGCTCGGTGATGGCCTTGAACACCTCGAAGTCCACCTCCGTGAACGGCGCGCTCATCGGGCCGTTGGCGAGCGCGAGGACGCCGAGGTTCTCGCCCGCGTAGAGTAGCGGGGCGACGATGGCCGACTCGGTGCGCAGGGCCGTGTCGCGCAGGGAGTGGAGGCGGCCGTCGGTCTCGGCGGAGGGCAGAAAGAGCGGCTCCTTGTTGAGCCACACCCCGCGCAGGATGCTGTCGCCGTCGGCGTTGGCGGTGCCCACCTTGGCCGCGTCGAGCGGGACGGGGTGCAGGCGCAGGTAGCTGTCCAGGGCGACGGGGGTGTTGGCGGCCTGCTGGAGGATGTGAGGCGGCACGGCGACCAGCGGCGGGCAGCCCTTGGAGATGAAGGTGGGAATCAGGATGCCGCCGTTGCGGTCCACGAGGTAGAGCGCGCCGCCGTGGGCGTCGAGGATGCGGGCCGCTCCCTCGACGATCATGCGGTGGAGTTCAGTCGGGCGCAGGGCGTCGGAGAACGCCGAGCCGAGGCCGTGGAGGAAGTCAAAGACGCGGCTTTCTTCCGTGCGCAGAGCATCCAGGCGCTGCTGGACGTTCTTGAGCGCCCGACGCTGCCGCCGCCAGACATAGGAAAAGCTCGCTGCCGTCAGGACGAGGAGTCCGAGGAGCAGGGGCGTCCACATGGATCAATTCCTAGTCGTAACAAGCGGAAGTCAGAAGCGAAAAACGACCTGGGTCATTTAACCTGTAACGAACGGCGCGGCGTGTTTGCTCCCTCTTTTCTTGTGAGGAGAATGAATTTCCCACCGCGCCTGCGTGGAGGTTTCAATCCACCGTCTCGGCCGAGGGCAGGTCGTTCTTAAGGTAATCGAGCACATCCTTGAACTTGCAAAAATTCTGCGGGTCGGCGTCCACGAGCGCCTGGTGGGCGGCGATCATCGTCTCGGTGACGGCGCGCTTGTCGGCGGGTGCGGCGGCGTCGGCCGGCAACGCGTCGCGGGCGTCGGGCCGCAGACTGCCGCAATCCTCGGACGCCTGGCCGCCGCCGCCTTCCAGGGAAAGAATCTGGTCGAGGCCGAGCCCTTCGAGCAGGCCGGTGTTGCGCTCGTTGGAGTTGATAATGTGCAGGTCGCCTTGGCCGATGCCGTGCAGGCGCAGGGCTACGCCGGTGAGCGTGCCCATGAACGTCGAGTCCATCATGGGACAATCCGCCAAGTCGACCACGAAGTTGCGGTGGCCGCGGTCGATCATGGCGTTGGCGAACTTCTTGACGCCCGTGCTGTTCTGAAAGGAGCCTTTGCCCTGGACGCGGATGCAAACCACTTTCTGGTTGCAACCGACCAGGATGGTAGGGTTGGGGTTCACGATAGGGAGACTTGGGAGGGAAGACAATGTAAGGTCTGGCGTCGCTTCGTCAAAAAACGGGCGTGCTAGCGCCAGAGGTAGGATTGTTTGAGGGCGACGATCTTGCGGTGGTCCTCGACGACGGCCAGCCGCCAGGCCGACACGCGGCCCTGCTCGACGTAGTCGTCGCCGTTGATGGAGAACCGGGTGACGTGGTTCCCCTCGCCCGCGGGGTAGTCGACCTCACGCGCCTGCACGAAGGCGCCCAGCTTTTGCTGGCGGTATTCGAGCCGGACGGTGAAGTGCCCCGGCCGGCGCGCCCGCCAGAAGAACGCGTAGTAGTCCCCGTAGCGGGCGCGCTGGTCCGAGGGCGTGACCGCTCCATAGAGTAGCCGGCGGCGCTCGAAGGCGATGCTCTGGTCCTCGCTGTTCTCGGTTTGCAGGCGGCGGACCCCGGTGACGGCCGGGGTTTCAAGGAAGTCGGCCTTGACCTTACGGATTGCCACGGCGGCATCGAGGTCTAGCGGTAGCACGTCGGCGTGGCCGAGGAGCACGACCGGCGGCTGCTCGGCCACGGCGGATGGACGCTCCGCGCCGGACAGCAACAGAAATAAGGTCAGCGCGAGGAGCGGGGAGCGGCGGAACGTAGGCATCGAGGGTCGGCGCGGGTCAGCCCGGTCTAATCAGATTCGGACGCCAGAAGGAATCCGGACATTCAAACGATTTGGATGCGCCCGGCCCCGATGAGACGGGATCCGGCGCGGTTCGTCAAGCCTCAGCGTGACGGCAAAGGCACGCCGCGGGCGAACGCCGCCGCCCGGTCGGTGTCCTCGTCGTAGGAGCGGGTGAGATAGATCGGGGTGTCGAGGATCGTCGAGCGGTTGGCGTCCAGGCTTGACGGCACGAAGTTGCCGCTCGCGCCGGTCGGCGAACGGTGTAGGCTGGCGGCGTATTCCTTCGCGTTGGGCGTGTCCATGAACGCATTGACTGGCCGGGGGCCGAACACGCTTGGCAAAGCGGGGACGGGCTTCAGCAAGTCGTGGGTTGCGGCGGCGCGTTTGTCGGCCTCGGCTTGCAACTGCGCGGCCGTGTCGCGCGTGGCCTGCGAGGCCGCCGGCGACAGGGCGCGGCGGAAAACCGTCGCCTCGTACGTGCCCGCGGGGGTGTTGGCGAGGGTAGCGGCGAGT
>CAXUIU010000116.1:335-4351 GCA_964250955.1 uncultured Chthoniobacterales bacterium | reverse complement strand
GGGGCGGCGGCTGCCCGCCGCCAAGACCGGTTCGTAATGGTAGGCGCGGCGGATGGGCTCAGGGCAGTCGGCGAAATCTACCTTGACCAGTCCGTCTTCATGCCGCCACGTCACGCCGTCGGGCTCGACGCGCACGGGCACGACGTGGTGGTACGTCGTGCCGGAGAGCGTCACGAGGTCGTCGGCGCGGGCCGGCGCGGCGGCGAGGGCGACGACCGACAAGGCGGCGAGGAGAATCCGCTTCACGTCCGGGAGGCTAGCACAACCCGTAGTTCCTTGCGAGATGAGCCAAGCCCCCGCCCCCGCCGCCGTGCGCTACCAGCGCGGCGTGTACCTGCCCTCGCACGACCTGTGGCTCGACCCGTGGGACGACCAACCCTTCGCCTTCGTCTCGCACGCTCACGCCGACCACATCGGCAAGCACCGCGAGGTCATCCTCTCGGCCGTCACCGCGCGCCTGATGCACGCCCGGCTGCCCGATCAGAAGCGCCAGGAACACCGCCTGGACTTCCTCCAGACCGCCGCCGACATCCGCCCGGGCATGCGGATCACCCTCTACCCGGCCGGGCACATCGCGGGCTCCGCGCAGAGCTTCATCGAGACGGACGACGGCGCGGGCAGCCTGCTGTACACGGGCGACTTCAAGCTGCGCGCGGGGCTTTCCGCCGAGGCGACGGGCTGGACGGAGGCCGACACGCTCATCATGGAGACGACCTTCGGGCTGCCGCGCTTCGCGTTCCCGCCGACCGAGCAGGTGCTCGCGGATGTCGTGAAGTTCTGCCGCGAGGGCCTGGAGGAGGACGAGGTGCCCGTGCTTTTCGGTTACTCCTTGGGCAAGAGCCAGGAAATCCTGATGGCGCTTTCCCAGGCCGGCTTGCCGGCCATGCTCCACGGCGCGGTCCACCGCATGACGGAGGTGTACCGCGAGCTTCAGCCCGACTTCCCGCACTTCGAGCGATACGACGCTAACAACCTCGCCGGCAAGGTGCTCATCTGCCCGCCGAGCGCCAACCAGTCGCGGATGCTGCAAAAGATCAAGGCCCGCCGTACCGCCATGCTCACTGGCTGGGCGCTGACGCCCGGGGCCGTGCACCGCTACCAGACGGACGCCTGCTTCCCCCTGAGCGACCACGCCGACTATCCCGACCTGCTGCGCTACGTCGAACTGGTCAAGCCCCGCCGCGTCCTGACCCTCCACGGCTACGCGGCGGCCTTCGCCCGCGACCTGCGCGCCCGCGGCGTGGAAGCCTGGGCGCTGAGCGAGGAAAACCAGATGGATTTTTCCTTCGCGCTCGGCGGCCTCGAACCCGCCGCCGAGGAAACGCTCGCCCCCACCCCGCCGCCCTCGCCCGTCGAGGAAGACATGGACGACGCGCCGCCCGCGGAGGAAACCTCCGAGTTCACCCGCTTCGCCCGGGTCGGCGACGCCATCGCGGCGACCACGGGCAAGCTCAAAAAGATCGAGATCCTGAGCGAATACTTCCGCACGCTGACCGACGACGCCCTCCCGTCCGCCGCCAACTTCCTTGCCGGCCGTGCCTTCGCGCAGAGCGACCCGCGCGTGCTCAACGTCGGCGGCGCCGTCGTCTACCGCACCTTGGAAGCCCTCAGCGGCATGGGTAAGGAGCGCCTTCGTCAACTCAACCACGCCGCGGGCGACCTGTCCGAGGTCGCCGGCCAGGTCCTGCCCGGCAAGACGCAGCCGCAGCCTTTCTCGGTCGCGGAGGCGCAGGAACTCTTCGACGAACTTGAACGCACCCGCGGTCCGCTCGCTAAAGGCGCGCTCCTCGAAGCCACCGTCGCCCGCCTGGAGGCCAACGAGGCGCGCTACGTCATCAAAATTCTCACCGGCGAACTGCGCATCGGCCTCAAAGAAGGTCTCCTCGAAGAAGCCCTCGCCGTCGCCTTCGAGCAATCCGCCGACGACATCCGCGAGGCCAACATGCTCCTGGGCAACCTCGGCCGCGTCGCTCTCCACGCCCGCGCCGGTACGCTCCACAAGGCCGAACTGACCCTCTTTCAGCCCATCAAGAGCATGCTCGCCAGCCCCGAGCCGACGGCCGAATCCATCTGGGAGCGCCACGAGGAACTCCACGCCGCCGCGCAGACCGATGCCCCCGAGGCCAAGAACTCCCCGCTCGCCCCCAAGGAGGCCGCCAAAACCCCGCCTTCCAAGCCCGGCGTCGTGTGGGTGGAGGACAAGTTCGACGGCGTGCGCGCGCAACTCCACCGCGCCAAGGACGGCAAGACCGAAATCTACTCGCGCGACCTGCGGCGGGTCACGGGGCAGTTCGAGGAAATCGCCCGTGCGGTGGCTGGCGGGATGGGTGACGCGGTGATCTTCGACGGCGAGATCGTCGCGTACGAAAAAGGCAAGCGGCTGACGTTTTTCGACCTGCAAAAACGCCTCGGCCGCCGCGGGCCGGACCTTTTCATGAAGGAGCACGTCCCCATCGTGTTCCTCGCCTTCGACCTGCTGCACCTCAACGGCCGCTCCCTCCTCGCCGAGCCGCTCTCCGAACGCCGCCGCCTGCTGGAAGGCATCAAGATTCCCGCGCCCACCGTCCGCCGCGTGGACGTGGTCCAGGCCGCCTCCGCCGACGAGATTGAGGGTGCCTTCAACTCTGCCCGCGGCCACGGCAACGAGGGCCTCATCATCAAGGACCCCGCGAGCCTCTACACTCCCGGCCGGCGCGGGCTGGCGTGGCTGAAATTGAAGAAGGAACTCGCCACGCTCGACGTGGTCGTCGTCGGCGCGGAGTGGGGCCACGGCAAGCGCAACAGCGTCTTGAGCGACTACACCTTCGCCGTGCGCGACGAGGCCACCGGCGAACTCAAAACCATCGGCAAGGCGTACTCCGGCCTCACGGACGTGGAAATCCTGGAGCTAACCACGCACTTCCAGCAGAACATCATCAGCACGCGCGGCAAGTATCACGAGGTCAAGCCCGACATCGTCTTGGAGATCGCCTTCGACTCGATCCAGCCGAGCACGCGGCACACGAGCGGGCTGTCGATGCGTTTCCCGCGCATCAAGACCCTACGCCGCGACAAGGCCCCGCACGAGATCGACACCGTCGCCTACGCGCGCACCCTCGCCGTCCCGCCGGTGGCAGCCTGAAAACCTGTAAACTAAATCCATCATGCGTATTTTCGTCACCGGCGCGACCGGCTTCGTCGGCTCCGCCGTCGTCCAGGAACTGCTCGCCCACGGCCATCAGGTCCTCGGCCTCACCCGCTCCGACCAAGGCGCGCAGGTGCTCCAGGCAGCCGGGGCCGAGATCCACCACGGCTCGCTCGAAGACCCGGACAGCCTGCGCCGCGGGGCCGAAGCGGCCGACGGCGTGGCCCACCTCGCCTTCATCCATGATTTCTCCAAGTACCAGGAGAACATCGACACGGACGGAAGGGTCATCGCCGCGCTGACCGACGCCTTGGCTAGCTCGGGCAAACCGCTGGTCACCACTTTCGGCGCGGGCCTGCTTGCTCCCGGCCGCACTCCTACCGAGGACGAGGCGGCCAACCCGGCCATGAACCCGCGCGCGGCCTTGGAGCCGCTAGCACTCGCCGCCGCCGAGCGCGGCGTGCGCGCCAGCTTCGTGCGGTTGCCGCCCACGGTCCACGGCGCAGGCGACCGTGGCTTCGTGCCCATGCTGATCGACATCGCCCGCCAGAAGGGCTTCGCCGCCTACGTGGGCGACGGGGCTAACCGCTGGCCAGCCGTCCACCGCCGCGACGCCGCCCGCTTGTACCGCCTTGCCCTGGAAAGCGCCACCCCGGGCACGCGCCTGCACGCCGTCGCGGAGGAGGGGGTCCCGATGCGCAATATCGCGCAGACGGTTGGCGAAGGGCTCGGTCTGCCGGTGCGCGGCCTCGCGCCGGCAGAGGCCGCCACGCACTTCGGTTGGATGGCACGGTTCGTCGCCATGGATGCCCCGGCTTCCAGTGCCCTGACGCGGGCGCGGTTTCCGTGGCATCCGCAGGAAATCGATCTACTCGCCGACCTGCGTGAGAAC
>CAXUIU010000116.1:0-325 GCA_964250955.1 uncultured Chthoniobacterales bacterium | reverse complement strand
GGGTAACTGCCCCTGAACGGCGTCGCCCCGGCTGCCCCGCGCGCAACTTTCCTCCCGCTGCCGGGTTTTTGCGCACGTGTGTGCGCACGGCATCTCTCGATGGACGCCGCTGGCGGAACCCCTTTACCTCGCCCGCCGGTTACTGCTAGGCTAGGGCATTAAACGAGTTCCGCGTTCTGCCGGTATGAAACGCCCCCCGCTTTTTTCCCGTCTGGTGTACGGGCTGGCGTTTTTCATCGCCGTGGCTCCCACGGTCCCCGCCCAGCAGTCCGCCGCCGGCCCGCCGCCGGTCATCACCAGCACGTGGTCCACCTGCACCAGCACG
>CAXUIU010000115.1:0-10287 GCA_964250955.1 uncultured Chthoniobacterales bacterium | reverse complement strand
CACCCGTGGCGAGCGCTCCCATTGCCGTCGTGCTTTGGTCTCTCCCACGTCGCCGAGGGTCTAACCACGCGCTCCAGTGAACAGCGGCTGGCGGTGGGGCTGGTTCCGTGTTCCAGCCTTGACCTCGCCTGCCTCCGTCGCTGAGTTTGAGTTCGCTAGATGGCCAGGGAACTTGCACGCCGCACTCACATCATCCCTACGGGCAGGAAGAATTCCAAGCTGCCCGCGTAAGGCGCGAACCGGCTGACCTCCAACGCGATCAGCGTCGCCTTGCCTACGGACATGCCGCCGGCGTCGTTGAGGCCGAGCAGCGACGCCGCTAGCAACCCGATATCGGGTTGGTGACCGACGAGCAGCACGCTCTCCGCGTAGCCGTACGCTTGCAGACCTGCGAACGCCCCTTCCGGCTCCATGCCGCTTTTCAAGAAGTCTTCCGTCTTCACCGACACGCCTTCGAGCGCGCTCGCCACGGCCTCGGCCGTTTGCACCGTGCGGCGATACGGACTGGCGAGCAGCACGTCCGGGCGAAGTCCCAAACGTTGGCAGCACGCTCCGACCGTTTCAGCTTGCCGCTTGCCTTTGGGAGTTAACTCCCGTGCAGCGTCGGTCGTCCGCAGGTCTTCGGCGTGGGCGTGGCGCAACAGGTAGAGCCGCATAGGAGGGTCCTTACATCGCAATGCCGCCGTCCACCGTGAGTACCTGGCCGGTGATGTACCCCGCATCCGGCCCAGCGAGATAGGCCACGGCGGCAGCGATCTCTTCCACCTGCCCGAAGCGACCGAGCGGAATGTTGGCGGTCGCCTTCGTTTTGACCTCATCGGGCAACTCGTTGGTCATGTCCGTGACGATGAACCCGGGAGCAACGGCGTTGACCGTGATCGAACGGCTTGCCAGTTCACGGGCCAGTGACTTCGTCAACCCGATCAGCCCCGCTTTGCTCGCCGAGTAGTTGGCCTGGCCGGCCTGACCCATCAGGCCGCTGACACTGGAAATGTTGATGATCCGCCCCTTGCGCTGGCGCAGCATCTGGCGCTGGAACGCCTGGATGAAGAAGAACGCGCCTTTCAGGTTCGTGTCGAGCACCGTGTCCCAGTCCGACTCGGACATTTTCATGCTCAGGCCATCGCGCGTGACGCCGGCGTTGTTGACGAGGATGTCCACGCGCTCGAAGTCAGCCAAGATTTGCTTGGCCACGGCGGCGATGCCCGCCGGATCGCTCACGTCGGCGGCGTAGGCCTTGGCACTGTCCGGCGTCGCGGCGTTGAGCGCGTCGGCGGTGCGCCGGGCATTAGACTCAGAACGCGACACGGCCGCCACGCGCGCACCGAGGGCGGCGAGGCGTTCGGCGATGGCTTGGCCGATGCCGCGGCCCGCGCCGGTCACAACGGCCACCTGGTTGGCGAGAGGGGAAGAAGTCATGGGTCCGGCACTCATAGAACGGCGGCCGCCCCCCCGCAACCCGCCTATTTATCCGGGGTTTGCTGGCTGGCGATCAGCGCACCGAGGGCCACTTCTCCCAGATAAATCCAGCGGGCGGTGTGCGGGTTCTCGGCGAAATGCCGCATCACCTTCCGGTAATCTTTGGGGCCAACGTCCCACAAAAGCGAATGCCAGCGTGGTTTGAAAAAGCCGGCCACCCCGTCACCGATCATCAAAAGGGCAATCAATTGCACCACACGACGAAGAATCATGCTCTTCCATTCGTCCGCCGGGTCCGTGGCGTCCTTGTCATTCTTGCACGCCGTACCGTCCGTGCGCCGCGATTCAGAGGGCGACCACGATGAGCAACCAACCCGTTCCCACCGCCCAGGCGCACCCGCGCGTGGATGGCTTCCTGAAAGTCACCGGCCGCGCTCGCTATGCGGCGGAGTACCATCTGCCGAGCATGGCGTACGGCGCACTCGTGCAGAGCACGGTCCCCGCCGGCCGCCTCGTGGCACTCGACACCGCCGCAGCCGAGCGCGCCGCGGGCTTCGTCGGGGTCCTCTCCGCGCGCAACATGCCCCGGCTCGCCCCGCCGCCCGCCGACCTCCTCGGCAAGGGCCAGCCGGGCGAACCGTACGTCCCCTTACAGGATGACCGGGTCCTCTGGGCCGGCCAGCACCTCGCCCTCGTCGTTGCCGACACCCTCGAACAGGCGCAGCACGCCGCCGGCCTCGTCCGCGCCCGCTACGCGGAGGACCCCCACCCGCCGCTCCGGCTCGAAGACGCCCTGCCAAGCGCCACCCAACCCGAACTTTGGGCCGGCCGCGAAAAACTCCAGGTCCGCCGCGGCGACGTCCCCGCTGCGCTCGAAAAAGCCGAGACCGTCGTGCGCGCCACCTACGAGACCCCCATCTTCAACCACAACCCCATCGAACTCGTCAACACCACCGCCTTCTGGGAAGCACCGGACAAGCTTGTCGTCCACGACACGACGCGCGGCATCAAGATGATCCAAAAGGTTCTCGCCAGCGCCTTCTGCCTCACGCCGGAGGACGTGCGGGTGCTCGCGCCGTTCGTCGGCGGGGCGTTCGGTGCAAAAGGTTTCCAGTGGCAGCACCTCATGATGGTCGCGGCGGCGGCGCGGCTGTTCGCGCGGCCGGTGCGGCTGGAGTTCACGCGGGCGGAGATGTTCACGACCGCCGGACGCCGCGCGCGCACCGTGCAAAACCTCGCGCTCGGCGCGACGCACCAGGGCTTCCTCCACGCCGTCCAGCACGAGACGCTGACCACCTCCTCGCCCGTCGTCGACTACACCGAACCGGCCGGCCTGCTCAGTCGCAACCTGTACGCCGTGCCGCACGTCGAGTCCATCCACCGGCTCGCCACGATCCACGAACCGAGTCCCTGCCCGATGCGCGCGCCGGGCGAGGCCCCGGGGTCGTTCGCGTTGGAGTGCGCGATGGACGAACTCGCGGCCAGTCTCCCGCTCGACCCGCTCGAACTCCGTCTGCGCAACCACGCCGACCAGGATGCGCACGAGCGCAAACCGTATTCCAGCAAGCACCTCAAGGAATGTTACCAGCAGGGCGCGGAACTCTTCGGCTGGTCCCGGCGCAACCCCGAGCCGCGCTCCACGCACACGCCCGACGGCCGCCTCCTGGTCGGCTGGGGGATGTCCACGGCCGCTTATCCCGCCAAGCAGATGCCTGCCGCCGCGCGCGTGACGCTCTACGCCGACGGCACCGTCGCGGGCCGCTCCGCCACTCACGAACTCGGCACCGGCACCTACACCGCCATGAGCCAACTGCTCGCCACGGCCTTCGGGCTGCCTTTGAAAAAAGCGCGCTTCGAGCTGGGCGACTCCCGGTTCCCCCTGGCTCCGGTCAACGGCGGTTCGTGGCTGACTTCCAGCGTCGGCCCCGCCGTGCTCGCGGCGTGCGAGGCCGTCAAGCGGCGGCTCTTCGAGATCGTCGCCCGCACGCCCGACCTGTTGGCCGACGGCGTCAAGCCGGAGGAGTTCGCCTTCGAGGACGGGCAGGTCGTGATAAAGGACAACCCTTCGCGCGGCGTCAGCTTCGCCGAGGTTCTGCAAGCCGCCCGGCTCCCCCTCATCGAGGCCGAGGCCGACGCCAAGCCGACGGAGGAAGACGAGAAGTTCGCCACGGTTTCCTTCGGCGCACACTTCGCGGAGGTCACGGTGGATCCGGACCTGGGTGAGGCGCGACTGCGGCGCTACGTCGGCGTGTTCGACCCGGGCCGGGTGATCAACCCGACCTTGGCGCGCAGCCAGGTTTACAGCGGGGTCGTCTTCGGACTGAGCATGGCGCTGCTGGAAGGCAGCATGCCCGACCCGCGCACGGGTCGTACGGTCAACGCCAACCTCGCCGAGTACCACGTCCCGACGTGCGCGGACCTCCCGACGGGGGCGCTGGACGTGCGGTTCGTCAACGAGCCCGACCTGCACTTCGCCGGCGAACTCGGCGCGCGCGGCATCGGCGAGTTGGGCATCGTCGGCTGCGCGGCGGCGGTGGCCAACGCGGTGTACCACGCCACCGGCCGCCGCGTGCGCGAACTACCCATTACGCCGGACAAACTACTGTAGCAGCTGAGTTAAACTCCCGTCGCGCTACGCGGCGCTCGTAATCATTGCAGGAGTGACGCGCCGTGACGCTTGAGGGCGAGGAGAAAGTGGGGAGGATGCGGGTTGTTTTATGCGTGCCTTGACCAAGCCAACAGCCGCTCTGTGCACCGTGGATTTCAAACGCCCCTTCGCCGACCAGGCCACTACCACCTTCATCCAGCAAAGCACTAACCACCCTTCCGGGGCGTAACTCTTGCTGGTAGTAGACGAACGAACGTCGCAGAAAAAGGCGAATAGTGTTCATCTGACAAGGACTTGATCCTACTACGTGCTTTTACTGGAAGGAATCACTTTCAAGAAGCGCCGCAGGTACGGGGCAGTGCGGCTTTTCTTCTCGGCGGCCACCTCCGGCGGCGTGCCGGCCGCCACGATCTGGCCGCCCTCGTCGCCTGCCCCGGGACCAACGTCGATGACCCAGTCGCTTGCCGCAGCCACGCGCAGGTCGTGCTCCACCACGACGACGGTGTTGCCGGCGTCCACGAGGCGGTCCAACTGAGTCAGAAGGCGTTCCACGTCTTCGGGGTGCAGGCCGGTGGTCGGTTCGTCGAGGACGTAGAGGGTCCCGCCGCGCCCGCCGCGCTGAAGTTCGGTTGCCAGCTTGATGCGCTGGGCCTCACCGCCGGAGAGTTCCGTCGCGGGCTGACCCAGCCGCAGGTAACCCAGTCCGACCTGCCGCAGGGTTTCCAAGGCGCGGCGCACCGGACCCTCGTCCGTCAGGAAGTCCCACGCCTCGTCCACAGTCAGTCCGAGCACGTCGGCGATGTGCTTATCGCGGTATTTGATTTCGAGGGTCTTGGCGTTGTAGCGCGCTCCGTGGCAGACGGGGCACGGCGTGTAGACGCTGGCGAGGAACAGGAGTTCCACCATCACGAACCCCTCGCCTTGGCAATTGTCGCAGCGTCCCTTGGTGACGTTGAAGGAGAACCGCCCCGCGTCGTAACGGCGGGCGCGAGCGGCCGGGGTGTCGGCGAAGATCTTGCGCACGCCGTCGAAGAGGCCCGTGTACGTGGCGAGGTTCGAGCGCGGGGTGCGGCCGATGGCCTTCTGGTCCACGACGACCAGGCGCTTGATCCGCTCCAGGCCGGCGACGATCCGACCGCCGGTGGCTTCCTGCGGGGCGCGTTCCAGGGCGTCTGCGTTTTCTTCGTCTTGTACACTTTCCTGGCCGAGCGCACCCGCGACTAGTTCCACGAGGGCCTGGCTGACGAGGCTTGACTTGCCTGAGCCCGATACGCCCGTGACGCTCGTGAGCGCACCCAGGGGGAAACGCACGTCAAGCCCGTGAAGATTGTGCCGCGTGACGCCGGCCAGCTTGAGCCAACCCTGTGCCGGGCGGGGAGTGCGCGAGGGCGGTGGTCCCTCCGCGAAGAGGTGCGGGCGCGTGCGCGAACGTTTGATGGTCCGCAAGCCCTCCGGCGGACCGCTGTAGAGGATTTCGCCCCCGCCCGCACCGGCCGCCGGTCCCACGTCCACAATCCAGTCGGCGTGGCGCACCACGTCGAGTTCGTGCTCGACAACGAAGAGCGAGTTGCCCGACGCCTTGAGCCGGTCCAGGGCGCGCAGGAGGGCTTCCGTGTCGGCGGGGTGCAACCCGGCGGAGGGTTCGTCGAGGACGTAGACGACACCGAAGAGATTCGAGCGCACCTGCGTGGCGAGGCGCAGGCGCTGGAGTTCGCCCGGGGAGAGCGTGGGCGTGGAGCGTTCGAGCGCGAGGTAGCCCAGGCCGAGGTCGAGCATGGTCAACGTGCGCGCGAGCCCATCCTCGGCGATGCGCCGGGTGACGAGGGCTTTTTCGGGAGATTTCTTCGTCGTCGCGGTGCCGTCCGCGTACGGGCGCAGGATGGCGGCCAGTTCCTTGAGCGGCAGACGGGAGAGTTCCGCGATGTCGAGGCCGGCGAACCGCACGGCAAGCGACTCACGCCGCAGTCGTTTGC
The DNA here is from genome assembly GCA_964250955.1 of uncultured Chthoniobacterales bacterium. Classification (GTDB taxonomy): domain Bacteria; phylum Verrucomicrobiota; class Verrucomicrobiia; order Chthoniobacterales; family SZAS-18; genus CAHJWO01. Next base: position 4,287 of record CAXUIU010000115.1, on the reverse strand, counting down.
CACCACACTCCGGGCAGTCGCTGGCGAGCATGTACTGCGCGACGCGCCGCTTCATCAACGCGCTCTGCGTGTGCGCGAACGTGTGGAAGACGTGCCGCCGCGCGCTCGTGAACGTGCCCATGTAGCTGGGCTCCAGCTTACTCTTGAACGCCCGGCGCACCTCCGCCGCCGTGAACCCGGAGTACACCGGCACCTCCGGCTGCTCGTCCGTGAAGAGAATCCAGTCGCGGTCCTTTTGCGGCAGGTCGCGCCAGGGGCGGTCCACGTCGTAGCCGAGGGTCATCAGGATCTCGCGTTGGTTCTGCCCGCCCCAAGCGGTCGGCCACGCCGCGATGGCGCGTTCGCGGATCGTCAGTGACGGGTCGGGCACCATGGAAGCTTCGGTGACCTCGTAGACCCGGCCGAGTCCGTGGCAGCGTGGGCACGCGCCCTCGGGGGTGTTCGGCGAGAAGGATTCCGCGTAGAGGATGCCCTGGCCAGCGGGATAGTCGCCCGCACGGGAGTAGAGCATCCGCAGGAGATTGGAGAGCGTCGTGACGCTGCCGACGCTGGAGCGGGTCGTCGGGGCACCGCGCGCTTGCTGCAACGCCACAGCGGGTGGCAGGCCCTCGATCTCGTCCACCTCCGGCACGGGAAGCTGGTGGAAGAGCCGCCGCGCGTACGGCGACACCGACTCCAGGTAGCGCCGCTGCGCTTCCGCGTAGAGCGTGCCAAAAGCGAGTGACGACTTCCCCGAACCCGACACACCGGTGAACACCACCAGCGCGTCGCGGGGGATTTGCAGGTCGACGTTCTTGAGGTTGTGCTCGCGCGCACCGCGCACCCGCACGAAGCCGTTGGGTGAGGCAGGAGCAAGGGGTTCCATCAAGACAACGTGGCAGACCTTCCCCTAAATCGCGCCCCGGAACCACGTGGGCGTGTCGGACGGGATCAGGCCGCGCGCAGTTCGTCCTTCACGCCCTGCCAGAACGCGAAGTATCCCGCCTTGGCGAAGGGTAGCGTCCGCGCGTCTTCCGGCCGCCAGACGAGGTGCAGCGTGACGCCTTCCTTTTCCAGCCGCGCACGGACGGCCGGGACCACCCCGAGCAGCGGGCCGACCGCCGGGCGCAAGGCCACCACAGCGCGCAGGTTTTCGCGTTTTGCCCAGTCGGCCAACGCCCCGGGCAGCGGCGCGTCCTCGTAGTGCGTCGGTGCGCCGAAGCTCTCCCCGGCGCGCGTCAGGCCATCGCGCAGGCTTTCTTGCAGGTGACGGTGACGGGGTTCGCTGATCCCCTCCGCTTCCAAGATGCCCGAGTCAAGTCCGGCGAAGACCGAACGCGGACGCAGGCCATGCAGCGGCGTGGCGCTTTCCAAACACAGGTCGTCGGCGTGGACCCACAGGCCGATCTCCGCGGGCAGGTCGGCGGGCAGCGCCGTGTCGTCGGCGTCAACCGGCGGCTCGGCGTGGAGCGGGTCTTCCTCCTCAATGGGGGCAGGCCGGGCGGCCTTGTCTTCGAGCGCATCCAGGCCGCCGGCGTGCGCCGCCAGGAGGTCGGGCTCGACGTACTTCTCCAGGTTGGAACGGCGCGTCAGGTACGTCTTGCCCTTGGTCTGCAAGCCAGCCACCCAGCGCCAGGAAAGCGTGTTGGCCGCCGGGTCCCCGTCGAGCAGGTGGCGGTAGAAAAAGTCCGCGCCAAGCTGCCACGGCAGCTTCTCCGTGTGAATCCACCAGCCCGCGAACCACATGCGCGCGTGGTTGTGCAGGTAGCCGGTGTCGCGCAGTTCGTCGGCGAAATAATCCATGATCTCCACGCCGCTGCGGCCTTCCTCGACGGCCTTGACGCGCTTGGCCTGGTAGCCGCGCAGGTCGCCGCGCAGACGCGTCACGTCGGCCTGGTAGTCACTCCATACGCTCGGGCGGAGTTCGAGCCAGCTTTTCCAGTAGCGTCGCCACATCATTTCCTGCACGAACTTCTCCACCTTCCAGAAGGGTTGATCCGCCAACACGGAGGCGACCAGTTCGTGCTCGGTGACCAGCCGGCGACGGATGGCAGGCGACAGGCGCGAGACGGCGCGGTGGCCCGGGCGCACGCCGTTGCGCGCGTCGGCGTAGGCGAGCACGCGCGGGCGGAACTCTTCCCAGGCACTCAGCGCCTCGGCGCGCGTGTGCGGGAAGCGGGTGGGCTGGTCGGCGGTGACGGTTTCTTCTTCGACGCTCATGGAGTGAGAGAGAACGCCGCCAACCGGCCGCCGGGATGCCCATGCTGCGCACGGCAGCAAGAAGGCGTGCCCAGATCCAGCCGGACACGCCTCGTCATTTTGCCCGGAGGCGGGGATTAACGGTCGAACTCTTTCTTGACGTTGCCCAGACCTTCCTCAGCCTTGCCTTCCAGATTCTGGAGGGTGCCCTTGGCTTGCAGTTCGCGGTCGTCGGTGAGATCGCCCGTCTTTGCTTTCACACTGCCGGCGGCCTGATCGTAGGTGCCAGCCGCCTGGTCGCGCGTGCTGCCAGGCACCACCGAGCCCGCACCGGGCTGCGCGACGCGGTCGTAAGCGGCGCGCGTGGCGTCCTTGGCGTGTTCCCAGCCGACGGCCGTGGAAGTCTTGGCCTGCTCGTACTTGGCTTGGAGCTTGTCCTCCACGTCCTCGAACTTCGAGCCCGTCGGGGCGTACTCGCTGGCTCCCTGGTGGCCGGTCGTGTAGGCGCTCTGGTAGTTTTCGTAAGGCTGGCCGGAGGTTTGCGCGTAGGACTGGCTGGCGTGGTTCTCCTTCCAGTAGGCGTCCTCGACCGTGGGGTCGTAGTGTTCTTCGATGCCCTTGCCGATCAGGCCGCCGGTGAGGGCGCCGATGGCCCCGCCAATCAAGGAGCCGACCGGACCGCCGGCGGCACCCATGGCGGCGCCAGTGGCTGCGCCGCTGACCGCGCCGATGCCGGTGCCAAGGGGATGTGCGCCGGGCTCGCCGGTGATGGGATCAGGGTTGGAATCAGTGCCGGGGGTTTCTTCGTGGGGATTGCTCATGTCCCCAGATTCGACAAAAGGTCCCACGGTGGGCGTGTCGCCGATCCTTGACCCGCCTAAACCGACCCGGGAGCAGGTTCGCTCGGGTGGTCCTTGGCGTCCCGCAGATCGTTGTCGCCGGTGATCTCCTCCCAGTCGTAGCCGGCGTGGGCAGCGTAGGCGCCGAGCTGCCTTTCCCATTCCAGGCGGTTCTTGACGTAGCGCCGCCGGCTGGCCGCCAGGTCGGGCTGCGTGCGGATGCCCGCCGCGGCGAAGCGCGCTATCGTGTCGTCGAAACGCTGGAACCAGCGAGGGAACTCCATCTCGGGCGTCTCGTCGGGCAGTGCGTCGGCCGTACCGACGCGCAGGCGCAGAAACGTGCTGAGCTGGCGCAGGACGTAGCGGGCCGTCTCCTCCAAGGTCTCGGCCTCCGGGTGCGCACGGATGTTCGCGTAGTGATCGCGGTCCAGGCAGCACTTCATCACGGCGCGAATTTCCAGCACGAGAAAGAGCATCCGCGGTAAACTCTTGTGGACCTCGACCGGGTGGAAGTAATGGATGACCGGGTGTTCGACGTGGCTTTCCAGCAGGCTCTGGAGGTCGCGCGCCGCCGTGGCGAAGATGTTCTCCAGCCCCTGGAACTCCCCGCGCCGGAAGTGGTGCACGAGGAAGCCGGCGGCGTCCGCGCCCCGCTCGGCCTGGTGGTAGAAGGACAAGGCCACGGTGCGCTTGCGCTCCAGGGCGTTCGTCACGGTGAGCAGGTACGTCACCGCCAGGGAGATGAACGTGAAGCCGGTTGACACTTCCGAGAGCGCGAGGAGCCGCATGGCCGTCGTGCGCGGGGAGATGTCGCCGTAGCCGAGGGTGGTCAACGTGGTGCCGCTGAAGTAGAACGCCTCGATCCAGATCGGCGAGCGGGCCTTGTCGTCCACGTTGAAGCTTTCCGGCATCCGCGGCCAGTAGATCAGCGCGTAGCCGAGCATCAGGCAGACGATGAGCGTCACCACGAACGCCGGCAGCAGCAGCGGGCCGACGGCGTTGAGGATAGCGTGGCGACGCAGGCGCGAACAGCGGAACGCTACCTTGCGCGCCAGCCACCAGACGCGCCGGTTGAGGTTCTGGCCGATGGGTCCGGCCTTGGCGCGCGAGTGCAGGATGGTGGCGTACACGTCGTAGACCACCGCCGTGAGCAGGGCGAGACCGAGGGCGGTCGAGGCGACGGTGAAGAGCAGCACGGCGTCCCCTTTTACAGCATTCCCGGCCCCGCCGCCAGACGGCCGTTGCCCGCCACCCCCGCGCTTGAGGCGTT
>CAXUIU010000114.1:4562-10353 GCA_964250955.1 uncultured Chthoniobacterales bacterium | reverse complement strand
CGGCGGAGGGCTTCGTGCTCGACCGGGGCTTCCAGGTGTTGCTCGACAGCTACCCGGCCGCCCGGCGGCACCTGGACATCCCGGCCCTGGCGCCGCGGTACTTCGAGAGCGGCGCGATCCTGCATGACGACGGCCGAAGCTGGACCGTCGCCCATCCGTTGCGTCATCCGGCGGATGCCCCGGCGGGGGCGTTCGGCACGATGTTCCCGACCGCCGACAAGGTCCGCCTCGTCGCGCTCGTGGCCGAACTTCTCGCCACGCCCGACGGAAGCCTGCTGGCGGAGACCGCGTCCGACGGCGACGTGAGCGCGGCGCACTTCCTGTGGAACCGCGGGTTTTCGTCTGTCATCATCGAGCGTTTCTTCCGGCCGTTTTTCGGCGGGGTGTTCCTCGACAACAAACTCGGCACGAGTGCGGCGTTGCTGCGTTACTACCTCAAGAAGTTCGCCACCGGCCGCGCCTTGGTCCCCGCGCGGGGCATGGGCGAGATCCCGAAGCAACTCGCGGCTTCCCTGCCGCCCGGCACGTTGCGGCTCGGCTGCCGGGTGGAATCCATTGAACGCGCCGGCGCCCGTGCCGCCGCCGCCCGCACGGCCGGAGGCGAACGGATCGAATGTGACCGGGTTCTCCTCGCCACCGAGGCTCCCGCCGCCGCGCGCCTGCTCGACCGGCCGCGCCTCGCCGGCCCGCCGCCGCTGGGCACGACCGTGCTGTACTTCGCGTCCGCCGCGTCCCTTTACGAGCGCGCCATGCTTGCCCTGCCCGCCGGACGCGCACGACTGGTGCGCCACTTCGTCCAACTCACCAACGTCGCCCCGGAGTACGCCCCGGCCGGCGTGCACCTCGTCGCCGCGACGGTGCTCGATCCGCGTGGGCTGGACGACGCCGCGCTCTTCGCGCAGGCGAGGCGCGAGATGGCGGGATGTTACCCGGGCGCGCACGACCTCACGCCTCTGACGGTCGTCCGCGTTCCCTACGGGCAGCGGCAGCAGCCGGCCGGCTTTTTGCGTGGGGTGGCACCGCCGCCAACGGAAACCTTTCTCGACAACGTCTGGCTGGCCGGCGGACAAACGACCGCGTGCAGCATCCAGGCGACCATGGTCAGCGGCGAGAAGGCGGCGGCGGTCCTGGCGGGGCACGCATGAAAGTCGATCCTGCCAGCGCCGTTCCCTTCCCCCGGCCGCGCGACTGGTGGTGGCTGGCGACGGGGCTTTGCATCCTTTTCGTTGTTTGCCTGGGTACGCGCGGCTTAAATGATCCCGATGAGGGTCGCTACGCCAACATCGCCATGGCGATGGCCGAGCCGGGCGGCGACTGGTGGGAACCGCGCGAATCGGGCTTCGGCCACTACGACAAGCCGCCGCTGGTCTACTGGGCCACGGCCGCGTCGTTCCGCGCCCTGGGTTTCAACGAATGGGCGGCGCGCCTGCCGTCGCTCGGCGGAGCGGTGCTCACGCTCGGGGCGTTGGCGTGGACGGCGGCGCGGCTGTACGACGCGCCCATCGCGTGGTGGGCCGTGCTGGTGTGCGGGACGACGGTGCAGTTCTGGACCTTGGGACGGGTGCTCTCGCCCGACGCGTTGATGACGGGTTGGTGCACGCTCGCCGTCGCCGCCTGGGCCGAATGCCGGCACCGCCGCGGCGCGTGGGGCTGGGGGGCGGGGGGGGGCGCGGGCTGGGCGCTGGCGTGGTGGACGAAGGCAACCCCGTGCCTGGTGCCACTGGCGGGCCTTTTGGCGGGGACGTGGGCGACGGGGGACCGTGCCGGCCGGCGGGCGCTGCGGCCTTTGTGGCTGCTGCTGGCGGTGTTGGCGCTCGGCTCGCCGTGGTACCTGTCAATGCTGGAACGCTATCCGGAGTTGCGGCAGTTTTTCTTCGAGCGTGAACTCGTCAACCGCGTGGTCGGCCGCGTCGATGGGCGGCACGGACCGCTCTACTACTACCTCGGGTTGAGTCTGGTGGCGTGGCTGCCCTGGTGGCCGGTGGCGGCGTGGAAACTGCGCCGGCTTTTTGCCGCAGGCTGGGTGCGCGGGATCGGCGTGGAGGGCTGGATCGTGCTGGTCGGCACCGTCTTGTTCTCGCTGGTCAACTCCAAGCTGCCGACGTACACGCTGCCGCTCGCCCCGTGGGCGGCGCTGCTCTTCGCCCGCGCGTGGTGCGCGGGCACGGACCTCCGACCGGCGCCGGCGCGGGTCTGGCCCGGCGCGGTTTTCGGCGTGGCCGTGCTGGCGACAGCCGCGTTCCTGCCGGACTCCGTGGAGGCGCGGCTCGGCTCCAACTCCAGCCTCCGCCCCGTCTGCCGCTACCTGCGCGAACGGGGGGCGCGCGTCGTGGACTGTGACCACTACTGGCCGGACGTGGAGTTCTACCTGCACGATGTCCGCGTGCGCTACGTCTTGCACCTCGGCTCACGCCAGCGTGAACGCTTGTCCGACCCCGGGCTGGCACCGGAGCGCTTCGTCGATCCGAAGGACTGGCGGTCGGGCAACGCGCCCGGCGAGCGTTGGCTGGTGCGTTACCGCGGGCAGCCGGATTCGCCGTTCGACGCCGTCGCCGCTGCACCGGCCGCGACGGTCGGTGAGTTCGACCTCTACCGGCTAGATTCGGAAACGTCCGACACCGCGCTGCGATGAAGCTCCCTTTTCTTTCCGTTCTGGTTGCCACCGTCCTCTTCCCTTTGGCGGGAGCCTTCGGCAAGCCGCCGCCACCGAAGCCGACGCCGGCCACAGGCAACGACGAAGCGCCGTCCTCGCTGCTGCGCTGGCTCCTGCTCCAAAACGGCGGCGCCACGGCCGCAGCGGTCCCGTTCCCGGACATCATCCGCGCCGCTTGCGGCAAGCAGGTCATGCCGCCCGACGCCGCCGTGCTCGCCAAGCTCGGCGCGACGCTCGACGGGCTCCTGCCCCGCTTGAACAAACCCGACGGCACTTTGCGCACGGCTCCCGTCCTGACCGCCGCCGAACTCTCCGCCCGCGTCGCCGACGAAGTCCACGCCGCCCTGCCCGCCGACAAGACCGACCCCGCCGACGCGTGCCCCGTCCTGCGCTGGACCGAAGCTCCCGGCGGGCGGACGGTCCACCTCGTCGTGGCGACCTATCCGACCGGCGGCAAGGACGGCTCCCTGCGCACGTTGTCCCTGCGCGCCGCGGACCTCGCCGGGCAGATCACCGCTGACGGCCCTTGCCTGCTCGTCGGGATCGAACACAACGGCAAGACCGGCCGCGACGTGGCTTTCCTCAACTGGGAGATCATCGATCTCGCACGGGTGTCGCTGCGCTGCGCCGTGACGTTCGAGACCGACGCCGACGGCCTGCACGTTCCCGGCGCGACGCTCGGCGACGGCCGGCGCGGACGGGACTAGAGTTGGCAAACGGCGGCATCTGGGCGAATCTTCCACATCATGGAAGGCAGCCAGTTCGATCCCATCGACGACGTTTTAGCAGACTTGCGCGCCGGCCGGCCGGTCATCGTGACCGACGACGCCGGGCGTGAGAACGAGGGCGACCTCATCCTCGCCGCTGAGAAAGCCACCGCCGAGAACGTCGCCTTCATGGTCCGGCACACCAGCGGCGTGATCTGCGTGCCGATGGAAGGCGGCGAGTTGGACCGGCTCGACCTCCCGCTCATGACCCCGCACGCCGCCAACACCGAGCGGATGCGCACGGCCTACACGATCAGCGTGGACGCCGCGGAAGGGGTGACCACCGGCATCTCCGCCGCCGACCGCGCACGCACGATCCGCCTCCTGGCGGACCCCGGCACGCAATCCGCCGACCTCGTGCGCCCAGGCCACATCCTGCCCTTGCGCTACCGCGAGGGCGGCGTGCTGCGGCGCGCCGGCCACACGGAGGCCGCCGTGGACCTCGCCCGTCTGGCGGGCCTGCGACCCGCCGGCGTGTTGGCGGAGATCGTCAACGACGACGAGGCAGGGACGATGGCCCGCGTCCCGGACCTCCTGCGCTTCCGCGATCAACACGGCCTGAAGTTTTGCACCATCGATGCGCTCATCGCGTACCGCCGCCAGCGCGAGAAGCTCGTCGAGCGCGTCGAGGTCATCCAGCTTCCCACCGACTACGGCGACTTCCAGCTTCACCTCTACCGCAACAAACTGGACGACAAGCACCACCTCGCCCTCGTCAAAGGCCGCATCGACCCGGACACGCCGGTGCCCGTGCGCGTGCACAGCGAGTGCCTGACGGGTGACGTGTTCGGCTCACGGCGTTGCGACTGCGGCAGTCAACTCCACCACGCGCTGCAACAGATTGAGGACGCCGGCGCGGGCGTGCTGGTCTACCTGCGGCAGGAAGGCCGCGGCATCGGCCTCGCGGCGAAAATCCACGCTTACAAGCTCCAGGAGGAAGGCCTGGACACCGTCCAGGCCAACGAGAAACTCGGGTTCGCCCCCGACCTGCGCGACTACGGGCTGGGCGCGCAAATCCTCCTCGACGTGGGCGTGCGGAAGTTCCGCTTCATGACCAACAACCCGCGCAAGGTCGTCGGCCTGGAGGGCTTCGGCCTGGAAATGGTCGAACAGATCCCCATTCGCTCCGAGGCCAATCCGCACAACGAGAAATACCTGCGCACCAAGAAACTCAAATTGGGCCACCTGTTGTGAGGCGCGGGCTTGCGGGCTGGTCTCACCTCGTCAACAATACCGGCCATGCTTAAGCTCAGAGTCGGCGGTCCCCGGGTGCTCGGTGGCGCACGGCGCTCCTATGCGCTGGTCGCCAGCCAGTACAACCCCGAGTACGTCCAGGCGCTGGTAGACCACGCCGCCATCGAGCTGATGCGCATGGTCCCGAACGCGCGGCTCGTGCTGCACCAGGTGCCGGGGGCGTTCGAGATTCCTATCGTCGTGCAGGAACTCGCCGCCAAGCCGGAGACCGACCTCGATGTCATCATCGCCCTGGGCGTCATCATCCAGGGCGACACCGACCACGCTGACCTCCTCGCTCGTACCGTCACCGACGCGCTCCAGCAGATCGCGCTCAACCACCGCATCCCCGTCATCCACCAGGTGCTCACCTGCAAGGACGAGGAACAGGCCCGCATTCGTTGCGTCGAGAGCAAGTACAACCGCGGCACCGAGGCCGCCCGCTCCGCCGTCAGCATGTCCAATCTGCTCGCCCAACTCCGCGAATAAGAAGCCGGGCATCATTTTCTTTCGTTTTCGTTCGTTGTCATGGGTAAACGTCGTGAGGGCCGCGAGGCGGCCGTGCAATTTCTCGTCTACTGCGATCTCAACCAGGGGGCCGGGCCGGCGACGGCGGACGAGTTCTGGGAACTGCGTCCGGCCACCAAGCCGATCCGCGATTTCGCGCTCAACCTCGTGGAGGGCGTGGTGCAGCACCGCGCCGAGACCGACGAGCGCATCTCGCGCTACGCCGAGAACTATGAGTTGGGCCGCCTCGCCGTCGTGGACCGCAACATCCTGCGGCTGGCGATCTACGAGATGCTCTTTCGCCACGACATCCCGCCGGTGGTGTCCATCAACGAGGCCATCGAAATCGCCAAACGCTTCGGCACCGAGGAAAGCTCCCGCTTCGTCAACGGCATCCTCGACCGCGTGAAGCTCGACCTCACCCGGCCCCTGCGCACCGCCGCGCCGGCCGACGGGGCGGCGGGATAGCGGTGCGGCCGAGGTTTTCGCGCTTGAGCTTTGTGCCGCGGTAGGATTTAAGAAGGTTCATTCCCAGGTGGCTACCGGTTTCTTCAAATCCCTCCTCCAGAAATTCACCGGCCGGCCGGTCGATTGGGACGAACTGGAAGAAACCCTCATCCGCGCCGATCTC
>CAXUIU010000114.1:0-4552 GCA_964250955.1 uncultured Chthoniobacterales bacterium | reverse complement strand
GGATCGCCGCCAGCGTCACCGGCGCGAAGCCGCGCGCGTCCACGCCCACGTCGTGCTGGCGCGGCACCGGCTTGAGCCGGCCGTGGCTGTGGCCGTGGAGGTTGACCGCGCCCCGGCCCTGCCGGTTCCAGCTGCGGAACGGGTAGTGGCCGAGCACCAGAAAGCGCCCGTCCAGCTCCAGCTCGGCATAGTCGCCCACGCTCGCCCAGCCCGCCGCTGCGCCCGCTGCCCAACAAACCGAAGGCGGTCCTCGTCGTCGGCGTCAACGGCACGGGCAAGACCACTTCCACCGCCAAGCTGGCCCACTTCCTCAAGCGCAACCGCCACAGCGTCCTGCTCGCCGCCGCCGACACCTTCCGCGCCGCCGCCATCGAGCAACTCGGCGTCTGGAGCGAGCGCATCGGCGTCGAGATGATCCGTGGCCAGTACAACGGCGATCCGGCCGCGCTGTGCTACGACGCCTACGACGCCGCCGAGAAAAAGAACGTCGAGTTCCTGCTGTGCGACACCGCCGGCCGCCTGCACAACCGCGAGAACCTCATGAAGGAACTCGGCAAGATCGGCCGCACCCTGGGCAAGCACGACCCCGCGGCACCTCACGAACGGCTCCTCGTCGTCGATGCCACCACCGGCTCCAACGCCGTCGCGCAGGCGAAGGAGTTCCACGCCGCCGTGAACCTCACCGGCCTGATCGTCACCAAGCTCGATGGCAGCGGCAAGGGCGGGGTTTGCGTCGCCATCCAGCACGAACTCGGCATCCCCACCCGCTTCATTGGCACGGGAGAAGCCATTGACGACTTTGAGCCCTTCGACCCGCGGCGTTTCGTCGAGACGATTCTTTAACCTCGACCTATGAAGCCCGCGGGCACCCTGGCCGCCAATCAGTTGCAGTTCGTGGACCGTTGGTTGGGGGTGCCGGCGTGCTGGCTGCTGACGCTCGGGCGGAAACTTTTCGGTGCGCCGCCGCCCGTCGATCCACCCCGGGGCAAGGTCCTTTTCGTCAAGCTGGCCGAGCAGGGTTCGACCGTGCTGGCGTACGCGGCGATCCGGCGCGCGGTGCAAATGGTGGGCAAGGAGAACGTGTTCTTCGTGGTGTTCGCGGAGAACCGCTTCATCCTTGACCTGCTCGAACTCATCCCGCGCGAGAACGTGTTCGCCATCGACGCCGGGTCGTTCGGCACGCTGGTGACCAGCGCGCTCCAGGTCTTGCGCCGGCTGCGGGCGGCGAAGTTCGACGCGGCGGTGGACCTGGAGTTTTTCGCCCGCTCGTCGGCGGCGTTCACCTTCCTGACCGGCGCGCCGCGTCGGGTGGGCTTCCACACGTTCTTCGGCGAGGGGCCGTACCGCGGCGACCTGATGACGCACCGACTCCTCTACAACCCTTACCTGCACACGAGCCAGATTTTCGCGTCGATGGTCGAGGCGCTCGAGGCCGACCCGCAGCAGTTGCCGACCTTCGGCGCCCAACCTCCGGACACCGACGTGGGCGAGACTGCCTTCCGCCCTGCGCCGGAAGAAGTTGAAGCCGTGCGCGAGATCGTCCGGCAGGCCTCGGTCGGACGGCCGGACGGCGCGCCCTTGTTCCTGCTCAACGCGAACGCCAGCGACCTCGTGCCCTTGCGACGCTGGCCGCTCGAAAGATACGTCGAACTGGCGCGCCGCCTCCTGACGGCCTTCCCCGACGCCTGCGTGCTCATGACCGGCGCGCCCGCCGAGGCCGCCGCCGCCGAGCGCCTCGTCGCGCAGGTGTGTTCGGACCGCTGCTTCTCGCTGGCGGGCAAAACCACCCTGCGCCAACTCCTCGTCCTCTACACTCTCGCAGAAGTGCTCGTCACCAACGACAGCGGCCCGGCGCACTTCGCTTCCTTGACGCCGATCAATGTCGTCACGCTCTTCGGACCGGAAACCCCGCGCCTCTTCGCCGCGCGCACGGACCGCAACGTCGCGCTCTACGCCGGCGTCGCGTGCAGCCCGTGCGTCAACGCCTACAACAACCGGCAGTCTCCCTGCCGCAACAACGTTTGCATGCAGCAGATCACGGTGGACCAAGTGTTCGCAGCGGCTAGCGCAGCGTACCGCGGACGCGTCCGGCCAGGGGTCGCCGTGACCCTGCCCGGATGAAGACGGAAGCCCTGCCGCCGGCCTTCGCCGCGCCCCGCCGGTAGCGGCAAAGCTGGCTAGCCAAACCACGCCAGGAAAGGATCGTGGTCACGACGTTCTTCCTGGCGGTGACGCTGGCGCTCTTCGCACCGGTGCTCTTCGGACCGGGCAACCGCATCCTCAGCGCCGAGGACGCCGACCTGCAACGCCAGTTCGTCCACTGGCGCGCGTTCGGCTTCGGGGAACTCGCCCACGGCCACCTGCCGCTCTGGAACCCACACATCTACGGTGGCACGCAGTATTTCGGCGGCTTCCAGGCGGCGCTGCTCTATCCGCCGAACTGGCTCTACCTGTGCCTGCCGCTGCCGCGCGCCGTCAACGTCGGCATCGCGCTGCACGTCTTCCTGGCGGGACTGTTCATGTACGGGTGGGTGCGCTTTCGCGGGCTCCACGCGCTCGCGTCCGTGCTGGCGGGAACGCTCTTCATGTTCAGCGGGGCGTACTTCTACCACGTCTGCGCGGGGCATCTGCCCAACCTGTGCACGATGGTGTGGGGACCGCTCATTTTCCTCGCCATCGACGGCTGGTTCGCGCGGCGCACGCCGGGCTGGCTGCTTTTCGGCGGCGTGGCGCTGGCGCTGCAAATCCTCGCCGGCCATCCGCAATACGTCTTTTACACGGGCGTGGCCGCGGCGCTCTACTGCGCGGCGCGGCTCTGGCGCGAACCCCGGTGGTGGGCGGCGCTCGGGCTCGCCGCAGTCCCGGCGGTCGGCGTGGCGCTGTCGGCCGTGCAGCTTTTCGAGGGGGTCCACGCGGCGGGCGAATCGCTCCGCAGCAAGGGCACGACCACGACTTTCGCCGGTTCGTTCTCGTTCCCGCCCGAGAACTTCCTGACGTTCCTGGCCCCGACACTCCTCGGCGATCCGGTGGGGGGCCGGTACTGGGGCCGGCTGCTGCTGTGGGAGATGTGCCCGTTCGTGGGCATCGGCGGGATCGTGCTGGCCCTTTACGCGCTGACGACGGTGCGCCGGCGCGAAACCTGGGAATGCGCGGGGCTGGCGGCCGTGCTCTTCCTGATCGCCCTGGGGAAGTACACGCCGCTCTTCAACGTCCTCTACCACTACGCGCCGGGCTTCAACAAGTTTCGGGGTTGGTCGAAGTTTATCTACCCGGCCACGCTGTTCGTGGTGATGCTCTCGGCCGTCGGCTTTGACGCGCTCCTGCGTCGCGGCACAGTGCCCCGCGCGCTGGTGTGGAGCCTGCTCGGGGCGGCGGTCGTGGTAGCCGGCGCGGCCGTGTGGGCGGACGGAGCCTCGCACAGCGACGCTGAGGATGGGCCGCAACCCTGGCGCGGCTGGATCTTCGCGGCGGTGTACTCCGGCGACTCGGTCAACGTCTGGCAGGCGGGCACGCTCCTGCAACCCGGGAACGTCCGCGGAGCAGCCCAAATGGCAGGGCACGCGTTGTTTTTGGCGGCCGGCACGCTGGGAGCCTTCGCGCTGGCTTTCCAATGCGGCCGGCGTTGGCGCGGGACGCTCCTGGCGGTGCCGGCGCTCGCGCTGGCCGAGATGATTGTTTTTGTCGCGCCGACGCTGGTCACCTTCGAGTACGCGCCGGAGCGCCGGCCGCAAGTCGCCGGGTACCTGGAGGCTCACCCATTAGGTGACGACCGCATCCTCGACCTGGCAGACCCCAACGCAGGCATGTCTACTGGCGAGGATGACCTGTGGGGCTACGACCCGGGCGTCACGCGGCGCTACGGGGAGTTCCTGGCGCTGACGCAGAACATCCTGCCCGAGGTGGCGACGCAGGATCTGACCTTCCGCGACGTGCGCGACATCTACGCGACGCTGCTGCGCTGCCGTTGTGCATTCGGCTACGAACACGGCCCGGAGAACAAAACCAACAGCCGCGTCTACGCGGACGACGAGGTCGGCGCGCACGTCATGCTGGTGTCCGCCGTGCGGGTTCTCCCCGCCGGCCGCGACGTGCTGCGGGCGATGGTCCCGCCCTTCGACCCGCGCCGCACCGTCTTGCTCCAGACCACTCCAGACCCCGCGCCTGCGGAAAGTCCGGTCGGAGGCAAGGTGCGCATCGTCGCGCAGACGACCGATTCGTTGACGCTGGAAGCCGACCTGCCGGCGGCGCAGGTGCTCGTCGTGACAGATGCGTACTCGGATGGTTGGCAGGCGCGTTCGGTCCTGCCTGCGGGCGAGAGCAGCCCGCAAACGAGCTACCAGGTGTTGCCGGCGGATTACTGCGTGCGCGGGATTCCCTTGGCCGCGGGTCACCACCGCATCCTCCTTGAATACCGGCCGGCGGCGTTCGTGGCCGGGGCGTGGGTGTCCGGCGTGAGCCTCGTGGCGTGCCTCGCGGCCCCCGGGTGGCTGTGGCGGCGCACGCAAGCCGCCGCGTGAGGGAAAGTTCAGCGCCCGGCGAGGGGCTGCGTTTT
>CAXUIU010000113.1:7098-10444 GCA_964250955.1 uncultured Chthoniobacterales bacterium | reverse complement strand
GTCGCCCACGACACGATCTACACCAACACCGCCCTGACCGACGAGGGCGGCGTCTGGTGGGAGGGCAAGGACGGCGCTCCTCCCGCGGCCTGCACCGACTGGCAGGGCCAACGCTGGACGGCCGCGCTCGGCACCAAGGCCGCACATCCCAACAGCCGGTTCACCGCCCCCATGACCAACAACCCGGCGCTGGCCCCCGAGGCGAACGACCCGGAGGGCGTGCCGATCTCGGCCATGGTCTTCGGCGGACGGCGCGGCGACACGGTGCCGCTGGTTTACCAGTCCTTTGACTGGGCACACGGGGTGTTCGTCGGGGCGACGATGGCCAGCGAGACGACCGCCGCCGCCGCCGGGGCGGTCGGCCAGGTGCGGCGCGACCCGATGGCGATGCTGCCGTTCTGCGGCTACCACATGGGCGACTACTTCCAACACTGGTTGGACATGGGGCGGAACCTGGCCCGCCCGCCGCTGGTCTTCGGCGTGAACTGGTTCCGGCGCGACGGCGAGGGGGGAGCGTTTTTGTGGCCGGGCTTCGGTGAGAACCTGCGCGTGCTCCAGTGGATCATCGGGCGTTGCGAGGATCTCGCCGGGGCGGAACGCGCCCCCATCGGCTGGGTGCCGCGGCGGGAGGACCTCGACCTGGAAGGATTGCCCGGCTACGGAGAGGAAGAGGGCGATACGCGCTTCCGACGGCTGATGGCCATTCATCCCGACGACTGGGTGCGGGAGGCCGCCGCGTCGGCCGATTTCTTCGAGAAACTGGCTCCCCGGCTGCCCGAAGAACTGGAAACCGAACGGCTGCACCTGCTGAAACGGCTTGCACTTCCGCGGCGAATCCCGAAAAGTTGAGGCCAGATCGCTGCTTGGAACGTTCTTAATAGGTCCATGATCACTGACTCGCTGCCGGAAACGGTCGTTGTCCCTGTGCCGCCGGTGGCTCATCGGCGGCGGAGTTTTTCGGTGCGGTTCAGCGAGGCGCTCTCCCGGCTGCTGGTGCGACTGAAGGTGGACGAGGTGCCGCACATCAAGCGCATCATCGTGACGACCGTGGGCGGGACGATCTTGGTGTTCGGGTTCGCGCTGATCTGGGCTCCGGCCCCGACAAGCCTCTTGATTCCGCTCGGGCTGGCGGTGTTAGGGACGGAGTACGCCTGGGCGCGACGCTGGATGCGCAAGGCCAAGCTCATGGCCGGCAAGGCGCTCGCCAAGACCCAGCAAATCATCGGCGTCAAGGATCGGGCGGACTGAGGCTGCGCGGGCGCTTCTCGCCCCGGGTCCGGTGACGATTTTTCACCGGTGGTAATTCTTGGATGCTCGCCTTCGTCGGCGAGCGATTCCTACGCTTTTTGCTTCTCTGAGGGGTAGTATCCGTTCTAAATGCTCTCCTTATGGCACCTCCCCCGGAACCCTCCCCAACGCCGATCCGTTCACCGCTGCCCTTCGTGCTGTCGGTGATCATGATCGTCATCTACTTCGGCTTCATCTTGCTGGTGGCTTACGACAAGCCGCTGCTCGGCACCCAGATCGTGCCGGGTCTCTCCTGGGGCATCCTGCTCGGCGCGCTGGTGATCGTTTCAGCCTGGGTGCTGACGGCCATCTACGTCGCCATTGCCAAGAAGGGAGACTACTAACCCACCATGATTGTTCCCCTCCCCTCCTTCCTGGCCGTTGCCTCGACCGACGAGGTCAAGAGTCAGCTCGGGCACGTCGGCACGACGGCCATCATCTTCTTTTTTGTCTTCATCGCGCTCAGCCTGGGCATCACGTACTGGGCTGCGCGGCGTACCAAGAGCACGTCGGACTTCTACGCCGCGGGCCACAGCGTCACGGGCTTGCAGAACGGCTTCGCGCTGGCGGGTGACTTCATGAGCGCGGCGAGCTTCCTGGGCATCGCAGGCATGGTGGCGCTCAAGGGGTTCGACGGGTTGCTGTACTCGACGGGCTTCCTGGTCGGCTGGCCCCTAGTGCTCTTCCTGCTGGCGGGCAGCCTGCGGGCCATCGGCAAGTACACCTTCGCCGACGTGGTCGCCTACCGCCTCAACCAGAAGCCTGTGCGTGTGGCCGCCGCCGTGGGCACCATCGCCGTCGTTCTCTTCTACCTTATCGCGCAGATGGTCGGCGCGGGAAAGTTGGTCACGCTGCTCTTCGGCATCCAGTACACCTACGCCATCATCGCCGTCGGCGTCGTGATGATGATCTACGTGCTCTTCGGCGGCATGATCGCCACGACCTGGGTGCAGATCATCAAGGCGGGTCTTTTGCTCGGCGGCGCGCTCCTGATGGCCATCCTCGTGCTTGCGCAGTTCGGCTTCAGCCCGACGGCGCTCTTCGCCAAGGCCAACGACATCGCCAACGCCGCCAACACCTCTGCGGGCAAGCCGGCCGTCAACCTCCTCGGACCCGGCAACCACAACCCGCTCGATGACATCTCACTCGGGCTCTCGCTGATGATCGGCACCGCCGGCCTGCCGCACATCCTGATGCGCTTCTACACCGTGCCGGACGCCGCGCAGGCGCGCAAGAGCGCCTTCTACGCCACGGGGCTAATCGCGTTCTTCTACCTGCTGACCTTCATCCTCGGCTTCGGCGCGATGGCGCTGGTCGGCCAGAGCAACATCATCAGCCTCGACAAGGCCGGCAACATGGCCGCGCCGCTCCTGGCCGGCGTGATCGGTGGCGAGCCGATGCTCGGGTTCATCGCGGCCGTCGCTTTTGCGACCATCCTGGCCGTCGTCGCGGGCCTGACCCTCTCCGGGGCCAGCGCGCTCTCGCACGACCTGTGGGTCAACGTCGTGCGCAACGGCGAGGCGCCCGAGAGCGAGCAGCTCCGCGTGGCCCGCTACGCGACGCTGTTCTTCGGTCTCGCGGCCGTCGGCCTGGGCATCGCCTTCGAGACGACTAACGTCGCTTACATGGTCGGCCTCGCCTTCGCCATCGCGGCGAGCGCGAACTTCCCGGCGCTCTTCCTGTCGATCTTCTGGCGGCGGCTGACGACGGCCGGGGCCGTGGCGAGCATGTGGGTGGGCGTCATCTCGTCCGTGGGCTTGATCATCCTCTCCCCAACGGTTTGGGTGACGATCCTCAAGCATCCCGCGCCGATTTTCCCGCTCGGCAGCCCGGGGCTCGTGACGATCCCGCTGTCGTTCGCGGTGGCGGTGTTGGTATCCCTCGCCAAGCGCGAGACGGTGGCGGAGGAAAAGTTCCTGGAGGTCCACCAGCGTCTGGCTGCCAGCGCGACCAACGCCTGACGCAGGCGACTTCGCCCTTGCGAACCATGTGAACGGCCGGGGGGGTTGATACGCCCCGGCCGTTGGCGTTTTGCCAACTGCCCAGAAAAAGTTGATAA
>CAXUIU010000113.1:0-7088 GCA_964250955.1 uncultured Chthoniobacterales bacterium | reverse complement strand
GGGCCCCTGCCCCGTGCCAACCCTTGTCCCGGGCGGGGGGGTTCAACCCCCCCGGCCGTTTCGCTTTTCCCCTAGCCCATGAAAGAGTTCATCCACGACGATTTCCTGCTCTCCACGCCTGCGGCGCGGCGGTTGTACCACGAGTTCGCCGCGCCCGAGCCGATCCTGGATTACCATAACCACCTGCCGCCCGGTGACCTCGCAGGCAACCGGCAGTTCGCCGACCTCACCGCGATCTGGCTGGAGGGCGACCACTACAAGTGGCGGGCCATGCGTGCCAACGGCGTGGACGAGAGCCTCGTCACCGGCGACGCCGACCCGTTCGACAAGTTCAAGGCGTGGGCCGCGACCGTGCCGATGACGTTGCGCAACCCGCTCTACCATTGGACGCACCTAGAACTGCGGCGCTACTTCGACGTGCACGAACTCCTCAACGCCGAGTCCGCCGAACGCATCTGGCACTACGCCAACGAACGTCTCTCCACCGCCGAACTCACCACGCAGGGCATCGTGAAGAAGTTCCGCGTCACCGCGCTGTGCACGACGGACGATCCCGCCGATGACCTCGCACCGCACCGCCAACTCGCCGCCGAGGGCAAGCTCGACACGAAGGTCTTTCCGGCCTTTCGACCCGACAAGGGGTTGGCCATCGGCAAGCCCGACGCCTGGAACGTCTGGGTGGACAAACTCGCCGGGGCAGCCGGCACCAAGATCGACACCTTGGGCGACCTGCTGGGGGCGCTGGACGCGCGGGTAGAGTTTTTTCATGCTCAGGGCTGCCGGCTGTCGGACCACGGGTTGAACCACTGCTTTGCGGAGCCGTGCTCGAAGCGCGAGGCGAAGCGGGTCTTCAAGGAAGCGCGCGATGGCGAAACGCCCTCGGTGAAGGACGGCCGGCGGTTCGCATCGTTCGTGATGGACCACCTGGGACGGCGTTACGCCGAACGCGGCTGGACGATGCAGCTCCATCTCGGCGCGTTGCGCAACAACAACTCGCGTTTGCTCGGAAGCCTGGGTCCGGACACAGGGTTCGACTCCATCGGCGACTTTCCGCAGGTGGAGGCGCTAGGCCGGTTCCTCGACGGGTTGGACCGAGATGATCGGTTGCCGCGGACGATTTTGTACAATGTGAATCCGGCGGATAACTATGCACTCGCCACGATGGCGGGGAACTTCCAAGACGGGACGATCCCGGGTAAGGTGCAGTTCGGCAGCGGGTGGTGGTTCCTCGACCAGAAGGAGGGGATGGAGTGGCAGTTGAACGCGCTCTCTAACATCGGGCTGCTGTCGCGGTTCGTGGGGATGGTGACGGACTCGCGGTCGTTCATGTCGTTTCCAAGGCACGAGTACTTCCGGCGGACGTTGTGCGCGTTGATCGGGCGGGACGTGGCGGCGGGGGAGTTGCCGGATGACGATGGGTTGTTGGGGCCGTTGGTGCGGCGGGTTTGTCACGCCAACGCACGGGAGTATTTGCGGCTGCCGGAGTAAGCAGGTCTGGACGTTCCCAGAAGCAGAAAATCTAGGATTGTCTCGGGAAGGCAACCCTACCTTGTTACGCGCAAGCGCATGAACCTTCGCACGCCAAGCGCAACGGGTGTCAGGTCGCGTGTCGTCACCTGTTGCGTCGTGCCCTGATCGACTGTGCTTGTGTCCACCGTGTAGGCGCTGCCGCTGTTCCAGATTTGCAGGTCGCCGGATACCTCGACGACGTACGTTAAATCGGTGTCAGCCTTGACCTTCGTGTACGTCAGCGTCAGGTACGACGAACTTTCTACCGTCGTGCGCGACACCGTCGGCAGACCGGTGCGTCCGGCCGTCTTCGGGTCGAGGCCGAGCGCGTATTCCAGCAGGTTGACCACGCCGTCGCCGTCCGGGTCGGCGTTGTCGCCGCTGATCGCCGGATTACCGAGTTCCGCGGCCGTGAAGTGGCTGCCTTGCCAACTCGCGTACGGCGTCGCCGTCACCGCGTGCGGCAGATCGATCACCGTCATGGAGTACGCCGGGAACGTCGCCGAGAAACCAGCGCCAACCCCAGAAAGGGTCGCCGTCGTCAAGCCGGTGTTGCCGGTGTCATTGGTGGGACCGTAGGAGTACGTCGCCGCCGTGCTCGCGCCGGGGACGAAGTTGCTCAACGCCACCTGTGCGTTCGCCGCGGTGGACGGGCTGCGGTTGACGACGAGCAGGCACAGGTCGCCGTTCGCGCGCAGGGCGGCGTGGATGGTCAGGGCGGCGTAGTTGCTCGACGCCGCCACCACGCGGTCGCCGCCGGCCGCCCAGTGCGAGAGGAGTTCGAGCGCGCGGTAGGTCGGGTATGGCGTGTTGAGGGGAGTGTCGCCGCGGTCGCCCGCCGCCAGGATGCCGTAGTCGCCGAACTGCCGCCAGCCGTAGAGCGAAGAGCTGTTGTTGTTACCGGACAAGCTGTTGTTGTGCAGGTCCCACCAGGTGCAGGCGTTGAACTCCGTCGCCGTCAGGCTGCCGAGCGTCTCAGCCAGGAAGAGGCCGT
This sequence comes from uncultured Chthoniobacterales bacterium, assembly GCA_964250955.1. Lineage (GTDB taxonomy): Bacteria > Verrucomicrobiota > Verrucomicrobiia > Chthoniobacterales > SZAS-18 > CAHJWO01. The sequence continues at coordinate 4,585 of CAXUIU010000113.1, read as the reverse complement.
CTACCAGGCTCGTGCTCTGCTTGCCGGGGTTGTAGGTCACGTCGTTGAGTTCGGTCAGGGCGAGTTCGATGTTGGCGGCGGCCGGATTGGTGACGTAGTCGGTGAGCATTTGGCGCAGCCCCGCCGCGTCGCTGGCCGGCAGCGTGGAAGCCTTGGCGAGCAGGCCGGCGTCGCTTTCCTGGCCGGGCTCCTGCGGGTAGTCGTGGAAGGTCAGGAAGTCGGGCAGCGCGGCGAGGGTTTTCAGGTTGGCGAGGAGCACGGGGGTCCAGCCGGTGTGCGTCGAGCCATCGCGCGGGTTGGTGACGGCGTGCTGGCCGTTGCCGTAGCTGTCCTGGCCGCCGATGACGACCGCGCCGATCTTGATCGTGGGATCGGCGAGGCGCATCTTCGTGCGGAACGACGCGAACTGCTGCGCGTACGTGTAGGGGTCGTGCGCCGCGCCGGAGAACGTGCCGCCGTGCTGGTCGGTCTCCCAGCCACCGTAACACTCGTTGCCGACTTCCCAGTACCTGACGCCCCACCCCGATGCGCGGCCGATGCGCAGGAAGTTGTAGCCGTCGTCCGAGGAGAGAGGCGACTGCGTGCGGATCGTGGCCCAGTAGCCGACCGTCTGCCAGTTGCGCCCCTGCGTGTCGGTGCCGAGGGCGGCGGTGTTCGCCGGGTCGCCGTTGCTGTAGGCCACCCACGCGGCGGCTTCCTCCGGCGTGCCGCTGCCGTAGTTGACGATCAGGTACGGCTGGGCCCCGAGCGCGACGGCCTGCGCAGCGAACGCCGGGAACGTCGTGTTGCCGCTGGTCGTCCAATGGTAGTCGTCCCCCGTGCTGCCACCGGGGAAGCGTAGTTGCCGGACCCCGGCCGCCGCCAGCAGCATGCGGGTGGCGGACGTGGCGAGTTGGCCGTCCCAGGTGGCGGTGTTCACACCGAAAATGCGCGCGTCCACCGTTCGCACGACGCTGCCGGCGTCGGCGGTGAGTTGGACGCCAGCCGTCGGGGTGGGTGTGGGTGTCGGCGTCGGGTTGGCACCGGTACTGGCGGCGAGCACGATGTCGTCCACGTAAAAGGTCGGCAGCGTATTGCTAGTGGTGTTCTGAATCCAGAAGCCGTCAAAGCTGCTTTGGCCCGAGAGACCGAGGGCAGCGAGCGTCACGCTGACCTTCGTCCACGTGTTCGCGGTCGGGGCCGCGATGTGCACAATCGTTTGCTGTTGGCCGTTCACCGTGGCCTGGACCTGGAGCGACTGGCCGCCGGACACGCCGCCGTTGATCCAGAACGTCAGGCTGTCGTAGCTCGAAGGGGCGAGCGCATCGTGGTGTAGGTAGAGCGCCTGGTAGGCACCGGCGTCCACGCTGATCGAGTCGCCGCCCGTGCTGTGGACGGGGTTCGTGTTGGCGTAGTTGAGCGTTGCCCAGCCATAGCTCACCCAGCCGTTTTCCAGCGCGTCGTCGTAGGCGGTCTGGTCCGCCTGTGCGCAGACGGTGGCGAGGCACCAGAGGACACCGAGGAGCGAGAGGAGAGGGCGCGGCGACATGGGCTTTAAGGGGGTGAGCCAAAAAGCAGCTTAACGCGTGCTAGCGCCTGCCTTTCGTCTAATTACGTTGCGCCAAAGGCAGCCGGACGTGGAACGCCGCGCCACTGCCCGGCACGCTGTCCACGGACACCTCGCCGCCGTGGGCGCGAACGATGTGCTTGACGATAGAGAGCCCCAGCCCCGTGCCGCCCGAGGCGCGCAGCCGATCCTTGTGCACCCGGTAGAACCGCTCGAAAACATGCGGCTGGTCCGCGAGGGGGATGCCTTGGCCGTCGTCCGCCACGGTCAGGCGCACGTTGCGGTCTTCCAGGGCGGCGCAGACTCTGACGTGGAGGCCGTGGCCGTCTTCACCGCGCGACAGCGGACGGGAATGGCGCAGGGCGTTGTCCACCAGGTTGAAAAACACCTGATCTAGACGATCGGCATCCCCTTCCAAAGGCGGCAGGTCGTCGGGAACCTCCACGCGCACCGTCACGCCCCGCTCGGCGGCCACGGGCGCGAGGCGGTCGGTGACACCCTCCACGCACGCGCGCAACGACACGGGCGCGAAGTGCATCAGCCCCGCGGCCTCGGGGCTTTCGAGGCGGGCGAGGGTCATCAGGTCGTCGAGGATGAGGTGCAGACGCTGGCCGTGCTTCCACATCGTCTCGTGGAAGCGGCGGACCGTCGCCGGGTCGGCGTCCTCGTCGGGTTCGAGCATCGTCTCCAGGTAGCCGTTGATGATGGAGAGCGGCGTGCGGAGTTCGTGGGAGACGTTGGCGACGAAGTCGCGCCGGACGTTTTCCAGGTTCTTGAGCTGGGTGATGTCGTGCAGGACCACGATGGCTCCGACCGGGCCGGACGCGCCGACGGGGATGATCGGGGCGGTGGTGAGTTGGAAATGCCGCGCCCCGTACTGCCCGTCGGGGCCGCGGACGGTCAGCGAGACGGCCAGCGAGCACGGTTCGCCCGAGCCGAGGGTGCGGCGGATCGCCTCGCGCGCGTCGTGGTGGCGGATGACCTCCAGGGGGGTGCGTCCCAACGGGGGCGCGGCGAGGCCGAGCATCGCCTGGAGGCCGGCGTTGGCGAGGCGGATGCGCTCCTCCACGTCGATGATGAGCACGCCCTCGGTCAGGCTGCCGAGGACGGTGCGCAGGTTGACGCTTTCCTCGGCGGCCCGGGCGTCCGCGCCGCGCAGGCGTTCGGCGATGCGGCGCAGGTGGGCGGTCGTGGCGTCGCCGACGTTGCCCTCGACCTCGACCTCGGCGGTGTCGTCGGCGAGGGTCTCCACGGCGTCGCGCAGGCAGCGCAACGGCCGGATGTAACGCACATGCACCCACAACGCCGCGACGGCGAGCGTCAGGCAGACAAGGAGCAAGGTCGTCATCGGAGGCGCGTGGTGGCTAGTTCGACCTTCCGGGCAGGCCGCGCCAGCGGCCGGTCATCGCCGTCTGGTCCTGACGTGTCTCCGACGGGTCCCAGATGTTTCTGGTGGTTTTGACGCGTACGCACATCGGCGCCAGAAAATCTGGGGACGCCTCGGACCCTCGTCCCTACCGGACGTTGACGACGCCGCGCGACACGGCGGGAGCGTAGCACACGTTTTAAGATGACGCGCCCATCGTGGTGAAGCGATAACCCTCCCCACGCACCGTTTCAATGCGCCCGGCGTGGGTGGGGCCGAGCTTCTCGCGCAGGCGGCGGACATGGGTGTCCACGGTGCGGGTGTCGATGGCGGCGGTGTAGTTCCACACGTCCATCAGGAGTGCGTCGCGGGTGAGGGTCTTGCCCCGCCGCTCGATGAGCAGGCACAGGAGCTTGAACTCGGTCGTCGTCAAGTCGAGGCGGCGACCATCGAGAGTAGCCTCGAAGTCGCCCTTGTTGATGCGGAAGGCGTCCACCTCCAGCATGGCCTCGCGGCGTTCGTCGGCGGCGCGGGCGCGGCGCAGGATCGCTTCGGCACGCAGGATGAGTTCGCGCGGGCTGAAGGGCTTGCTCAGGTAATCGTCCGCGCCGGCTTCCAGGCCCGCGATGCGGTGGGACGGCTCGCCTTTAGCCGTGAGCATCAGCACAGGGATGGCGGCGGTTTCGCGGTCGGCGCGGAGCTGGCGGCAGACCTCCTCGCCGTTCATGTGCGGCAGCATGAGGTCGAGCACGACAAGGTCCGGGCGGTGTTCACGGGCGGACTTCAGCGCGTCGAGGCCATCGGTGGCGACGAGCACGGCCATGCCCGCGCCGCGCAGGCGGTAGCGCACGAGGTCCACCACGTCGGGTTCGTCGTCCACGACGAGGACCACGGGCGGACGGGCGGCGGGGTCAGCCATGACGTTTCTTAACCGAAGCGGCCGGTGATATACGCCTCGGTCTGCTTCTCGCGCGGGTTGTTGAAGAGTTCCCGCGTCGGCGCGAACTCCACCAGATTGCCCAGGTAGAAAAACGCCGTCTGGTCGGCCACGCGAGTCGCCTGCTGCATGTTGTGCGTGACGATGACGATGGTGTACTCGCGCTTGAGCTGGTGAATGAGGTCCTCGATCTTCGCCGTGGCGATGGGGTCGAGCGCGCTGGCGGGTTCGTCCATGAGGAGGACTTCCGGCTGCACGGCGATGGCGCGGGCGATGCAGAGGCGCTGCTGCTGGCCGCCGGAGAGCGAGACGCCGGGGCGGTCGAGGTCGTTCTTCACCTCGTCCCAGAGAGCGGCCAGCTTGAGGCTGGTTTCGAGGCGCTCCTGGAGGAAGGCGCGGTCGCGGACGCCGTTGAGCCGCAGACCGACGAGCACGTTTTCCTTGATGCTCATGGTCGGGAAGGGGTTCGACTTCTGGAAGACCATGCCAACACGCCGGCGCACGACCGTCGCGTCGATCTTGGGGCCGTAGAGGTCGTCGCCGTTGAGCAGGATCGTGCCAGTCATCTTGGCGCCGGGGACGAGTTCGTGCATGCGGTTGAGGCAGCGCAGGAACGTCGATTTGCCGCAGCCGCTCGGCCCAATGATGGCGGTGGCCGAGCGCGCCGGGATCTGGACGCTGACGTTTTGCACCGTCGCCTTGGCGGCGGTGTAGTAGATGGACACATCCTTCGCGT
>CAXUIU010000112.1:396-10466 GCA_964250955.1 uncultured Chthoniobacterales bacterium | reverse complement strand
ATGCCGATCCGCCTCGGGCGTTTTGAAATGCCCAAAACCTTGTCGAAAGACGAGTCCACCGCCACGGACACCTACACCCGCTTCACCGCCGAGCCCTTCGAGGCCGGTTACGGGCACACCGTCGGCAACTCCCTCCGCCGCGTGCTCCTGTCCTCCCTGGAAGGTGCCGCCATCACGGCCGTGCGCGTCAACGGTGCGCAGCACGAGTTCACCGCGCTGCCGGGCGTCGTGGAGGACATGACCGAAATCATCCTCAACTTGAAGAAAATCAAGTTCAAGGCCAACGACCACGAGATCCGCAACCTGACGCTCTCGACCAACAAAGAAGGGGCCATCACCGCCGGTGACATCCAGTCCACCAGCCAGTGCGAGGTGCTCAACCCCGAGCAACTCATCTGCACGGTCGACAAGAAGCAGAAGTTCGACGCCGAGTTCGAGGTGCGCGTCGGCCGCGGCTTCGCCACCGGCGAAGAAAACAAGCGCCCCGATCAGCCCATCGGCCTGATCCCCATCGACTCGATCTTCTCGCCCGTCACGAAGGTCAAATATGCTGTGGAAGCCACTCGCGTCGGCCAGCGCACGGACTACGACAAGCTCGTGCTCGAAGTCTACACCGACGGCCGGCTCGACCCGAACGCCGCTCTTCTCCAGGCCAGCGCCATCCTGCGCCACCACCTCGACGTGTTCGTCAACTACGACGAGAACGTGGTCGAGTTCGACATGACCCCGGAGGGCACCAGCCAAGAGAACGCCAAGCTCAAGAAGCTGCTCAATATGAGCGTCAACGAGATCGAACTGAGCGTGCGCGCGGCGAATTGTCTCAACAACGCGAACATCACCACCGTTGGCCAGCTCGCGCAGAAGACGGAAGGCGAGATGCTCAAGTACCGCAACTTCGGCAAGAAGTCGCTCAACGAGATCAAGGACAAGCTTCAGCAGCTCGGCCTCGGCTTGGGCATGAAGTTCGACAGCGGCTTGGTCGAGTTGCCAGCCGCCGGCGGCGACGGCGCAGACGGCCTCGGGGCCGCGCTGGGGTTCAACGACTAGAACAAACACGCTTGCTTGACAGCCGGCGCGGGGGTACATACGCCCTCCCGCCGGCTGATTGAGTCAGCGACAGGCGACCTGTTTTGTCATGAGACACCAAAAGAACACCGTCAAGCTGGGCCGCACGGCCGAGCATCGCAAGGCGCTCCTGGCCAACCAGGTTTGCAGCCTGATCGAGCACAGCCGCATCAAGACCACCCTCGCCAAGGCCAAGGCGGTGCGTCCCTTCGCGGAGCGGATGCTTACCCTCGGCAAGCGCGGCACGCTGCACGACCGGCGCAACGCCATCGCCTACCTGCACAACACGGGCATGGTCAAGAAGCTGTTCGAGGAAATCGCCCCGCGCAGCTCCGGCCGCAACGGCGGCTACACGCGCATCATCAAGCTCGGGCCGCGGATGAGCGACAGTGCGCCGATGGCCTACATCGAGTGGGTGGACGCCGCGCCGTCCGCCGACGAACTCGCACCCAAGCAGGTCGGCGCACCCGCCGACAAGAAGGCCGACAAACCCGCCGCGGGTGAGGCGGTCGCCAAGACCCCGCCGGAAAAGAAGACCGGCGATGGCACGGTCAAGAAGCGCGCTACCGGTTCGCAGCGCACGGCGGCCATCGCCAAGCGTGCTGCGACCAGAACGCGCAAGGTCAACGCCAGCCCGACCCCGCAGGCTAAGGCCAGGGGGAAGTCCGGCGCCAAGGGCAGGACCGGAGGCAGAAAAAAATAACCGGGAAGGGGCTCCTGCTCCGACTCGTTCAGAAGGCTCGCGTCGACAACGGCGCGAGCCTTTTTTGTCTACCCGCCGCCAGCCAGCGCCTGGGTGCCCGGCAGCCACGACAGTCCCCAGTCACGCAACGTCACGAAGATGGGTCGCAGCGCCTCGTCCTTGGCAGTCAGGTGGTAAAGCCAGGTGCTTGGAATCGTCCGGCGGCGGCACCTGTTCGACGACGCCCCGCGCCATCAACCGGGCCAACCGGTCGCTCAGGAGGTTGATCAAGATGTGCTCGGGCGACGTCGTGAAGTCCTTGAAACGCCACTCGCCGAAGAGCAGGATTTGCAAGGATGAACCCCGCCATCGATGCACCTCCGCCGCACCTGCAACCTCCCGGGGCCGGCTTGCCTCGGCCCGAACTCCTGGTCGCCCGGGTGCTCCTCGCGTTCACGCGGTGGCGAGGGAACCGGGAGACCTTCACGGCTCGCTTCAAGCGTGAGCGGACGGTGGTTCGTCGTCAGATAGAGGGCTTGGATGCCGTAGCGGGCGCACGCCGGGTGTTGATCCGGCGGGTGCCCGGGATGGAGGACAGCAGCCGCTTCTGGTCGGTGTGGATGACGCTGGACCATCTGCGCATGGTCCACGTCGCGTTCGCCCGTGTGATCGAATCGCTGGCGGCCGGCGTCGTGCCAGAGAAGGTGGCGAGCACCGCTGCCGTCAAGCCTGACCCGGCGGCGGACGCCGGGATCGTCCCCGTCTACGAGGCGTCCTGCGACGCCCTGGTAGCCGCAGCGGCCGTATCTGACCTGAAGACCAAGGCGCGCTACGTCCACCCATGGTTCGGCCCGCTCGACGCCGAGGGATGGTACGCGCTCGCCGGGGTTCACTTGGGAATCCACCGCGAGCAGATCAGGCGCATCCTCGCCTGACAGCCGCTGCGGTTCTAGCACAACCCCGCACAGATGGCCGGGACGGTCGTCGGACCGCCGTAGACGAACCCGGTGTAGAGTTGGACGAGCGCCGCGCCGGCATCCAGCTTCTCGCGGGCGCTCGCCGCATCGGACACCCCACCGACCGCGATGATCGGCAGATTGGTCCGCTCCGCCAAAAAGCGCACGATCTCCGTCGCTCGCGCTCGCAGTGGCCTTCCGCTCAGTCCGCCCGTCTCGGTCGGCGCACTCGGCGGCAGCGCGGAATGGTCGATGGTCGTGTTCGTCGCCACGATGCCGGCCAGGGTGTGCTGGGTGGCGAGGCCAAGGACTTCTTCGATCTGCTCGAAGCCCAGGTCCGGTGCGATCTTGACCAACATGGGGCGGGGCGTGGGCAGCGAATGGTTCTTCGCTTGGACGGCACGCAGGAGCGCATCGAGTTCGTCGCGGCCTTGGAGCGCGCGCAGGCCGGGGGTGTTGGGTGAAGATACGTTGAGTACGAAGTAGTCGCCGTGCGTGTGCAGCTTGCCCAGGGACTCGACGTAGTCCCCCGTGGCGCGTTCGAGCGGGGTTGCCTTGGACTTGCCGAGGTTGAGGCCCACCGGGATCGACGGCCACCGGCCCGCCGCGCGCAACGCCGCGAACCGCGCTGCCGCCGCGTCAGCCCCGCCGTTGTTGAAGCCGAGCCGGTTGATGAGCGCGCCGCTCTCCGGCACGCGGAAGAGCCGCGGGCGCGGGTTGCCCGGCTGCGCGTGGGCGGTCAGGGTCCCCACCTCCACGAACCCGAACCCGAGCGAGGGCCAGGCAGCCAGCACCACCCCGTCTTTGTCGAAGCCGGCGGCAAGACCGACCGGGTTGGGGAACCGCACGCCGAAGACTGTTCTTGCCAGCCGGCGGTCTTCCGTCCGGGTGCCCGCCAGCGCGCGCAGCAGCCTGGGCGGGGCAACCCGGAGCGCCGACATGGCCGCGTGGTGCGCTGTTTCGGCATCCAGCGCGAAGGCCAGCGGACGCAGGACGTGGCGGTACAGGGCGGCGGTCATCATTTCCCGATGCAAAACGAAGAGAAAATCTTGCCCAGGATCTCCTCGGTGTCCACGCCGCCAACCACCTCGCCGACCGCGTCGAGCGCCGCCCGCAAGTCGAGCGCGACGAATTCCGGAGACGTTCCCGCCGCCAGTGCCGTCCGGGCGGCGGCGAGCGAATCACGGGCGCGGGCAAGGCAACGCTGGTGCCGGGCGTTGATCGACGCCGCGGCCGGGTTCCAGGTAACCTGTCCGCCGGTGACGCGCTCGTAAACGGTCGTCGCCAACGTGTCGAGCCCCTCACCGGTGCGGCAAGAAACGTGGATAGCCGCCGGTCGCCGGGACCACCCGGGATCGACGCCGAGGTCGGTCTTGTTGAGGACGAGGATTTCGGCGGCAGCCGGGGGAGGAGAAACTTCGGCGGGTGGTTGGCTGGCGTCGGCGACGTGCAGGGCGAGATCGGCGCGCGCGAGGGTGTCGCGGGTGCGGGCGATGCCGGCGTTTTCGACCGGATCGGCCGTGTCGCGCAGGCCGGCGGTGTCGATCAGGCGCAGGGGCAGGCCACGCACGTTGACGAACTCCTCCACCGTGTCGCGCGTCGTGCCGGGAATCTCGCTGACGATGGCGCGTTCGTGGCCGACCAGCGCGTTGAGCAGGCTGGATTTGCCGACGTTGGGCGGACCGTAGATCACGGTGCGCACGCCCTCACGCAGGATACGGCCCTGGCCAGCGGTGGCCAGCAGAGCATCGAGCGTAGCGAGGCCGGCGTCGAAGCGCGCCAGGAGCGCCGCGCCGGTGTCCGGGTCGATGTCCTCGTCGGGGAAGTCAATGTACGCCTCGACGTGCGCTACGAGAGCAAGCAGGTCTTCGCGTAGGGCGTGGACCCGCTGGCCCAGGCGGCCGGCGAGCTGCTCGGAGGCGGCGCGCAGAGCGAGGTCGGTCTGCGCGCCGATGAGGTCCATCACGGCCTCAGCTTGGGTGAGATCCATCTTGCCGTTGAGGAAAGCACGCTGGGTGAACTCTCCCGGCTCCGCCGCCCGCGCGCCGGCGGCGAGCAGCGCGTCCAGCGCGCGGCGAGTGACGAGGATACCTCCGTGACAGGTGATCTCCACGAGGTCCTCGCCCGTGTAGGAGGCCGGCGCGCGGTAGACGCTGACGAGTACGTCGTCGAGCGTCGCACCGTCGGGGGACAACAACCGGGCGCGGTGCAGCCGCCGGGGACGGAGAGTGGCCAGTTCGCCCCGCGCCGGCCGACACACCCGGCCGGTCGTTTCTAACGCCTTTGACCCCGAGACGCGCAGCATCGCAATAGCCCCTTCGCCAAAAGGCGTGGCCACGGCGGCGATGGTCTCGGCGGTCATCCCCCTACCATCGCGCTAGAAAAAGCCTCTCGCAAAGGCCGCAAAGAAAGAGAAGGGAGCTAGAAGCTTTTGTCTTCTCTCCTTTGCGGCCTTCGCGGCCTTTGCGAGAGGGTCTAATGCGCCTTCCCGTCCCGCTGCCGCGCGGCGAACTCCGGGTACAACTTCGCCACGCACGCCGGGCAGATGCCGTGCGTGAACTCCACGTTCGCATGTTCGCTCAGGTACGTCTCGATACCCTGCCAATACCCGGCGTCGTCGCGGATGTTCTTGCACGACGCGCAGATGGGCAGGAAGCCCGACAGCGTCTTGACCTGCGTCAGCGCCTCGCGCAATTCGCTGACCAGCCGTTCGCGCTCCTGCTCGGCGGCCTTGCGCTCGGTGATGTCGAAGGACAGCCCGCCCACCTGCTTCTGACCGGCGTCGTCGTGCAGCAGGAACTTGTAGCTCTGCCAGTACCGCGCTCCGTCTGGCGTGGGTACCGCCTCCTCGGCCACCACCGTCCGCTCGTCGTTGAGTACGGTCAGGTCGTGTTCGACCACCGCGTCGGAACTGATCTGGCCAAGGAGTTCCGCGTCCGTCTTGCCGATCCACTGCGCAGAGGGAATCTGGAAGCGGCGCGCCGTCGGCTCGTTGACGTAGACGAACCGGCCGGTCGCATCCTTGACATAGGCAATCGCCGGTCCGCTGTTCATGAACTTCTGGAACCGCTCCTCGCTCTTGCGCAGTGCCGCCTCGGTGGTTTGGCGCTCGGCGTCCGTGCGGCGCAGTTCGAGGATGGTGCGCTTGAGTTCCAACTGCGCCAGCGCCTGCCGGGCGAGCGTGCAGAGGCTGTCGCGCTGGCGGGCGTTGAGCCGGCGCGGGCGGCGGCCGAGCACGCAAAAGGTCCCGATGGCGTGGCCCGCGGCCGTGCGCAGGGGCGCGCCCGCGTAGAAGCGCACGTACGGTGCTCCCTGTACCACCGGACACTCCGCAAACCGCTCGTCCAGCGTGGCGTCTGGCACGACCAGGAGGTCATCGTGCCAGATCGTGTGGTCGCAGAACGTGCCGCTGCGCGCCATCTCGGGGATGCCGGTGAAGCCCGCGATGGACTTGAACCAGTGCCGATGCCGGTCTGACAGGCTGAGGAGGGCCATGGACGTGCCGCAAAGCCGCGCGGCCAAGCGGGTGAGGTCGTCGAAGACGGGTTCCGCGGGGGTGTCCAAGATGCCGTAGCGCGCCAGTTCCTCCAACCGTGCGGCCTCGTCGCCCACTCTGGGAAGGGCGGCGGGAGCAGACGGTAGAGCTTTGTGCAGGCGCGGCATGGTGGCAGAGAAGTTTCAAGCCACGGCGGCCGGGTGGGAGAGCGCGGTGGCGAGCACCTCCAGGAAGCGCGTGTTTTCCTCCGGCGTGCCGATCGAAACGCGCACCCAGGCCGGGAGCTTGTAGCTGTTCATGGCGCGCACGATGATGCCTTCTTTCAGCAGATTCTCAAAGATCCGCCGGCCGTCGCCGACGTTGACAAGCACAAAGTTGGCAAAACTCGGAACGAATTCCAAGCCCATCTTTGCAAAGGTTTTTTGCAGGAGTTCCCGCCCCTCGTCGGTGACACGCTTGGTGCGCGCCTGGTGGTCGGCGTCGGCGAGGCCGGCCAAGGCGGCGGCTTGCGCGAGGCCGTTGACGTTGAAAGGCTGGCGGGTCTTTTGCAGGATGTCGATCATCTCCGCGGAAGCCATGCCGTAGCCGATTCGCAGACTGGCGAGGCCCTGGATTTTGGAAAAGGTGCGCAGCACGACGACGTTGCGGCCCTCGCGCACGTAGCGCAGGGTGTCGGGCGGATCGTCGAGGAACTCGTGGTACGCCTCGTCGAAGACGACGGTCGCCGTGTCCGGCACCCGGTCCATGAACCGCGCGATAGCCTCCCCCGTGACGGTCGTGCCGGTCGGGTTGTTCGGGTTGGTGACATACACCTGCCGGGTGCGTGGGGTGACGGCGGCCAGGGTCGCGTCGAGGTCCTGCACGAAGCCGGGCAACTCGGGCACCTCGACCGTCTTCGCGCCGAAAAGCTGCGCCATCAGGTGATAAACGGCGAAGGCGTGCTGCGAGGTGACCACCTCGTCGCCCGGACGCAGGAAGGCGTGTCCCAGGAACTCGATGATCTCGTTGGAGCCGTTGCCGAGGAGGATGTTCTCGCGGGCGAGACCGTGCTTGGCCGCGATGGCCTCGCGCAGGTAGTAACCGCCGCCGTCGGGGTAGAGCTGGGCACGGTCGAGAGCGGCGCGCATCGCCTCGATGGCGCGGGGCGAGGGGCCCAGGGGGTTTTCGTTGGAGGCCAGCTTGATGATCTTCTCGGGCGGGATGCCGAGTTCACGGGCAAGGTCTTCGATGGGCTTGCCGGGCTCGTAGGAGACGAGTTCGCGCAGTTGGGCGTTGGCGTGCGACCAGAGGGAGGCGGGGGTCATAGGAGCAGTTAGTCTACAAAGGCAGAAGGCAGAAGGCAAAAGGCAGAAGGAGAGGGATCAAGGACGGGAACTCCCCGCCCCCATGCCGACCTCGACCTGAGCGGCGCGGCGTTCCGTGCTGGAATTTTGCCTTTTGCCTTTTGCCTTTTGCCTTTAGAGGTTTGGCGATGGTGATCCTGGGCGCTTTTTTCGACAACGTGTGGAACCGCCTCCACGGCGAGGTCAACTTCTGGACGATCTTCGGCCTGACGGGCACGCTGATGTTCACGAGCCGCTTCGTGGTCCAGTGGTACGCCAGCGAAAAGCTCAAGCAGAGCATCATCCCCAAGAACTTCTGGCACCTGAGCCTCGTCGGGGGAACGATCCAGTTGATCTACGCGCTGCACATCGGGGCGATCCCGTTCATCCTCGGCGCGCTCCTGCCGCCGGTCATCGCCGCGCGCAACCTCATGCTCATCGCTCGGCACCAGTCGCCCCGGCCCGGCAATGCGCCGCTGCCCGACGACGGTAGCGGCGCCCTGACAGCCGTCGCGCCTGGCCTGATGTCCGACGACGCGCCTGCCCCCGTGCCGGCGACCCCCACGCACGAACCGGCGCGCGAACCTCTCGGCAGCCGTTCCCGCTAGGAGGCCATCCATGCGCCGATTCGCGCTCCTGTGTGCCTGCGTGGGCCTCTCACTCACGGCCGGCTGTGTGCTGCCCAAAGATGACCCGACCTTGGCGAACCGTTCGGCGTACTGGTATCGGCACACGAACCCGGTGACGTTCTTCGCCCATGAACGTTCCCACGGGCGTGTGTACTTCCTCGGGGTGTTTGACCCGGAGGCAGGGGAAGACTCGCCCGCGCCAGGAATCTCGCGCCGCGACCCGGCCTTCCGCGTGGCGCGGACGTGGTTCGTGCCGCAGGGGCCGTTCCTCGACCCGAAGCGTGCGGGAGCCTACGACGCGGCGGTGCGGCGCTTCGCCGAGCGTTACAATCCCCTCGTGCTCGCCTACCTCCACGAGCACCCCGACGCTGGCAAAGACGCCGGCCCGCGCGTACATTGAGCGACCATGCACCGCGCGGGAACCGCTGACCTGCTCTACTTCGACAACAACGCCACCACCGCACCCGACCCGGCCGTGGTCGAGGCGATGCTGCCCTACCTGACGGAGTGGTACGGCAACCCGTCGAGCGCCTACAGCTTCGGTTCGCGCGTGGGCAAAGCCATCGAACGCGCCCGCGAACAGGTCGCCACGTTGCTTGGCTGCGAGCCGGGGGAGATCGTCTTCACCGGGGCGGGCAGTGAAGGCAGCAACGCCGCGATCCACAGCGCGCTCCTGGCCGACCGCGACCGTCGGCACATCGTCACCTCCACGGTCGAGCACAGCGCCACCAAGAAACTCTGCGAGGTCCTGGCCCGACGCGGCTATGAAATCACCTGGCTGCCCGTGGATAGTGACGGTCAACTCGACCCCGCCGAAGCCGTTGCGGCGATCCGTGACGACACGGCCATCGTCTCGCTGATGTGGGCTAACAACGAAACGGGCGTGATCTTCCCCGTCGAGGAAATCGCCCGTGCCGCCCGCGCGCAGGGCGCTTACTTCCACACGGACGCCGTGCAGGCCGTTGGCAAGGTGCCGGTGCGGCTGGAGAACTCGGCGATTCACTACCTGTCGCTCGCCGGACACAAGCTCCATGCGCCCAAGGGTGTCGGCGCGTTGTACGTCCACCGGCGGGCTCGGTTCACGCCGTTTCTGGTCGGTGGTGGGCAGGAAGGCGGCCGGCGCGGCGGCACGGAGAACGTCGCCGGCATCGTGGCCCTCGGCAAAGCCGCCGAACTCGCCGGCGCGCACATGGAGGAAGAACAAACCGCTGTCCGCCGGTTGCGTGACGACTTCGAGGCGGGGGTCCTCGCCCGCGTGCTCGGGGCAGAGGTCAACGGTGGAGGTGCCGCCGAACGCCTGCCTAACACGACGAGCCTCTACTTCCCCGGTGTCGAGAGCGAGGGAATGCTGGTACTCCTGGACAAGGATGGCCTGTGCGCGAGTGCGGGCAGCGCGTGCACGGCGGGTTCGTTGCACCCCTCGCACGTGCTGACGGCGATGGGATTTTCCACCGAACGCGCCCGGTGCAGCCTGCGGTTTTCCTTCGGGCGGTTCAACACGCCCGCAGAGATTGCGCGCGGCTTGGACATCGTGGCGGCCGCGGCCGAAAAGTTGCGCCGCCTGATGCCGGTAGCCGTAGGCGATGGTTTGTGATACTTGCTAGGCGGAGTGGCGTACTTTCAAGCCTTCCGCCTCGACAGCCGTCTTACTAGACGCCATAATGGCGCATTATTTTACGCCGTTGTGGCGTCTACTACCTGTTAGGCGGCTACGCCCTTCTTCCTATGCCTGTTGACTGGCCCTTCACCGATCCTCCCAACGTGGCCGTGTTCTCCACCCGGCAGGTGTTTCGCTCCGGCCAGCCCATTCTCCACGTCACCCACGATGTCGACGACGGCGCTTGGCAGTTCCATGCCGGTGGCACCGCCTCCGAGGCCGACGCCATGGTGGTCGTCTTGCAGGAGGTGCTCGCCCACGAT
>CAXUIU010000112.1:0-386 GCA_964250955.1 uncultured Chthoniobacterales bacterium | reverse complement strand
GTTCCGTTAGGCTCCTCTTCCACTCGCCTTATGACTCCTGACTCCTTCGATCTCTTGCCGCGAGCAGAACAGTCGCTCACAACCGCCGAAGGCTATCGAGCCATGCTTCGACTCTTGGAGTATTACTTCCGCGTTGGCAGCGAGTATCCTGTCGCCAGTATACTGAGCGATTTATCCGCAGGCGTGTGGGCTGATGGCTCACCAGGAGATCCTGCGTCTTGGTCATTGTGGCTCAAGTCTATTGATGGCGAGGTTCACCCGGAGCACGCCGGAGCCTAACCACGCGCTCCAGCGAACAGCCACCGGCGTTCGGCTTCTTTTCTGTAGTCGAGCCTTGCTTCGCCAGTGGCTGTCGCTGAGCTTGAGATCGTCAGGCACACTCGTCT
>CAXUIU010000111.1:0-10562 GCA_964250955.1 uncultured Chthoniobacterales bacterium | reverse complement strand
TCGTAGGAGGGTGTGGTCGGTGGAGGCTGCCAGTCGCGCGCATCAGCGTGGTAGAAGCGTACCCGTCCTCTGTCCGCCTCCCCCACCCTGGCCCGCGCGAGATCGAGCATGGCGGTGCTGCTGTCCACGCTGTCCACTTCGGCAGAACGGTTGGCCCGCAGGAACGCCGCCAGGAAGCGCCCGTCGCCATCCCCCAGCACGAGGACGCGCCGTGCCGTGGCGACACCACCGAGGAAGGCCGTGCGGCGGCGTTCCAATGCCAGGCCGAAGCCGGCGCGTTCCAGCAGGCGATACCAACGCGCCAGCCCGTCGCAGTTCACGAGGGTGGGAAGGTTTCGCCCGGAGCGATCTGCCCACCCTCAGGGACGTGCGCGCCCTTGCCGACGAGCGCCGGTTTGTCCCCTTCGCCGCCCACGGTCGCCCGGGAACCGATCTCCGCGTCCTCGTCGATGATAGCCCCAGTGACCTGCGCACCGGCCTTGATCCACGCATCGTGCAGCAGCACGGACCGGGAGACCGTCGCCCCCGGCTCGACGACCACCCCGGGCGAGAGCACGGAGTCGGTCACGGTGCCGCCGACCGTGCAACCCGGGGAAACGAGACTGTTCACCACCTTGGCACGTTGGAGGAACCGCGCGGGCAGATGCTGCGGCCCGTAGGTCAGGATCGGCCAATCGGGATGGTCCAGGCCGAGCTTGTCGTCCGAAGCGAGGAGGTCCGCGTGCGCCTGCCAGTAGCTCTCCGGCGTCCCCACGTCGCGCCAGTAACCTTCCAGCGGGAACGCCCACGCCCGACCGCCTTTCACAAAGCGCGGCAGGAGTTCGTCGCCGTAGTCCTTCAACTCGCCGCCCCCTTTCACGACCTCTTCTAGGGTGTTGAGCAAGCACACGGCGTCATACACGAACACCTCAGCCGTGATCTGGTCGCCGCGTGGTTCCTTCGGCTTGTAGGCAAAATCCGTCACCCGGCCTTCCGCATCGGTCTGCACCACGCCGAAACGACTGGCATCGTCGCCCGCCGGCACCCGGGTCGTGACCATCGTGACCTCTGCGCCGCGCTCCCGATGCAGGTCGAGCATGTCGCGGTAGTCGAGTTTGTAGACGTGGTCGGCGCTCAGGACGACGATCTCATCCGGCGCGAACTCGCGGATCAACTGCCGCTGCCGGTAAATGGCATCCGCGTTGCCCTTGGCGAAGCCGCCTTGCCCTTCCTCGTCCTCCGCGGACGGCGGGAGCACCTGCAAGCCGCCGTAGGTGCGGTCGAGGTCCCAGGGGCGGCCGTTGGCGAGGTGGTCGTTGAGGGTGTGGAGCTGGTACTGCTCGACGACCCACACGTCTTTCAAACCGCTGTGCAGGCAGTTGCTCAGGGAAAAGTCGATGAGCCGTAGTGTCCCCGCAAACGGCAGCGCCGGCTTCGCGCGGTGTTCGGTGAGGACGCCCAATCGGCCGCCCGCGCCGCCGGCGAGGATCAAGGCGAGAGTTTTGGGACGTTTCATCAACGAAACTGCCCGAGCAGGCGCACGTCGTTCTCTACGAGCATCCGCACGTCGGGCAAGCCGGTGAGGATCATCGTCAGTCGGTCCAGACCGAAGCCGAATGCGAACCCCGACACCACCTCCGGATCGTACGCATCGTCGCCACGTGCCTGGTTGACGGCCTCAAACACGGCTGGGTCCACCATGCCGCAGCCAGCGACCTCCATCCACGTGCCGCCTCGCAGGCCGGCCGACTTCACGTCGATCTCAAAGCTCGGCTCCGTGAACGGGAAATAATGCGGCCGGAAGCGCACCGCCGTCCCCGGCCCGAACAACTCACGGAAGAAAAACTCCAGCGTCCCCTTGAAGTCCGCCAACCCCACACCCTGATCGACGTAGAGCCCCTCGCACTGATTAAACTGCGCGAGGTGGGTCGCGTCGATCTCGTCGCGGCGGTACACGGCCCCGGGCGCGATGATCCGTACGGGGGGCGGCTGCGTCTCCATCGTGCGGATCTGCACGGTGGAGGTGTGCGTGCGCAGTAGCCGGCCGTCCGGGAGATAGAACGTGTCCTGTTCGTTGCGCGCGGGATGGTCGGCGGGGGTGTTGAGCGCGTCGAAGCAGTGCCATTCGTCGTCGATGTCCGGCCCATCGGCGAGCGCGAAGCCCATCCGGCGGAAAATCTGCACGACGCGGTCGAGGAGTTGGGTGGACGGATGCAGGCTGCCGGCCGGAAGGAGCGGTGTGCCGGGCAGGCTGAGGTCGGTCTGCGCGAGGGCGTCGGCCTCCTTCTGCGCGGCGAAGATTTTGGCGCGTTCGTCGAGCGCGGCGGTGAGCGTCTGGCGAACCTCGTTGAGCCGCTTACCGACGGCGGGGCGCTCTTCCTTGGAGAGCGTCTTCATGCTCTCGCCGATCTGCGAGAGCTGGCCTTGGCGGCCGAAGAACTTGACGCGGGCGGCTTCCAGCGAGGCAGCGTCGTTGGCGGCGGCGATCTCGGCCTGCGCCTGGGAAAAAAGGGTGTCGATCTGGTCGAGCATGGTGTGGAAGGAGCAAAAAAATAGGATTGCCCCGAAGAGGCAACCCTACCTGAAACGATTGGCCGTTCACACGGCCTTTGCAGAAACTTTAAGCAGCCGCCTGGGCCTTGCCTTTGAGGGCGTCCACGGCCTTGGCGACGATGTTCTGGAAGGCGGCTTCCTCGGTCACGGCGAGGTCAGCGAGGACCTTGCGGTCGAGCGTGATGCCCGCCGCCGTGATGCCTTCGATGAAGCGGCTGTACGTCAGACCATTGGCGCGGGCGGCGGCGTTGACGCGCGCGATCCAGAGCATCCGGAAGTTGCGCTTGCGCGTCTTGCGGTCGCGGTAGGACCAGTACTTACCCTTCATCGTCGCGTCCTTCGCGTAACGGAAAAGCTTGGAACGGCGGCCACGGTAGCCGCTGGCTTGGTCGAGCACGCGCTTGCGGCGCTCGCGACTGGCGGGGGCGTTGGTTGCTCTAGGCATAGGAAACGAAAAAGTGAGAGGTGAAAATCAGGCGAACGGCAAGCAGTCCTTGATGCGCTGCTCGTCGGTCTTGTGGACCACGCCGCGCTTGGCGAGCTGGCGCTTGCGCTTGGCGCTCTTGCTCTGGAGAATGTGACGGCGGCTGCTGTGGGAAAACAGGATCTTGCCCGTGCCCGTGATCTTGAAACGCTTGGCGGCGGACTTCTTCGTTTTACGGCGGGCAACGGACTTTGGCATAGGGGCACAAACTATTGCCCCCTTTGACAAAACCGCAAATTCTTTTTTAGTCCGTGATGGCCGATCAAATCGCTCTCCTCTTTTCCGGGCAAGGCTCGCAAACCGTCGGCATGGGCCGCGAGCTGCGCGCGGCGTACCCGGCCGCCGCCGCCCTCTTTGAACAAGCCGACATCGCGCTCGGCCGCCCGCTGTCCAAGCTGATGGACGAGGGCCCGCTCGATGAACTGACCCGCACCGCCAACTGCCAGCCCGCCCTCTTCGTCCACGGCCTCGCCACCTTGGCCGCGCTGTTCGCGGAGGCGGGCCACTTCAACATCCGCGCCGCCGCGGGGTTGTCGCTGGGCGAGTTCACCGCGCACGCCGCGGCGGGGACGTTCCCCTTCGACACGGGCCTGAAGCTCGTGGAAGCGCGCGGGCAGTTCATGGAGGACGCCTGCGCGCAGAGCGTCGGGGCGATGGCGGCGCTCATCGGTGCGGACGAGAACACCGTGCGCGACATCGCGGCTGAGACCGACGTGGATATCGCCAACCTCAACGCCCCCGGCCAGATCGTCATCTCCGGCGAGGAGGAGCGCATCGCCATGGCCCTCTCGATGGCCAAGCGGCTCGGCGTGCGCGCGGTCACGCTCCAGGTCGCCGGCGCGTACCACTCCCGGTTGATGGACCCGGCCTACGAAAAGCTGGGCGAGGCGCTGATGCACGTCGTCCTGCAACCGTCGAAGTTCCCAGTCGTCGCCAACGTCACGGGCGAACCAGCGGGCGACTTCGACGAAACCCGCCGCACGCTCACCGAGCAGGTCACGAGCACCGTCAACTGGACGCGCTGCATCCAGTACCTGATCGATTCGCTCGGCTGCACGCTGTTCCTCGAACTCGGCCCGGACGACAAGCTCGCCGGCATGGTTCGCCGCATTCGTCCGGGCACGGAAACCCTCACCGTGCGCGATCGGGCTACCCTGACCCAAGCGGTCGAGCGCCTCAAGCGCGCCTGAACCGCCCCTCATGCACTCTCCATCTCTCCGCGCTGCCTCCGGTCTGGCAGCGGTTTGCGCGCTCACCGCCTGCGGCCAGCCGAAGGCGACCACCGCACCCAAACCCCCACCGCGGCTCGTGACCGTCACCCAGGTCGTCACGCACGACGAACCGCTCTACCTCGACGAAATCGGCACCTGCGTCGCCACGGAGGCGGTGTCCGTCCAGGCGCAGATCAGTGGCCAGATCGTCGAACGCCGGTTCGCCGACGGTGCGGACGTGAAGAAGGGCGACCTTCTTTTCACCATCGATCCGCGCCCCTACCAAGCGGCGCTCGACCAAGCGAAGGGGGCGCTCGCCCAGAACAAGGCGCAGCTCGAACTCGACAAGATCAACCTCTCCCGCGCACAGGACCTCTCGGCCAAGAAGGTCGTCGCCCCGCAGGACCTCGACACCGCGAAGACCAACGTCCAGACCGACGACGCGAAGATCCAGAGCGCCCAGGCGGCGGTGGACGCCGCGCAGGTCAACCTGGACTTTTGTTCGATCCGCTCGCCCATCGACGGCCGGGCAGGGTTGCGGCAAGTGGACGTGGGCACCGTAGTGAACCCCGGGTCGGGCACGGCCGTGTTGCTGACCATCCAGCGGCTGGACCCAATCTACACGGACTTCACGGTCGCCGAGAGCGACTTGCCGCAGGTGCGCCAGTACCCGAAGGAACGCCTCAAAGTCGAGACCGACTTGCCTGATCCCAACGTCCCGCCGCGGCTGGGCGACCTGTACTTCCTGGATACGGCGGTGCAAGCCGGTGCCGGCACACTCAAGGCACGGGGAGTAACGCCGAACCCGGACCACGCGCTGTTGCCGGGAGCGTTCGTGCGCGTGCGGTTGATCTTAGACACGCTCAAGGACGCCTGTCTCGTGCCCAACCAGACCGTGCAGATCAGCCAGCGCGGGCCGTTCGTGTTCGTGGTGAAGGAGGACAACACGCTCGAACAACGTCCGGTCAAGCCCGGCCAGCGCCAGGGCGAACTCGTCGTGGTTTCGGAGGGCCTGAAGCCAGGCGAGACGGTGGTGACGAGCGGGCAGTTGGCGCTCGCACCCGGTGCAGCAGTCAATCCGCAGCCCGACCCGGCCGGGCCGAAGACGGCCCGGAACTAAACTCTGGACAGGCCACGCAGTGGCCGTTTGTCACCGACTGGTAGGGACAGCTCTCCAAGCAGTCCCAAATGTCTCCGGCGAGGCGTGTCGTGCGCATCAGTCTTTCCAATCCAGATTAGGGACGGCTCGGAGAGCCTTCCCTACCAGTCGGTTTGGATGCCGCTAGCGCGGCTTTCACTTCGCTGGCGTCGCCGCCGGGGCGTCGTCCGCCTTCACCCCGAGCAACTCGATGTCAAAAATCAACGTCGCGTTCGGCCCGATGTCCTGGCCCGCGCCGCGCTCGCCGTACGCGAGGTCCGACGGGATGAACACCTGATACTTGGAACCGACTTTCATCTGCTGTAAGATCTCGGTCCAGCCCTTGATCACCCCGCCCACCGGGAACGTCGCTGGCTCGCCGCGCTTGTAGGAGCTGTCGAACTCCGTGCCGTTGAGCAGCGTGCCGCGGTAGTTGACCGTCACCGTGTCGCTCGCCTTGGGCACCGGGCCGCTGCCTTCGGTGACTACCTTGTACTGCAAGCCGTCCGCGAGGGTGGTCACACCGGGCTTGCCCTTGTTCTCGTCGAGGAACTTCTTGCCCTCGCCCACGTTGGCGTCGCCGGCGGCCTTGCGGGATTCCTGCATCTTGGCCATCTGCGTCTGGCGCTTGGCCTGCTGGGCCTGCTGCAACTGGCCGAGGGTCGCCGTCATCTGCTCGGGGGTCATCGCCAACGGCGCGCCGCTGCCCGCGTCGCGGATCGCCGCCGCCACGAACGCCGGGTCGATGTCGATGGTCTGCTGCTTGAGCGTGCGCACGATGTCCACGCCGATGGCGTAGCTGGTTTTCTCCACGTCGGTCTTCGGCGCGTTCGGCGAAACGGGCGCGGCGGCCGGTGAAGCGGCGGGGGCGGGCGACTGCGCAAAGAGTGGGGTGCCGAGGCCAAGGGCGGCGAAAGTAAGGGCGGAAGGAAGGAACTTTTTCATACGGAGAACGTGCCCCCTACTGAGCCACGGCCCGGCGGATTGTCAAAGTTGCGCGCGCGCCGGCTCTCGGCCAAGGTGCCTGCCTCTTCATGGCTGACACCCCTCCTCCGTCGGACACCTCTCGCGTGGACCGCAACACGCCCGACGCCGCCCACGCGCAGCAGCACGACACGCACCCACCCGAGGATCAAGGACCGCACCAGACCGCCGGCGAAAATACCCCCGGCGGCCAGCTCATCCAGAAGAGCGGCGGCCTCTCGGAGCCCTTCATCCGCCGGCCGGTGATGACCGTGCTGCTTTCCCTGGCGATCATCGCCTTCGGCCTGCTGACGTACAAACTCCTCGCCGTCAACGACCTGCCGGCGGTCGATTATCCAGTTATCAACGTCTCCTGCGCTTATCCCGGGGCCAGTCCCGAGACGATGGCCAACAACATCGCCACGCCGCTGGAAAAACAGTTCCTCCAGATCAACGGCCTGTCGCTGGTCACCAGCGCCTCCACGCAGGGCAACACCTCGCTCACGCTCCAGTTCGACCTGAGCAAGACGCTCTCCGACGCTGCCACCGACGTGCAGGCCGCCATCCAGCGCGCCACGGGCCAGCTTCCCGTCGATCTGCCGAGCCCGCCGACCTTCACCAAGACCAACCCCAACGACCAGGCCATCATCCTCCTGGCGCTCGTCACCGACACGCTCACCGACGCCGACCTCTACAAATACGCCAACACCGTCGTCGCCCAGCAGATCAGCATCCTGCCCGGCGTCAGCCAGGTGCAGGTCTACGGCGTCAAGGGCGCGGTCCGCGTCAAGGCCGACCCGGCGGCGCTCGTCAGCCGCGGCCTGACGATGGACGACCTCGCCACCGCCATCAAAGCGGGTACGGCCTACTCGGGCGCGGGACAGTTTGACGGCTCGCACCGCACCTTCGTCCTCCAGCCCAACGGCCAGGTGGACACCGCCGAGGGCTACCGCAACATGATCGTCGGCCGCAACAAGAACGACGCGCCCATCTTCCTCAAGGACGTGTCGCGCGTCTACGACGGCCTCCAGGACGAACGGCAGACGCGCTCCCTCTGGGTGCGCGAACTCGCCGACCATCCGCCCGGGTCAACCGTCGTGCTCGCTGTCAACCGGCAGGCGGGGTCCAACGCCGTGGAGGTCGCCAAGTCTGTCACCGACAAGATGCCTGAACTGCGCGCGGGCCTGCCCGGTTCCATCCGGCTCCTGCCCATGTACGACCGCTCGCAGAGCATCGTCTCCTCCGTGGACGACGTGCAGACGACGCTTTTCATCGCCTTCGTGCTGGTGGTCATCGTGATCTTTGCGTTCCTGGGTCGGGCGGCGGATACGCTCATTCCCGCGGTCGCCCTGCCGCTCTCCTTGCTCCTGACCTTCGTGAGCATGTACCTGCTCGGCTACAGCGTGAATAACCTCACGCTCATGGCGCTGACCCTCGCCATCGGCTTCCTCGTGGACGACGCCGTGGTGTTCTTGGAAAACGTTGTCCGCCGTGCCGAGGCGGGGGAATCTATCCTCCAGGCGTCGCTCAACAGCGCGGGCGAAATTTCCTTCACGATCCTCTCGATGACCCTGTCGCTCGCGGCGGTGTTCATCCCCTTGGTCTTCCTGCCGGGCTTGCTCGGGCGCATCTTCCGGGAGTTCTCGGTGACGATCATCGTCGCCATCTTCGCCTCCGGGCTTATCTCGCTGACCCTCACGCCGCTGATGTGCGCGCGCGTTCTGGCCGAGCGCGGACCCGCCGCCAAGAAGACCTGGGTCGAGCGCACGGTGGGCGACTTCCTGACGTGGGTCGTCGGGATCTACGGACGCACGCTGGATTGGTTCCTGAACTATTCCTGGCTCACGGCCCTGATCTACGCCGGCTGCGTGGTTGGCGTGGTGCTGCTTTGGAAGACCCTGCCCTTCAGCCTGCTGCCGGCGGGTGACAGCGGGTTCGCACGCGGCATCTTCCTGGCGCAGGAGGGAAGTTCCCCCGATCAGATGAAGGCGTACCAGGAGAAGGTCAACGCCGTGCTCCAGGCCAACCCGGCCGTCGCGCAGTACCTGACGCTCGCTGGCCTGGCGGGGCGCGCGTCGAGTTCGCAGGGCATCGTGCTCGTGTTCCTCAAGGACGTGAAGCAGCGTCCGCCCATCGACAAGGTCATCGCGCAGTTGACCAGCGAGATGAGCAAGATTCCCGGCGTCATCGCGCTGATCCAGCCCAGTCCGGTCCTCCAGATCAACATCGGGGCGACCAACCAGAACGCCGGCCGCTACGCCTACACGCTCAGCGGCATCAACGCCCCCGACGTGTACGCCGCGGCCGGGAAGCTCGTCGCCAAGATGCGCCAGTTCCCCGGGTTCGCCTCCGTGCAGAGCGACTACTTCAACAGCACGCCGAACCTCGCCATCAACATCGACCGCTCCCGCGCCAGCCTCTACGGCGTGTCCACGGCCAAGATCGAGAGTCTCCTGCGCAGCGCCTACTCGGAAAACTACGTCTACCTCATCAAGCAGGCCGACGATCAGTACCAGGTCATCCTCGAAACTGACGACAAGGCCCGCGACCAACCGACCGACCTCGACCAACTCTACGTCAAGGCCGACGACAACACGACGCTCATCCCGCTCAAGGCCGTCACCGACACCCAGACCACCGTCGGCTTACAGTCCGTCAACCACTACAACCAGTTCACGAGCGTCACGATCAACTACAACCTCGTGCCCGGCACCGCCGACGGCGATGCCAACAACTACATCGAAAAGGCTTCCGCCGACATCCTCAACCAGACTCCGGGTGTCCTCGGCACCTTCCAGGGTGAGGCGTTGGTCTTCAAGCAACTGGTGACCTCGCTCATCCCGCTGATCGCGGCGGCGTTCTTCGTCATGTACATCATCCTGGGCATCCTCTACGAGAGCTACGTCCATCCGTTGACGGTGCTCTCGACCCTGCCACCGGCCATCGTCGGCGGACTGGGGACACTCTGGGTGTTCCACTCGACGCTGTCGCTCTACAGCATCATCGGGTTGTTCCTGCTCATGGGCATCGTCAAAAAGAACGGCATCATGATCGTGGACTTTGCCATCCAGCGCCTCGACGAAGGGTTGGACCGGCGCGCGGCCATCCACGAGGCGAGCGTCGAGCGGTTCCGGCCCATCATGATGACGACCCTGGCCGCGCTGATGGGTGCCGTGCCCTTGGCGCTCGGCTACGGGGCGGACGGGAGTTCGCGCCGGCCGCTGGGACTGGTGATCGTCGGCGGACTGATCGTCTCGCAGTTGATTACCCTCTACGTCACGCCGGTGATCTACCTGTGGCTGGAGTGGTTCCAGGAAAGTGTGCTCGACCGCGTGCCCTTTTTGCGCAGCAGTCACTCGCACCACGCCGAGGAGGCCAAGCCCCCCGCCCCGCAGCCGGCCGCTGCCGGGGCATGATGCGGCAAGCGTTCACGCTGGTAGAGTTGCTGGTGGTACTCGCGGTCGTGGCGGTCTTGGCGGGGCTGTCCCTTCCGGTGTTGTCCGGTGTGCGGGAGAGCGGCCGCGTCGTGCAATGCGTTGGTAATCTGCGCCAGATTTTCGGCGGCCTAAGCCTCTACGCGCAGGATCGTAACAACCACTTGCCACAGCGGTACTACGGTCCGGACGCCACCGGCCAGAAGATCGGCTACTGCGAGGTGATCCTCCCCTACCTGGATCCCGGTCGCACTCCGGCAAATTCGGACTTGGCCAAAAAACTTTTCGTCTGTCCCTCCCAGACGGCGAAGAACTACCCGGCTGATCCGGGCTACGGCATGAATCATTTCTACGACAACGCGAGCCTCGGCACCGCCTCACCCGCCGCGCAGACGATCCTGCTGGCGGAGTCCGCCGGGCTGACCGGCGACGGTAACCGCAACGTGGACCGCGACAACACCCCGGGCACCACAGGCAAGCTCGACGACACCCGGCATCGCGGGAGTGCGAATTACGCCTTCTTTGACGGCCACGTCGAACGGCTGGCTTACCGCCAGACGCGGCAGCTTCCCACCGGCTCGAACAGCGACCAGTGGGGCACCGACGCCGGCCTTACGCAGCCGATCTCTTCGACGCCGATCTCTCCACCGTATTGAGAGAACGACGGCTTAGCATGCCGGTTTTTTGCCCCGCCAGGCGAGACTTTGCGCGTTGAGCCGGCGCACCTCCGCGTCGCCGTCTGCGAGCATTCCCCGCCCGAGGCGGATCGCGTGCTGCAACTGACTCGCGTCGAGCTGCTT
>CAXUIU010000110.1:0-10565 GCA_964250955.1 uncultured Chthoniobacterales bacterium | reverse complement strand
GTCCAAGCCCAAGGCCGCGAAGTCTGCGTCCCGTCCTGCTGCCCACGCCGCCGCACCCAAGAGTAGCAAGCCCGTCAAGGCATCCGCTACAGCCAAGGCCATTGTCCAACACGTCGCGGCGCCTGCGCCCAAGGTCATCGCCGAGGCCCACGACACGCAGGAAAAAATCCGCGAACTTATCAAGCTCGCCAAGGAGCAGGGCTATCTCACCTGGGACGACCTCAACGAAGCGTTGCCCGATGGTGTCAACGATCCCGATCTGATCGAGTCCATCCAAACGCGCCTGCGTTCGTTGGAGATCGACATCATCGAGGCCAGCGACGTTGACAGCTACAAGGACCTCAAGAAGGACCAGGACGCCGACGCGGAGGGTGAATCCGACGAGGAAGACGATAAGGACGACGAGAAGAGCGAGGCCAACGGCCGGCTCGACATTCTCGACGACCCCGTCCGCATGTACCTCAAGCAGATGGGCCAGGTCCCGTTGCTCACCCGCGAGCAGGAGGTGGAAATCTCCAAGCGCATTGAGGACGCCGAAGCTCGTGTGCAGAAACATCTGAACCGCTTCGGGTTCATCGCGCGCGCGCACCTGGAACTTTCTCAGAAGCTCATCGAGAACCGCGAACGGTTCGACCGCGTGATCCTCGACAAGAAGATCGACAGCCGCGAACGCTACCTCAAAAACCTGCCCAAACTCAGTGAGCAGGTCGAGCAGCACCGGGACGAACTCGAACGGCTCTACCTCGCGCAGGCCGCCGGTAACGGGAAGGCGGAGGAAAGCCGCAAGGAGTTTCACCGCCAGCACGAGGCCATCCAGAAGCTTTACCCGAAGTTTTACTTCAAGCAGAAGGTCACCGAGGAGTTCGTGGCGCTCGCGGACAACAACTTCAAGGTGCTCACGCAGCTACAAGCCCACCACGGCCAAACGCCGGCGGGTGGTTCGCACCGCGTCGATTACAGCGCGAAGCTCAAGGAACTGGAACACCAGTTCTGGCTGACCCCGGACGATTTCATCAAGGAGTACCACGAACTCAAAGGCTGGCTGCGCAAGGCGCGCAAAGCCAAGGACGAGATGGTGGAAGCCAACCTGCGACTGGTCATCTCCATCGCCAAGAAGTACACGAACCGCGGGTTGTCGTTCCTCGATCTCATCCAGGAAGGCAACATGGGCTTAATGAAGGCGGTGGAGAAGTTCGAGTACCGCCGCGGCTACAAGTTTTCGACGTACGCGACGTGGTGGATCCGGCAGGCGATCACCCGCTCCATCGCGGACCAGGCGCGCACGATCCGCATCCCGGTCCACATGATCGAGACGATCAACAAGCTGATGCGCGTGCAGAAGCAGTTGGTTCAGGAGTACGGCCGCGAACCGACCCCGGAAGAGGTCGCGGAAGAAGTCCACCTCCCCGTCGAGCGGGTGCGTCAGGTGCTCAAGATGGCGCAGCAGCCGATCTCGCTCCAGGCCCCGGTCGGTGACAGCGAGGACACCAACTTCGGCGACTTCATCGAAGACAAGGGCGCGGACAACCCCTCGGACATGACGGCCATCGTTCTGCTCAAGGGCAAGATCAAGGACGTGCTCGAAACGCTCACCGAGCGCGAGCGCCAAGTGCTCGAACAACGCTTCGGCTTGATCGATGGCTACAGCCGCACGCTCGAAGAGGTCGGCCGGCAATTCAAGGTGACGCGCGAGCGCATCCGCCAGATCGAGGCGAAGGCCCTCCGCAAGATGCGCCACCCGACGCGTATCCGGCAGCTGGAAGGCTTCCTGGAAGCGACCGAGGTTTGATTCCCGCCACGGCTGCGTGGCGTTCGTCCAGGATAGGTTGCCTCGAAGAGGCAACAAAACCTTGCGACCGCTTGACGGCCTGTCCAGAGGGCTTGCCCGAATGGAACCATCGGTGCTAGAACGACCAGCGTGCCACGCTTCTTGTTCTCCCTCGCCGGTTTACCGCCGCTCAACGTCGGCCTGCTCGGTGAGGCGCTCGCGCTCGGCGTCGGGCTGTACGGGTTGCTCTTTGGCACCGGGAAATTCTTCAAGTACCGCGTCGGCACCCGGCTGGGGGTCATCTACCAGCTTTTCAGCGCCGCGTTTGCGGCGTACCTGGCGGGCACCCTCCTGCACTTGGGGTTTCCGTTTACGCGTGAACTCGGCGCCGCGGCGTCGATCCTCGGCGTCGGCGTCCTGATCCGGCTGCTCGACCAATACTTCTGGCGCTGGTACTTCGAGGGCCGCCGGAAAGTGCCGGTACCGAAGTTCATCCGCGAGGTGACCGGCCTGCTGCTCTTCGTCGTCACGATCCTCCTGATCGTGCAGTTCGGCTACGGCAAGCCCGTGCCCGGGCTGCTTGCCGCCTCGGGCGTGGTGGGCATCGTCCTCGGTTTCGCATTGCAGGATTCGTTGGGCAACATCATCGCCGGCTTCGCGTTGCAGTTCGGCCGGCCCTTCAGCGTCGGTGACTGGCTGCACATTGACAACCACCACGCCCAGGCCGTCGAGATCAATTGGCGCTCCACGCGCTTCGTCACCAACGACGCCGTCCAGCTCGACGTGCCCAACCAGCAGATCGTCCGCCAGACCATCGTCAACTACCATGGCGGCGGACCGGCGCACGCGATGCGACTGGAAATCTCCCTCGACTACGATGCGCCGCCCAACCGGGTCAAGGACGTGCTCGTCCACGCCGCCGCCTCGGCCGCCGGGGTGCTGGCGGAACCTTTCCCAACCGTGTTCCTGAAAAGCTTCGGCGACAGCGGGGTCGTCTATGAGATTCGCTTCTGGCTCAAAGACCATCGCTTCTACAACAACATTGCCGACGCCGTCCGTACGAACGTCTGGTACGCCCTGCGTCGCCAACGCATCAAGATCCCCTACCCCATCCGCACCCTCCAAGTCGAACGTACCCGGCCCACCGCCGAAGGAGCGTCCCGCGACACGCGTGCACTCCTCAAGGCGCAGGCGCTATTCCGCGGGATACGCGAGGATCACGTCGCCACGCTCGTCGAGCACTCGCCGGTCCACCACTACGGGCGCGGCGAGACCATCATCCGCGAAAAGGCCGACGGGGCATCCATGTTCGTGCTCGTGACCGGCGAAGCGGCAGTCACCGTGTCGGTGGACGGCCAACCCACACGGGTGGCGACCTTGAAGAACGGTGACTGCTTCGGCGAGATGTCGCTGCTTACCGGCGAGAAGCGCAGCGCCAGCGTCGCCGCCATCGAGGACTGCGAGGTTATGGAAGTCACCAAGCGCACCTTCGGCGAGATCATCGCCGGCGACGCCGACCTGCTCCAGCGCCTGAGTGAACTCCTTGCCCAACGCCAACTCGCCACCGAGGGCATCGTCGCGGCGCGTGCCCAGCAGTCCGCCCTGCTCATCGCTAAACAGCAGGAATACCAAGCCGGCTTTCTCTCCAAGCTGCGCGGGTTCTTTGAGCTGTGATGCCCCCCCCCTGTCGCGTCTGCGCGACGTCGTAACAGATAGTGGGTTACGACCGACCGCTTGGCAGCGGCCTGCTCGAAGGTGTCCTCACGGAGAGCGCCAGATTGGACGGTCGAGCCAGTACGGCGACGCGACGCCGTGGCGGTAGGCATCGAGGGACGCAGGGGACGAGTTCACGCGCAGGTTGCTGTAGAGCAGCGTGGGGTTCTGCCAGCGTTCGTGCCAGTACACGGCGGCGTGTAGTCGCGGGAAGTTGTGCTGGAGGCGCTCGAAGCCGTCGGTGATCCACTCCGCTTTGCTGCCCCTGTTGGGGAACTCTCCGACGCCCCACTCCGCCAGCATCACCGGCTTGGTCGGATCGACGGCCGCCAACTCGGTGTAAGGCTTGTCGATCATGTCGTCGAATTCATCCCAGTGTCCCTCGGGAAAAAGCAGTCCGTACACGCTGAGCCCGAGCCAATCGACGTAATCCGGTCCGGGGTAGTATTGCGCCATGCCGTTTTGGTCCGAATAAGGATCGCCGAAGTTGTTGACGTGGAACACCCAGCTCACGTTGGTCGCGCCGCGTGCCCGCACCCGGTCCACGATGTACCGGTACGCCCGCTTGAAGTACTCCGGTCCCACGTAGCGCGTCGGCACGGTGCCGGCGATGGGACGGTTCTCGCCGTAGTAGACACCGCTCCACGGGAACCATGTCCCGTTCAT
The DNA here is from genome assembly GCA_964250955.1 of uncultured Chthoniobacterales bacterium. Classification (GTDB taxonomy): domain Bacteria; phylum Verrucomicrobiota; class Verrucomicrobiia; order Chthoniobacterales; family SZAS-18; genus CAHJWO01. The sequence goes on along the minus strand of CAXUIU010000110.1, from coordinate 6,418 downwards.
CTCGTTGCAAAGCGACACGAGCAGCGGGCCGCCGGTCGCCTTCGCGGCGTCCGCCCACGTGTCGATGTACGTGTCCCACTGACCCGCCAGGACCCGGTCAAGGCTGAACCGGTCGGGCCCGTGCAGCATGATGAGGTCCTCGCGGTAGGGCCGGTCCCAGGGCGACCAGAAGATCAACGGGACCGAATCGTGTGCCAGGACGACCTGCGCGGCGGTGGATGGGAAGCTTTGTTCGCCCCAGTAGCTCGAAAACGCGACGATAGCCTGGTGCTTGCCGACGAGTTCGTCGAACTCCTCGATGCCTTCGAGGGTGACAGCGTCCTCCTGATCGCCGAAGTCGATGTAAGCGCCCGTGTACGCGCCGTGCTCAGGGACCGTTAGCGTGCGCGGCGCGGCAGCAGTGGTGGCGGGAGTAGATTCGGCCACTGGCTCTGGCCCCTTCTCCGGCCGCCCGCACGAAGCGCTGAACAGCAGACCGCCCGCCAGGATGAACTTGGCCGCCGCCTTCCTCACGCTCACGCCCGCGAGGGCACGGTGGCCCCCGCCGTCCGTTCCAGCTTGCCCCAGCCGACGAGCACCCCGCGCGCGGCGCTGAGGATGGATTTCCAAACCACCCAGCTCAACAACGGACGGTAAACCAGGCGCATCGGGATCATGATCCAGCTTTTGCGCAGCGGTTCTCCTTCCAGCACACAGGCCAGGATGGCGAGGAGTTGGTCCAGCACCAGGAAGACGAGGAAGTACGGGAGCACCGCCCGGCCATCGCCCAGGAGGATCGAGGCCAGCAGCAGCAGGTCCACCAACGGAGTCAGCGCCACGAGGATGATCTGGAAAAACCAGATGCTCGGCAGGCTGAAAAACCCGAGCGCGCCGAAACGCGGGTTGAAGAGCATGTCACGGTGCTTCCAGAGGCATTGCATCGTCCCGAAGCACCAGCGGAAACGCTGCTTGGCAAGCGCGCGGATCGTTTCCGGGGCCTCTGTCCACGCGACCGCGCCGGCCATGTAGCGCACCCGGTAGCCGCGGCGATGGAGCGCGAGTGTCAGGTCGGTGTCTTCGGCGAGGGTGTCGGGCTGGAACCCACCGACCTCCAGGAGTGCCCGGCGCCGGACGGCGCTGACCGCCCCGGGAGCCACGGTGATGCAGTTCCACGCGTCGTAGGCGCGGCGGTCGAGGTTGAACCCGCAGATATATTCGAGCGACTGGCAGCGCGCGATGAAGGAGCGCACGTTACCGACCCGCGCGTGGCCCGAGACGGCACCCACCTGCGAGTCAGCGAACGGCGCGACGAGGCCGCGCAAGGTGTCGCGCTGGAAGAGCGTGTCGGCGTCCAGGAAGACGAGCAGGTCATGGCTCGCCAGCTCGACACCGCGGCGGAGCGCCTCGCTCTTGCCGGCGTTGACCTGTTCGATCAGGCGCAGGGTGGGATGCTGCGCGACGAGGGCCTGTACCACCTCGCCGGTGCGATCCTTGGAACCGTCGTTGATGACGATGACCTCCACCTCGCCCGGGTAGTCGGTGTCCAGCACGGAACGCAGCGTCGCGGCGATGACCTTTTCCTCGTTGTAGGCCGCGATGAGGACGCTCAGCGGGGCCGTGATCCCGCCATCCTCAACGATGTCCGGCGCGCGACGCGACAACGCGAGGATGATCACTAAAATCGTGCGCAGGATGATCAGGACCGTCGCCACGATCATGAACGCCCACAGGAAACCGAACGCCACGTGCAGCGAGCGGAACCCGACGTTGCTGGCGATGCGTGCCAGCGAGTGGTCCTTGGCCGTCAACAGAGGGTTGACCGAGTCGCGCGTCGTGCCGAGGAGTGCGCTGATGGACACGATCTGGTCGCCGCGCGCGCGCAGGTAGTCGATGATTTTCGGCAGTGCCTCGACAGTCTGAGAACGGTCGCCGCCGGCATCGTGCATGAGGATAATGCTACCATTTCGCCGCTGCTGCTTGACGCGCTGGAAGATCACGTCCGCGCCTGGCAGCGTGTAGTCTTCTGTGTCGATGCTCTCCATGACCGGCAGATAATCGAGGTCCTGCGCGATGAGCAGCGGAGTGATCTCGGAGATTTGGTTCGGCCGGGAGTCGGCTTCGTACGGCGGGCGGAAGAGCGTCGTCGAGCGGCCGGTGATCGTCTGGAGCAGGCGCTGGGTGGCGTTGAGTTCGATGCGCACGCGCTCGTCGTCGCACAGCGACAGGTTGACATGCGTGTAAGTGTGGCTTCCGATCTCGTGGCCCTCCGCGACCACGCGCCGCACGATGCCCGGGTAATTTTCCGCCTGCTGCCCGAGGATAAAGAACGTCGCCGGTACACCCTTCGCCTTGAGGATGTCGAGGATCTTGGGCGTCCACGTCGGGTCGGGTCCGTCGTCAAAGGTCAGCGCCACCTGATGCTCCCCGCCCCCTCCCTGGTGGTAGAGCGTCGGGTACTCGGGGAACTTGTCGTACGTCGTCGCGCAGAGGCCGTTCGCTTCGTTGAGATCGACCGTGCGCCGGCCATCCTCGGGCGAGATGTCCGCCGTGATGATCTCGCCCTCGCCGATGTTGGTGATGGCGCTGCCGACCTTCAGTTCGACGAGCGGCGCGAGGTCGGCCTTCGTCAACTGCGGCGCGCCGACGAGGTCGAGCGCCGTCCAGAGTTGCGGGTCTTCGGTGCCGAGGCGGCTGACGGCGAGGTTGTTGAAGCCCTTCGCGTGCGCCGCGCGGGCCTGGTTGAGGAACGACACGGCGTCGAGGAACCACACCTCGTGGTTCGTGCCGGCCAGGGTGTAGTCGAAGGATGGGTTGTACTCGGGCGCGCCGCTCTGCGAGTTTCCCTCGCCCGCGTAAGCGGCGCGGCTCATGGCGTCGGCGAAGGAGATCGTGTCCGCGCGCCGCCAGCCGGTGCGGGCATTGGGCGCCAAATCTTGCGCCCAGTCGTAGCCGTAGTTGCCCAGGGAGATCACCCACTGCTCCGGGTCGCCGTAGGAGCCGATGGCCGCCAGCCAGCCCTCGTACCAGTCCTGCGCCGCCACCGGCCCAGGCGCGTCCTCTTCCGACACCTGGTCGTGCAGGGACGCCACGAAAAAGTCGACCACGTCGGCCAGGGACTCGATGTCGTACGCCTGCCGCTCCTCGCCCACGGGCACCTGGAGCCAGAGTTGCAGCCCGGCCTCGTGGAGCGTGTCGGCGATACGGGTGAGAAACTTCGTCAGGTCGTCCTCGTACGCGGCGTCGATGCCTTCCCAGTCGATGAGCACGCCACCGGCACGGATGTCGGTGAGACGGCGCCTGAGGTTCTCGACGAACTTGTTCTGCGTCTCGACGGGGCCGTGCGCCAGGTTCTCGATGGCCTCCGGCTTGCGTCCCTCGCCGGCGAAGTTGGTCATCAACGGCAGGAGGATCACGGGCTTGCCGGCCAGCGCCTTCAAGAGCGGCACGTCGTTCTCACCCGCGAACTCGCCGTCCGTCCCCGTCACGCTGAACCACTCCGGGCAGACGTGCGTGAGCTTGTCCAAGTGAGTGTTGAGTGAATCGAAGCTGTTCGGGTCCCAGCCCACCGTGAACCCGAGCCGGATCTGGCTGGCCGCGCGCGGCGGGCGCGGGGTGTGCGCCGGCCCCGGGTCCTTCGGAGTGCCGGCGGCGTGCGAGTGCGACGCCACACCTTTGTAGAAGTGCTGGACGGCAGCGGCGTTGGCGGCGGCGGTCGTGGGCTGGGCGGTGCCCTGTTTCTGGAGGGCCTTGAGTTGTTCCTTGAGCTTCTTGAGCTTGACGGGCAGTACGAGGAGCGGCGGCGTCAGCAGCGACTGCACGAAGACCACCGCCGCCAGGAACAGCGACAGTCCGCCGAGCACCAGCAGCCGGCGTGTGCGCGGCCAGCGTTTGCCTCCGCGGTCGAAGAAAACGGGTTTTGTGCCGGCAGTGGAACTCATCAAAAACGGGGCGGCGGTGGCAAAGAAAAAGACGCCCTGCCGGCCGGGGGTATTCACTTAACAGGAATGACCCGGCGGCGCAAGGACGGTGGTCACTCGGCCTTTGGTTTGGGCGGCGCGAGCACCCGGAAGGAGCGCCGCGCGATCTGGAAGCGCACCGGCGCGTAGCCGACGAGTTCACCGTCGGCCTCGAAGGGCACGTCTTCCGCCGAGAGCGGATCGACGCTCAGGCCCGTCGTTTGGAAGAACTCCACGTCGCGCAGCGCCAGGTGCGTTCCCATGAACGCGTGCTGGATGTAACGGATGATGTCGAGGTGGCCGACGTTCTTGAAGACGAGCACGTCGAGCTTGCCGTCGTCGATGACGGCCTGCTTGAAGACGGCAAGCTTGCCGCCGTAGTAGCGGCCGTTGCCGACGAGCACGAAGGAGCCTTCCCGCTCCTGTCCGTCGTCGCCGACCACGCGGAGCTGCGGCGGGCGGCGGGCGGCCACCTTCGCCGCCGAGATGACGTAGCTCAGCGGCCCGAAACTTTTCTTCGATGCCCGGTCCACCCCGGCGACCGCCTGCGCGTCGAAGCCGACGCCGGCCAACTGGACGAAGTGGTGCGTGTTGGCGCGCGCCAAGTCGATGCGGCGCACGTTGCCGCCGCGGATAATTTCCCAACAGCGTTTCGGCCGGTTGCTGGGGATGCCGAGTTCGGCGGCGAAGACGTTCATGGTGCCCAGCGGCAGGAGGCCGAGGGTGGCGTCGGAGCCGGCGAGACCGTTGACGACCTCGTTGATCGTCCCGTCGCCCCCGGCGGCCACCACCGTCCGGAACCCCTCCTTGACCGCCTCGGCCGCCATTGCCGCGGCGTCGCCGGGACCGCCCGTGGCGCGGATGACGGCGGCGGGGTCGAGGGCCTGGAGACGGTCGCGGAACCGCTCGGCCTTCTCGCTGCGCGCGGCGGGGTTGAAAATCACGAGCACCGGCTCGGCGGCGCGTAGGGTCGAGGATTCCGGCTTCCCTTCCGGACGCGAGCGACTAGGTTGCTTCAACGTGAGAAAACTTGGCTGGTACGCGTTGCGCGCGACGATGGGGGCGTTCGTGCTCGCCGGCGGCGCGCTGCTCGCCGCCAATCTTTATGTGCAATCCCACGGCGTGCAACAGCGGATTCGCACGGCGCTGGTGACGATCCTGCGCACCCCTGTCAGCCTGCGCAAGACGACTGTGACGCCCTGGGACGGCATCCGTCTGGACGGTGTCACGCTGCACAAGGAGGAAGCCAGCGAACCCGGCGAGCCCACAGACTTCCTGACGGTGAACAGCTTCCGTGTGCGGTTTGCGTGGTGGCCGCTGCTTTCGCGGCACGAGCCCATCGTCGAACAGGTGCTCCTCGACCAGCCATGCTTGAGCCTGCGCGAGGAGAACCCTGACCGACTTTTGGCCCGCGAGGAATCTTCGGACGAACCACCGCCCGGTGTTTCCGCCCCTTCCAGTGTGTCGCCGTCGGCCGTCACCCCATCCGCGCCGTCAGCTACCCCGGACGAGCAACCTACACCACCCGCTCCGGCGAAGTGGTTCCTGCCCCTTATGAAAAAAGCGCGGCTCCGGCACGGGGAGATCGTGTCGCAGGATCACGCGGGGCACACGCACCTTCGCGTCGAGGAAATCAACGCCGATGCCAGGATCGCCGATTCGCAGCATGGCACGGGTGCCTTGTGGTTCGCCCGGGCCGGTGGAGATTTGCCGGGTGCGGCGCTCACCGATTACTGGACGGCCCTGGATTACGACGACGCGGGATTGGCGGTCCACGACGGCCGCGGCACCCTGGCCGGTGGGGCGTTGACGACCGACGCGCGCCTCCGTCCGCAGGATGGGCGCTGGTCCTTCACGACGGCGGACAAGCTCGAAAATGTCGCGCTCGGGCAGCTCACCCAAGCTTCGGCCGGGCAGCCATCCCTAGCCGAGGGTTTGTTGCACGCAAACGTGGACCTGCACGGGTTTGCCGACGATTGGGCCAGCGTCAGCGGCGGGGGGCGGGTGTGGCTGACCGGCGCCCGTCTGCGCGATTTTCCTCTTCTTAAGATGATCGGTCAGGTGCTGCGCATCGCAGATTTGAGCCAGTTGGACTTCAAGCAGGCGCAGATGGACTACCGTCTGGAAGACAACACATTCCACATCGACAGCCTGACGCTCGTCAGCAACGACGGCCAAGTGGTGATGCACGGCCAATACTTGATAGCGGAGGACCAACTCGACTTCCACGGCCGCCTGACCATCGACCGTGCCATCAGTCACCAACTGCCGCAATTCATCGAATCCAACTTCACCCGTTGCGGAGCAGAGGCTCCAGGAAGCCGTTACCTCGATTTCGACGTGACCGGAGAGCGGGAAGACCCCAAGTGCAACTTGTACGACCGTCTGACCGCCGGCCCCATGAAGGGGTTCTTGGACAACCTGCTGGCCCCCCGAGCAAAGCCCCCAAAGCAATCACGCGCATGGCGGGGCGAGGCTCATGG
>CAXUIU010000109.1:384-10574 GCA_964250955.1 uncultured Chthoniobacterales bacterium | reverse complement strand
TCATTCCCCAGAATTTTTCAATGAAGTTGCGGGCACTTGAACTGCTTGCACGGGAGCATCAGCACCTCCCATCATGAACGAAGAGCAACGTAAAGCGCATCAGCGCCATTATCTTGAGTGTTGCCGCCAGGAAGGTTGGCTGGACGAAGAGCAAAACCATCTCTGGCCTGACGACCCCCAAGCACGCGCCGAAATGGGGCGTGGGTTGTTTGGACTAGCCTTTACCTCCGGCATGGATAGCACCTTCCAAACTTGGGAGGATCGCGCCTCCAATCCCGAAGGGCGAACATCGGCAGTACCCGGCAGCATCGTTGATCAGATTGATCAGGAGTGGCGGCATGGACTTGCGGCGATGACCCAGGAGCAGCGGGACTTCGTTTTACGCATCGTCGATGATGTGCTCAACATGTCGGCCTACCAATTTGGCATCATGCTTGATCGCTTTGATCATGGTGAGTTGAGCGTCCATCTGACACCTTCTGCGAACGAGGGAGGTCCAGAGTTCACCGTCCAGATTCAACCTCATGGTCCGTTGGAGATGTTCCAAGATGTCTACCAATGGAGAGAGAAGTTTGGCATGGGCACAGAAATCGGCCGCCCAGCTTCAGACTAATTTCGCTTGTACAACGCGGTTGCATCGAGGCAAAGAGTGGCCTGCTCCCCCCGAGGAACGGCACGTCTTGGCAGCGGCCACCGAGCGGCGGTTGACGACCATGACGGTGCGAATTTTGTAAGAACGGGTTTCCTGCCGCCGTACTCGGCGGCATGAGGATTGATTTGCTCGTTGGTCGGGTTTCCTGGCAGCCGCCTGGTTGGTTGTACGCTGTGGGGGGATTTCTGCGCGGGCACCGCGTCGCGGCGGCGGCCTTCCTCGTCGCCGCGCTGACAGGTCTGGGGGGACGCTACGCCTACCTCCACCGCCGGGTACCCGTGCCGCCGCACCTTGTCCATGGTACAATCTCCAACCTGGAAGTTCCCGTGCTCGCGGACAAGCTGGAGCCGTCCTATCTGCGCGTCCACTTCGACGCGTCGGCCGCCGCACTCGGTTCCATTGATAAACCGCTGGGCCGCGAGGTTGTCGAACTGGAACCCGCCCTGCCGGGGGAGTGGCGTTGGGAGGACGACCGCACGCTCGTCTTCAAGTTGACCGGGGAGTGGCCCGTTGACCGCGTGCTCCGCGTCACGATTCATCCGGTTGCGTTGGGTCCGGGCGTCCACCTGGCCGCCGACCAGCTGGAAACCCGCACGCCCACCCTGGAGGTCCGTTTCGCGCAGGCGGAGTTTTACCAGAACCCCAAGGACCTCGCGGTACGCCAGGTCACCGCGACGATCCTCACCTCCCACGCCGTCGATCCCGCCGCACTCGAACGGCACGTCTCCGTCGCCGCGCTCGGCGGTTCGTCCGTGTTCGGCGCGCCGGTGCCGGCAAAGCTTTTCACCCTGACACCCGGCCGCCACGGACGCGAGTTCTACCTGCGCACGGTCTCGCTGAACCTGCCCTCAGAACCCGACACGATGAAGCTCCGTGTCAGCGACGGCCTGCCTCCGGCCACTGCCGGCGGCGCGGCGCTGTCGGCTGGGGTTTCCGACGAGGTCGTGGTGCCCGATCTCTACAGCTTCTTCCGCATTGCGGGGACCAGCACGCAGATCGTCCGGGACAAGGACGGCAACCCGCACCAGTTCCTCCTGGTGGAGACCAGTTGCCAGGTCCGTTCGGAAGACCTTGCCAAGTCCCTCGCGCTCTACGCGCTGCCCGTCGATAATCCCGCCCGCCGGGAGGAACACGCGGCCGCCGGGCACGATGAGTCAGACGACGCCGACGCCGACAGCGACAAGGATGGCGACGAGGACGGCGAGCCCGACGACACCGAACCCCCCGACCACGTGGACGCGCCGCACCCGTCCGACCCGTGGGCCGCCGCCGAGGTGGACGCCGCCGTGCTTGCCCGCGCCCGGCGCGTGGAGGTCACCCTGGTTCCCTCCGCCACCGAGACCGCCACAACGCACACCTTCCGCCTGCGCGACGATCGGCCCGGCCATCTCTTCGTCAAGGTGGGCAAGGACGTGCCCGCGCCCGGCGGCTACCGGCTGCGCGACGATTACACGAACGTCGTCCCCGTGCCGGTGCCGGAAAAGGAGGTCGTCATCCAGGGTGACGGCGGCCTGCTCGCCCTCAGCGGCGAACGGAAACTCTCGGTCCTCTCGCGCGGCGTCCCGGCGATCCGTTACGAAATTGCCCGCGTGCCCGCCGCCGCCATCAACCAGCTCGTCAGCCAGACGCGCGGTGACTTCCAGAACCCGGAGTTCCGCGGCTCGCACTTCTCCGAACAGGATTTCGCCCGCTTCAGCGACGAGACGCAACGCCTCGCCAACACGAACCCGGTGGAGGCGAACTATTCCACGTTCGACTTCACGGCCCGCCTCCAGCCCGTCGCAAAGGAGGGTCTCGACCGGGAGGGTTTGTTCTTTCTGACCGCCAGCGGCTGGGACCCGCAGACGAACAAGTTCCTGCGCGGCGTCGAGGCGACGCGCTTCGTGCTGGTCACGGACCTGGGGGTGCTCGTCAAGCGCAACGCCGACGGCAGCCGCGACGTGTTCGTGGCTTCCCTCGCCCACGGCACGCCGGTCGGCCGCGCGGCCGTCACGGTCCTGGCCCGCAACGGGGTCGCCCTCGCCGAGGCTTCCACGGACGACGCGGGCCGCGCGGGGCTGCCTTCCCTGGGCAAGAACCCGCACGACGCCCGCGAGCCTGTCGCCGTCGTCGTGCGCCGCGGGGGCGACGTGGCGTTCCTGCCCTACGACCGCGCGGACCGGCGGCTCGATTTTTCCCGCTTCCCGACGGAAGGCGTCGAGAATCGCACGGGGCACGAACTGGACGCCTTCGTCTTCACGGAACGCGGCGTGTACCGTCCCGGCGACACGCTGCACGTCGGCGTCATCGCCAAGCAGCGCGACTGGAACGGCTCGCTCGACGGGGTCCCGCTGGAAGCGGAGGTCATCGACGCGCGCGAACAGTCCGCGCAGGTCACGCAGCTCACGTTGCCCGCCAGCGGGTTTGTGGAATGGTCCTACGACACGGCGCACGACTCGCCCACCGGCCCCTACAAGCTCAACGTGTACCTGCGCCGCGACGGCAAGCGTTCCACGCAGTTGGGTTCGGCGACCGTGCAGGTAAAAGAGTTCCTGCCCGACCGGCTCAAGCTCGACGCGACGCTCTCGAAGACCGGCGGCCCCGCGGGACACGGCTGGGTCACTCCCGAGGAATTGCACGGCAACGTCGTCCTCAAAAACCTCTACGGCACCGCCGCCGAGAACCGGCTCGTCAAAGGGCGCTTGAACCTCAACCCGCGGGATTTCGACTTCAAGGAGTTCCCTGACTACACGTTCTACGCCCGCCTGCGCGAGAACAAACCGGACTGGCATGGCGAGACGATTGAACTCGGCGACCAGCACACCGCCGCCGACGGCGCGTCCAGCTTTGACTTCGACCTCAAGAAGTTCGCCGACGCGACCTACCGGCTCACCTTCGACGCGGAGGGCTTCGAGGCGGAAGGGGGGCGCAGCGTCGAGGACCTCGCGGGGACGCTGGTTTCGCCGCTGCCGTTCGTGGTCGGGTGGAAGGCGGACGGCGACCTCAAATGGATCACGGCCGGAGGTCCCGGGCGGAAGGTGCAGTTCGTCGGGGTGGACCGTGGCCTGAACCGCGTCCCGCTGGAAAACCTGACCGTCCACCTCGCCGAGCAACGCTGGATTTCCGTGCTGACAAAGGGAGAGAATGGCAACTACCGTTACGAGTCCGTCCGCCGCGAGTACCCCGTGCGCGACGAGCCTTTCGACGGCGCGGCGTCCTCGTTCGCCTTGCCTAACATGACGCCGGGCAACTTCCTCGTGGAACTCCGCGACGCGGCCGGGTTGGTGGTCAGCCGCCTAGAGTATACTGTCGTGGGTCAGGGGGCGGTCACGCGCTCATTGGAAAAGAACGCGGAACTTGCCATCCATCTTTCCAAGGAGCAGTACCGCGCGGGCGAAGAGATCGAGGTCGCCATCACCGCGCCGTACGCCGGCAGCGGCCTCATCACGCTAGAGCGTGAGCGCGTCTACGCGCACCGGTGGTTCACCTCCACGGGAACAGGCTCGGTCCAGCGCATCACGATCCCCGCTGATTTCGACGGCACGGGGTACGTCAACGTGAGTTTGGTCCGTGCGTTGGGCTCGAAGGAAATCTTTATGAGCCCGCTGTCGTACGCGGTCGCGCCGTTCACGGCGAACCTGGAAAGCCGACGCCTGCACATCGACCTTCAGACGGCCGAGAAGTCCAAACCCGGCGAACCCCTCGCCATCCACTACCGCACCGACCGGCCCGCCAAGATCGCCGTCTTCGCGGTGGACCAGGGGATTCTTCAGGTGACGAAGTTCGCGGTGCCCGATCCGCTAGGTTTCCAGTTCCGCAAGAGTGCGCTGACGGTCGGCACGTCGCAGATCGTGGACCTCTTGTTGCCCGAGTTTTCGATCCTGCGCGCGGCGCAGGCGGCGGGCGGCGACGGGGACCCCGGCGTGCTCAACCCGTTCCGCCGCGTCACGGAAAAACCCGTCGTGTACTGGTCCGGCATCGTGGACGCCGACGCGAACGAACGCACGCTCACCTACCCGGTGCCCGACTACTTCAGCGGCACGCTCACGGTGATGGCGGTGGCTGTCTCGCCCGACGCGCTCGGCAACGCGCAGACCTCCACGCTCTGCCGCAACGCGTTCGTGCTCACGCCGGCCGTGCCGACGCTCGCCGCTCCGGGCGACGAGTTCGAGGTCGGCCTGACGGTTGCCAACGGCCAGACCGGCAGCGGCCCCGACGCGCGCGTCACCGTCCAGGCGGAACCCGGACCTGGATTGGAAATCGTGCGTGGTCCCACGGAACCGTTGCACATCCCCGAGGGCCGCGAGGTGAGCACGGTGTTCCGGATGCGCGCGCGGGATCATCTCGGGTCGGCGACGCTCGGCTTCCGCGCGTCGGGCGGCGGCGAGGACAGCCGGGTTCACGCGACGTTGAGCATCCGGCCGGCGACGCCTTTCCGCACGCTGGTGACGAGCGGATATTTTCCTAACGGCAGCACGCGCGATGTACCGGTCGAAAGCGGCGGTTTCTACGACGAACGCCGCCATCTGGAAGCCAACGTTTCCGCGCTGCCGCTCGGCCTGGCGCGCGGGCTGGAACGCTACCTCAAAGAGTATCCCCACGGTTGCAGCGAGCAGATCACCAGCGGCGCGTTCGCCCGGCTCGCGTTGGCGGGGGTGGCGAACTTCGGCCTGACGCGCACCGAGGCCGCCGCGCAGATCGCGCACACGGTCGAAATCGAGCGCCGCCGCCAGAACGACGCCGGCGGCTTCGGGTTCTGGGACACTTCCAAGACGCCGGATATCGACTTCGTCACGGTGTATGTGATGCACTTCCTCAGCGAGGCGAAGGCGGAGGGTTACCCGGTGCCGGACGACTTGTTCCAGAAGGGGATCGACGCGTTGCGCCGCGCCTCGACGGCCTCGCCCCAGGAGCTTCAGCAGGCGCGGGTCCAGGCGTACGCGCTCTACGTGCTCACCCGCGAAGGGATTGTCACCACGAACGGGCTGCTCACGCTGCGCGACTATCTCGACACTCACTATAAGGATCATTGGACACACGATCTCACCGCCGTGTACCTCGCGGGTTGCTGGTCGTTGCTGAAAAAGGACGACGAGGCCCGCCGTCTCATCGACGGCTACCAGATGGGGCGGTTCGAGGGGCGAGAACGTTGGGATTTCTATGACGGGCTCACCGCGGACGCGCAGTACATCACGATCCTCGCGCGCCATTTCCCTGACCGCTTGCGCCGGGTGACGGCGAAGGAGTTCACCCACGTCACCGCGCCCATCGGCGAAGGGGACTTCAGCACCCTCTCGGCGGCTTACGCGGTTCTTGCGCTCAAGGCCTATTCGCAGGCGGTGGCGGAACATCCGCCCCGCCTTGCCATCGCGGCTCTGCTCGCACCCAAAGGGCAGGAACAACCGTTGGCGCTGGAGGGCAGCGCGGGCACGTGCTTGCGTGGGACGTTCCCCGCGGCGGCTACCAGCCTGCGCTTCCGTGCGGACGGCGGCCCGGGGGGCTTTTACCAGACGATCCAATCCGGCTTCGAGCGCGCGGTGCCGACCCAGCCTGCCGCCCGGGGGATCGAGGTCTATCGCGACCTCCTCGACGACGCGGGACAACCGGTGACGCGCGTCAAGCTGGGTGAGCGCGTCACCGTCCGGCTGCGGCTGCGGGCGATCCGGCCGCTGCCTGTTACTAACGTCGCCGTCGTCGACCTGTTGCCGGGCGGCTTCGAGGTGGCCGACGATTCGCTGCCGCCGGGAGTCGGCACCGCCGGGATGGACTACGTGGACGTGCGCGAGGATCGCGCGGTGTTTTATGGCACCGCCGACGGTCGCGTCCACGAGATCACCTACCGCATCAAAGCGACGGCCCGGGGGGGGTTCACGGTCCCGCCGGTGTTCGCGGAGTCGATGTACGACAAGACCATCCAGGCGGTCGGCACGGGCGGCCACCTCACGGTCACGGACGCGAAATGAAGACGGCACTCCGCAAGATTCTTCGGATCGTCGGTCTGGGAAGCGCGGTCCTGCTGGTGGCGTGGCTCTGCCTTCCCAAGCCGCCGCTGTTGGACGGGGTGAGTTTTTCCCGTCAGGTGCTGGACCGCGAGGGGCGCGTCCTGCGCGTGACGCTCACCGCGGACGGCAAGTTCCGGCTCCGCACCCCGCTCGCGGCGATCTCGCCGGAGTTGGTCCAGGCCACCGAATGGCAGGAAGACCGGTATTTTTCGCTCCATCCCGGCGTCAACCCGGTGCCGGCTTTGCGCGCGGTGTGGCGGTTCTGCCTCGGCGGCGGGCACGCGCGGGCCGGGGCCTCGACAGTGTCGATGCAACTGGCCCGGCTGCGGTTCGGGCTGCGGACCCGCACGGTGCGCGGCAAGCTCGTGCAGATGTTCCGTGCCCTTGAATTTGAACGCCACTACACCAAGGCGGAAATCCTCGAAGCTTACCTGAACCTCGCGCCGTACGGACACAACGTCGAGGGCGTCGGCGCAGCGGCCCGCCTCTACCTCGACAAAGCGTCGATGGAACTTCGGCGTCAGGAAGCCGTCGCCCTGAGCGTCATTCCGCAGAGTCCTGCCCGCCGCGCGCCGCACGTCGGGTATGAGAATCCCGCGCTCGACGGGGCGCAGAATCGCTTCTACGACCGGCGGCAAAAAGAAGACCTCGCCGTTGACCCGCTCGACCGGCAGTACCACCTCGTCGCCGCGCCGCGCGCGTTCCCGGCTCCGCACTTCACGACACAGGTACTGGCCGACCCCGGCGCGGGTGACCTGCACACCACGCTCGATCTTGCCCTGCAACGCTCGCTCGAAACAACCGTGCGCCGCTACCTCGCGGCTAACTCCGCGCGTGGTTTTGTCAACGCCTCCGCCCTGCTCGTAGACACACGCAACATGGAAGTCCTCGCGCAGGTCGGCTCGGCGGATTTTAACGATCCCGCCATTGACGGCCAGGTGGACGGCACGCGCCGCCCGCGCTCGCCCGGGTCGGCGCTCAAGCCGTTCATCTACGCGCTGGCGATAGACCAGGGATTGATCCATCCGCTCAGTTTGTTGAGCGACGCGCCGCGGCGTTTCGGCGACTACGACCCGGAGAATTTTGACCGCGAGTTCGTCGGCCCGATCACCGCCGCCGACGCCCTGGCGCGCAGCCGCAACGTCCCGGCCGTGGCGTTGGCCGCGCAGTTGCGTGCCCCCACCCTGTACGGTTTCCTGCGAGGGGCAGGCGTGCGCTTGGAACGCGAGGCAGGATACTACGGGTTAGCCCTCGCGCTCGGCGGCGCGGAGGTCACGGCCGAGGATCTCGCCCGCCTGTACGCCGCCCTGGCGAACGGGGGGCAGTTGCAGCCGTTGCGCCGGACGACCGATGCGCCGGTGGGACCGCCGCGCCGGGTGTGCAGCCCGGAGGCGGCGTTTTTGACGCTTGATATGCTCGGGAAAATTCCGCCGCCCGGGTTCTCCGCGCCGGACCCGTCGTTCCCGGTGAGTTGGAAGACGGGGACCTCCCACGGGTTCCGGGACGCGTGGTGCGTCGGGGTGTTCGACCACTATGTCCTGACGATCTGGGTGGGGCGCTCCGATGGACAGGGAAACGCCGGGTTCGTCGGGCGCACGGCCGCGGCGCCGTTGTTCTTCCACGTCGTGGACAGCCTCCGCGCCGCCGGGATCTCGCGCCCCGCGCCGCGCGACCCGCCGCCGGGAGCGAACCTGCGCCGCGTGGAGCTTTGCGCCGTGTCCGGGCGGCTGCCAACGGCGGCGTGCCGCCACCGCTCGCAGGGTTGGTTCATCCCCGGCGTGTCGCCCATCGAACCCTGCACGGTCCACCGGGAAATCCTCGTGGACGCCGGGAGCGGGCGGCGCGTGGCGTTCGACGACGGCACGCGGGTTTTGCGCAAGGAAGTCTACGAGTTCTGGCCCGCCGACCTGCGCGAGCTTTTCCGTCAGGCAGGGCTGCCGCGACGTGCGCCGCCGCCGTTCGCGCCGGGTGCCACGGACACCGCGGCCGGTCCGGCCGGGCGGCTGCGCATCCAGTCCCCGCGCGCCGGGACCGTCTACGCCCTGCGCGCCGCCGATTCTGGCCGGTTGGTCCTGAGCGCACAGACCGAAGCGGACGCCACGCGCGTCTATTGGTTCGAGGGCCGCAGCTTCCTCGGGCAATGCGACCCACGCGAGGGTTTTCCGTGGTCGGCGGCCCGACCGGGCACCTGGCAGTTGACGGCGCTCGACGACCACGGGCGCGCCGACACTTGCAGCGTCACCATACAGATGGCTCCGTGAGCGCGTGGCAATCATGAAAGACGAACCCGCCGACGATCCCCTGCGCCACACGCGCCGCAGCCTCGTCGAGCGTCTCGGCAACCCGGACGACCACGCGAGTTGGCAGACGTTTTTCGACTCCTACGGCGGCCTGCTCTACCGCGTGGCGCGCGCGGCGGGGTTGACGGACGCCGAGGCGCAGGAAGCCGTGCAGGAGACGGTCATCACCGTGGCGCGCAACGTCGGCGGGCTGCGTTACGATCCGGCGGCGGGTTCGTTCAAGGGTTGGCTGCTCCAGACCGCGCGCTGGCGGATTGCCGACCAGTTCCGGCTGCGCCAGCGGCACGCGCGGGAGGAGACTTCTGCGGAGGCGGACGATGGACCGCGCACGGCGTTCATCGACCGGGTGCCTGATCCCGGCGGGCTCGATCTGGAAGCCGCCTGGGACGCCGAGTGGCGCCGCAGCCTGCTGGAAGCCGCGCTGGGGCGGGTGCGCCGGCAGGTCGATCCGCGGCAGTTCCAGATTTTTGATTGCTACGTGACCAAGGGCTGGTCCGCTCTCCGCGTGTCCCGGGAACTCGGCGTGAGTCTGGCGCAGGTCTACGTGGGCAAGCACCGTGTCGGCGCGTTGTTGCAGAAGATCGTGGCCGGCCTGGAACGCGGCGGAGGTTGAGCTTTCCTGCGGCGGGCTAGTTTGCTATGGTGGCCGCGCTTGACCCCGCCCCCTGCCGCGCTCGTCCCGGTCGTGCCCGACCACGAGGTCCTGCGCCGGGTCGGACGCGGCTCCTACGGCGAGATCTGGCTGGCCCGCGCCGTCGCCACGGGGGCGTGGCGGGCCGTCAAGATCGTGTGGCGCGAGAACTTCGACAGCGAACGTTCGTTCCGCCGGGAGTTCGAGGGGATGAATGCCTTCGAGCCCATCAGCCGCTCGCACGGCGGGTTCGTGGACATCCTCCAGGTCGGCCGCAACGACGCGCTCGGGTTCTTCTACTACGTCATGGAACTGGCGGACGATCACGCCACTGGCCAGGGATTGACCGACCCCGCCGCGTACACGCCCCGGACCCTGCGCGGGGTGTTGCAGGACCGCCGGCGTTTGTCTCCCCCGGAATGTCTGGCGCTGGGCGCTTCGCTCGCCGAAGCCCTCGGCGCACTCCATGCCCACGGTCTGAGCCACCGCGACATCAAGCCCGACAACATCATCTTCGTCGGCGGCGAACCGAAGCTGGCAGACATCGGGCTCGTGGCCGCGCACGGGCAGCGTTCGTTCGTCGGAACGGAGGGCTACGTGCCGCCGGAAGGACCGGGCGGGGTGTG
>CAXUIU010000109.1:0-374 GCA_964250955.1 uncultured Chthoniobacterales bacterium | reverse complement strand
CTCCGGAAGCGCTCCACGAGCCAGCACGCGGCGGGTCCGGGCGGCGTGTCGGCGGATTTGTACAGCCTGGGGAAGGTGCTCTACGAGGCGAGCATGGGCCGGGACCGGCTTGACTTCCCGGCCCTCGCCAGCGACCTCGAAGCCCTGGGACCCGAACAGGGGCCGCTCCTGCGCGGCTTGAACGGCGTGCTCCTGCGGGCCTGCGACCCGCGGCCCGAGCGCCGTTACGGCTCGGCGTCGCTCATGGGTGCGGACCTGCGGCGGTTGCGCGAGGGCCGACCGCTCCGCCCGGGCCGCCGGTGGCCCCTGTTCCCGACCGTGCTGCTGCTGGTGGTCATCGCCGGGGTGCTGCTGGCGGCGACGAGGTGGCGCGC
>CAXUIU010000108.1:0-10619 GCA_964250955.1 uncultured Chthoniobacterales bacterium | reverse complement strand
TCCTATCGTTCCTCTCGGATGCGCGTCCTGCTCTCGTCCATGATCCACAAGCGTTGCGCGATGGGTTCGGTGCGGAGCAATTCGAGCAACCGTGGAATCATCGCCAGGACGCTATCGCGATCTTGCCGGGTGAGGCGAAGCACGATGATGCCATGGTAGATCGAAGGTGGATACTGTCGGATGTCTGCGAAGTCGAGGTCGAGTGTGATCAGAACGCGCCTCTCCCGCCGGATCGCCTGTGCGATGGACTGATCGTTCGCGCCACCGAGTTCCTCGTCGTGGACAGAATGTGCGTCGTGGCCGCTCTTTCGAAGCAAACCGGCGGCTTCGGCCGGCATGTTCTCATCGAGCTTGAACCTCATGCCGTCGTGCAAAGAGGCGTCGTGACGACCCGCTCGCGGGCAAGGTCGGCTGCGTACGCCACCGCCGCCGCCACATCCTCAGGACATACCGCAGGATAGCTATGGATGATCTCCGTCGTCGTGCGGCCAGCGGCCACGTTGTCGAGGACGACCGACACCATCACACGGGTGCCTCGGATGCAGGCTTGGCCGTGGCAGACGTTGGGATCAACGGATATGCGCTCCGTCCAGTTCATACGCAGGATCTTAGGCTTTCCCTGCTTCCAGGTCAACGCGCCGCCCCGCGCAACGCCTCCTCCACTCCGTCGCACAGCTTGCCTACCCACACGCACTCCTCGGCCGTCAGGTCGCGGCGGTGGAACTGGCGGATATCCTTCAACGCGTCGAGCAAGGCGAACCGCTGTTCCGCGCGCGTGAACACCGCCGGATAGACCTGCAAGAGGCGTTGCAGCGGCCGGAGCGCGCGCCGTTCGCACCAGTGGTCGATCAGCGTGTCGAGCGCCCGGAAGAGGTCCATGACTGACGCTAAGACTTCTTCTCGCCGTCCTTGCGCGCGGCGAGTTGCTGACGGTAAATCATCGCCCCTTTGAGTGCATCGAGGGCGCGTTCGAGTTGCGGGTCGGCGGCGTCGCCGTAGTCCTTCTTGGCGTCATCGCCGCCTTGTTGATCGACGTTGTTGCGCCGGGCGTTGAGGGCGCGTTCCTGGTCGGGGGTCAGCGCCACGTGGATCGTCGGGGTGACGCCGTGCTGGTGGATCACCTGCTTGCTCGGCGTGTAATACTTCGCCGTCGTCAATCGCACCGCCGAGCCGTCCGGCAGCGAAATCACGCTCTGTACGCTGCCCTTGCCGAAGGTCGTCTCCCCTACCAGGATCGCGCGGTTAAGGTCCTTCAAGGCCCCCGCGACGATCTCCGCGCCGCTGGCGCTGCCGCCGTTGATGAGCACGGCCACGGGGAAGTCGCCCCGCGGTTTGGCGTTGGCGCTCGTCGGGTACTCGCGCCGCGTCGAGGCCGCGCGACCCTCGGTGTAGACGACCATCGTGCGCGGCGGCAGGAACTGACCGCACACGTCCACGGCGCTGTTGAGCAGGCCGCCGGGATTGTTCCTCAAGTCGAGTACGAGCGCCTCCATGCCACCTTTCTGGAGGTCGTCCAGGCGGTGGGTGAGTTCGTCGGCGGTCGGTTCGTTGAACTGGATGATGCGCACGTAGCCGACCTTGTAGCCGCCGGTCAGCGCGGGATCAAGGAGGTGCGTGTCCTTGACGCTCTCGACCTTGATCTCCGTGCGCACGAGTTGGATGTCGCGCACTTCCTTGCTCGCCGGCCGCAGGATTTGCAGGGTGATCGGGTCGCCCGGCCGGCCCTTGAGCGCCCCCATCGCGTCGGAGAGCTGCATCTTTTCCGTCGTCGCGCCGTTGATCTTCAGGATCTGGTCGCCGCTGACGAACCCCGCCTTCGCCGCGGGGGTGTCCTCCATCGTGGACACGACGATGAGCACGCCGTCCTTGGCCGAGACGACCAGCCCCAGGCCGTCGTAGCGGCTGCGGGTGTCGTCCTGCATGTCCTTGAAACTATCCGGCTCCATGAACTGGCTGTGCGGGTCCAGCCCCGAGAGCATCCCGCGCAGGGCGTTGTAGGTCAGCGCGCGAAAGTCGACTTTGTCCTCGTCCACGTAGTCCTGGCGGACCAACTGGAGGACGCGGGTGAAGATCGTCAGGCAGCCGTAGACGCTCGTGTCCTTGGCCGGGTCGCCGGTGACGCTGGGCGGCGGCAGTTCGGAGGTGTTCAGGCCGCTGGCGGCCGTAGCGGCAGACGGCGGAGGGGTGCTGTCGGACGGTGGGGGTTGTTGCGCCCGGGCCAGCGGCGCCGACGTGAGGCCGAGCAGCGCCAGTCCGAGCGCCGCGCGCAGGCGCAGGGAAGGTTTCATGCTGGCGGCGAGTCTAGCACGGCGGCACGCTGCGGACAACGGCGGCGGGTGGCGGGTGGCGAGGAAAACACGGGAGCCGCGGCATCTCCCTTCCAAACGCGCGAAATCCGGACGGTGCTGTATGCTTTGCATCCGCCCCTTTCCGCGCGCCGCCACCCGCACCTCGTCCCTCGCGCCCTCCGCCACATGACCATCCAGCAAACCCTCCACGACGTGTTCGGTTTCACGGCCTTCCGCGGTGGGCAACAACAGGTCGTGGAAACGGTCCTCGACGGCCGGTCCGCCCTTGCGGTCTTCCCCACCGGCAGCGGCAAGAGCCTCTGCTACCAACTCGCCGCGCTGCACCTCGACGGCCTCACGCTGGTCGTCTCGCCGCTCATCGCGTTGATGAAGGACCAGATCGACTTCCTGCATGCTCGTGGAGTGGCGGCAGCGCGGCTGGATTCGAGCGTGCCGGCCGAGGAATACCGCCGCATAGATGATGATCTGCGCGCGGGAAAACTAAAGCTCCTCTACGTCGCCCCCGAACGCCTTTCCAACGAACGCTTCGCCCATAAACTGCGCCGGCTGCGGGTCGCGCTGCTCGTCATCGACGAGGCGCACTGCATCTCCGAATGGGGCCACAACTTCCGCCCCGATTACCTCAAGATCGCCCGGCTCTCGCGCCAGTTGCGAGTCGAACGCGTGCTCGCCCTGACGGCCACCGCCACCCTGGGCGTCGCCGACGACATCTGCCGGGAGTTCAACATCGGCGCGGACGCGTTCGTGCACACCGGCTTCTACCGGCCGAACCTCGAACTCCGCATCACCGCCACCCGCGACGACGAACGCACCGGCCTCCTCCTGGAGCGCCTCCGCCGCCGGCCGCGCGGGGCCGCGGTCGTTTACGTCACCCTTCAGCGCACCGCCGAAGCCGTCGCCGCCGCGCTCGCGGCCGGTGGGTTGTCGGCGCGCGCCTACCACGCCGGGCTGCCGGACGACGAACGCGCCGCCGTGCAGGATTGGTTCATGGCGTCGCCGGACGCGGTCGTGGTGGCGACGATTGCCTTCGGCATGGGCATCGACAAGGCCGACATCCGGTACGTCTACCATTTCAACCTGCCCAAGAGCCTGGAGAACTACTCGCAGGAGATCGGCCGAGCCGGACGCGACGGCCAGCCGGCCGTTTGCGAGACCCTGGCCTGTGGGGCGGACGTGACCGTGCTGGAAAATTTTACCTTCGGCGACACCCCCGACGCCGCGGCGGTCGGCTCACTGGTGGACGCCATCCTGGCGCACGCAGGGGAGTTCGACGTTTCCAACTACGAGTTGTCGCGCACCCACGACATGCGCCCGCTGGTTGTCACCACGTTGTTTACCTACCTCGAACTCGAAGAAATCATCGTGGCGACCGCGCCGTTTTACACGGAGTACCAATTCCGCACCCTGCGGCCGGCGGAGGAAATCCTGGGCCGGTTTGCCGGCGAACGCGGCGATTTCCTGCGCGGGCTTTTTGCGCAGGCAACCAAGGGGCCGGTGTGGTCCCGCCTGGACATGGCCGGCGCAGGCGAAAATCTGGGCACCACGCGCGACCGCATCGTCAAGGCCCTCACCTACCTGGAGGAACAAGGCGATCTCACCATGAAAGTCGCCGGCCTGCGCCAGGGCTACCGCATCGTGAACCGCCCGGCGGACGCCGACGCGTTGAAGCGGGTGTTGGTCGAGCGTTTCCAGACGCGCGAGAAGAACGATCTGCAACGCGTCGCGCAGGTGGTTGCGTTGGCGGAAGACCCCGGCTGCATCGTGCGCCGGCTGCTGGCGCATTTCGGCGAGGAACGGGGGCGTGACTGCGGCCACTGCTCAGTTTGCCTGGGAGAGGAACCGCGCCCGATCTCCGACGGCGCGCCGCCCGCGCCGGCGTTGGACGCGGAAGCGGTGGGAGCGTTGCACCGCGCGCATCCGCAGGCGCTCGGCTCGCCGCGTCAGGTAGCGCGTTTTTTGTGCGGCCTGACTTCCCCGCGAATCACCGCCTCAAAGTTGGGCAAGCACCCGCTCTTCGGCTCGCAGAGCGGAGCGCGCTTCCGCGACGTGGCACGGGCGGTGGCGAAGTCGAACCTGCTGGCACGCTGAGGATGCCCACGTGCTCGTCCGGCGGCAGACTCAGCGGGTTGCAGGAGGGTCTTCCAAGAGTCCAGCGACCTGCCGCGCCGACGCCTGCGCCCAGGACGTATTCGACGCCCAGCCCACCGCGCTGATGACCGCCCCGCACGCGGCCATCATCCACCAGACGGGGTGCGTCGCCTGCGCGAAACCCATCCCGCCCACACGCGCCGCCCCTACCACCGTACCCGCGATGGCCACACCCAACGCCGCGCCTACCTGCCGGCTCGTGGAAGCCACCGCCGCCGCCACGCCCGCCTGCGCCCGGGGCATTCCCGAGACGGCGGTGGTCGTGATCGGGGCGTTGACCAACCCGAAGCCGACGCCGAACACCACGTAAATGCCCAGCAGCGCCGGCACCGAAGTGTCTGCGCCGAGGCGGGTCAGCAGCAGCGTGCTACCACCCATGCCTATCCCGGCCAGCAGGAGTGAAGGCCGCGTGCCGTGCGTCGCCACCAGCCGGCCGGAGAGCGGCGCGCAGATCATGGTCATTACCGCGAGCGGCAGCGTGCAGAGTCCCGTGTGGAACGCCGAGAACCCCCGCGCCTGTTGCAGGTAAAGGGCGTTCAGGAAAAGGAACCCCGCGAACGTGGCGAACGCGCACATGGCGATCAGCGTCGCTCCGCTGAACGGCACGCTGCGAAAGAACCGGAAGTCCAGCAGTGGCTCCGCGCGCCGCGGCTCGTAGATCAGCAATCCCACCACCGACGCCGCGCACGCCGCGAAGAGTCCCACGATCTCGGCCGATCCCCAGCCCGCACGCGGCCCTTCGATCACCGCGTACGTCAGCGCCCCCAGCGCGACAAACACCAGCGCCTGCCCGACGAGGTCGAGCCCGCGCGCCCGCGCCGCCTTCGACTCCGGCACGAACCGCGCCGTGAGGACAATCGCCGCGACGCCGATGGGCAGGTTGATCCAGAACACCGAGCGCCAGCCGACGCTTCCCGTCAGCGCGCCGCCGACCACGGGCCCGAGCGCCAGCGAGAGCCCCGCCACCGCGCCCCAAATCCCGGTGGCGCGGGCGCGCTCCTTGGGGTCAGGGAAGGTGGTGGCGATGAGCGAGAGCGCCACGGGATTGAGCATTGACGCGCCTAGCGCCTGCACCGCCCGGAACGCGATCAGCCCGCGGATGCTCGGGGCCACGCTGCACAGCAGGGAACCGAGCGTGAAGATGGCCAGGCCAATCTGGAAGACGCGCCGCCGCCCGACCCGGTCGGCCGTCGAGCCTGCCAGGATCAAGAGGCTGGCGACGACCAGCGTGTAGGCGTCCACGACCCATTGGAGCTGGGAGAGGCTCGCGCCGAGGTCCTGCTGGATGGCGCGCAGCGCGACGTTGACGATGGTCACGTCCATGCCGACCAGGAGGAGGCTCAGGCAGCAGATGCCGAGCACAAGGTTAGGGTGGACGGCTTTTGTCTCCATGGTTTTAGCGAAGGACAAGAATTGCCTCCAGCGAGTTCGCACCAAACGCTTCGATGTCTGTCCGGTGGCTGGTGACGAGTCTGACCAGTTCTTGCCGGTTGCAATTGCCAAGGCGCAGCCAGATCACCTTCGGCGGGTGGCCATACAAGAGGCCGCGTTGTTGAAAGTCAGCGTCTTTCGAGGCCACCACAAAGTCGTGGTCGCGTGCATATTCCCACACTTCTTGGTCCGTGTGGCCGAGCAGTCCACATTCACGAACGTGTTTGCTTCCAGGGAACAGAGTCGCCAACAGGCAGGTAGCTTCGGCAAGAGGTTCTCGTCAAAGAGCAGCTTCATGCGGCACGATGCTCAAACGTCGGTCACGGTCTGCCGCAAACGCGAAACACGCCTGGATGTCCTCCGGCTTCAGGTCAGGAAAGTCATCGAGAACTTCCGGGATGGTCATTCCACCCGCCAGGTAGTCGAAGATGTCGGCCACCGCAATACGCGTGCCCTTGATGCAAGGTTTCCCGCTGCGAACGCCTGGGTCAATGTGGATGCGCTCTTGGTAGTTCATCAGAGCAGCCAAGGTCGAGCTACGCCGCGTCTTGGTCCTGCTTCTTGCGGATGAGCGGGCTGCGACGGCCTTCGACGACGGCGCGGTTGATCGTCACGTCCGCGATGTCATCGCGGCTGGGCAAGTCGTACATGATCTCTAGCATGAGCTTCTCCAGAAGGCTCCGCAGCGCCCGCGCGCCTGTGCCCTTCTTGACCGCCTGCGCCGCCAGAGCGCGCAAGGCGTCGCGCGTCACCGTTAAGTTGACACCTTCCATGGCGAAGAGCTTGCCGTACTGCTTAATCATCGCGTTCTTCGGGTCGGTCAGGACGAGCATGAGTTCGTCCTCCGTCAGCGGGTCGATGGCCGTGACCACCGGCAGGCGCCCGACAAACTCCGGGATCATCCCGAAGCCCAACAAATCCTCCGGCTCCGGCAGGAGCGACGAACCACCCTCCCCCACGATCCCCGTGTTCGCGTTTGCGCCAGCCTGGATGGCGGCGAGGTTGAACCCGAGCGTTTTGCCGCCCAAGCGGCGCTGCACGATCTTGTCCAATCCCACGAACGCCCCACCGCAGATGAACAGGATCTTCTCTGTGTTCACCTGAATGTACTCCTGGTGGGGATGCTTGCGCCCGCCCTGCGGCGGCACGTTGCACGACGAGCCTTCCAAAATCTTCAACAGCGCCTGTTGCACGCCCTCGCCCGACACGTCGCGGGTGATGGACACGTTGTCCGTCTTGCGTCCGATTTTGTCGATCTCGTCGATGTAGACGATGCCGATCTCGGCCCGCTTCACGTCGTAGTCGGCGTTTTGGAGCAGGCGCAGGATGATGTTCTCCACGTCCTCGCCGACGTAGCCGGCCTCGGTCAGCGTCGTGGCGTCGGCGATGCAAAACGGCACGTCCAACACCCGCGCCAGCGTGCGGGCCAGGAGCGTCTTGCCCGAACCGGTCGGGCCGATCAGCAGGATGTTGCTCTTCTCGATCTCCACGTCCGCGAGCGGATCCATCGCCAGCGCGTTAGCCGTGTCGGCCACGGGGGCGGTCTGCGTGATGCGCTTGTAGTGGTTGTGGACCGCGACGGAGAGCACCTTCTTGGCAGAGTCCTGACCGATGACGTAACGGTCTAACTGCGCCCGGATTTCCTTGGGCTTGGGTACGCGGATGACGGTGGATTGCCGCCGCGCGTCATCGTTCAGCTCCTTGTCGAGGATGTTTTTGCAGACGTTGATGCAACTGTCGCAGATGTACACCCCGGGGCCAGCGATGAGCTTGCGCACCTCCGCGTGGCTTTTGCCACAGAAGGAGCACATCGTAAGGTTGGACGCGCGAGCCATTTAGAAAAACGGGGGGACGGCAGACATCACAGCGGCATTCGGCTCAGGATAGCCAGCCGCGTGCCAAGAACCACGATTTACCACGTTCCCCAGGGTGCGCGAGCGCTAACGCGTCTCTTCGCGCGCGGGGGTAGCAGGATTGTTCGCCCCGCCGGGCAGATCAGCCTCCATGGCATTGTCAAGCATCGCCTGGGTCGTGCCGACCAACTCCGGTTTGCTGTCGACTTTGAGTTCCTTGCGAGACTCGACCACCTGGTCGACCAACCCATAGTTCTTGGCGTCCACCGCGCTCATGTAGTAATCACGGTCACTATCATTGCGCACCTTTTCCTCATTCTGCCCGCAGTGGTCAGCGAGGATCTTGATGAGGCGCTTTTTGAGTTTGAACATGAACTCCACCGTCCGCTCCACGTCGCTAGCCTGACCCTGCGCGCCGCCGCTGACCTGGTGGATCATGATGTCGGAGTTCGGCAGCGCGTAACGCTTGCCCCGCGTCCCTGCGCACAGGAGCACCGCGCCCATGGAGGCCGCCATGCCGAGGCAGTACGTCGTCACGTCACACGTCACGAACTGCATCGTGTCGTAAATCGCCAACCCCGCCGTGACGCTGCCGCCGGGCGAGTTGATGTAGATGTGAATGTCCTTCTTCGGGTCCTCCATCTGGAGGAACAAAAGCTGGGCGATCACCGCGTTGGCGACCTGGTCGTCAATCGCCGTACCTAGAAAGATGATCCGGTCCTTGAGCAGCCGGGAATAGATGTCGTAGGATTGTTCGCCGCGGCCCGTGCGTTCGATGACGTAGGGCGTCGGATAGTACGCGTTCTTGGGCGCGACGGCGGCGACGGCGCTGGCTTCCACGGGCGTCAACGGGGACGAAGCGGGCCAATTGAAAGAGGGAAAATGGTTCATTCGGAAAGTGCTTCAGACGGTGTTTCAGCCGCCTGCGCGGAGGCCTCAGCCTCCTCCAGAGCGACGGTTTCTACGGTAGCATTTGCACTGAGGAACGCAAGGGTCTTGCCCAGGAGGATCTCCTCTTCAATCTGGCCGAACGCCTCGCGTTCCTGGAGGTTCTTGACGAGCTTTTCGCGCGTCATGCCGTAGCGCGCGGCCATGGCTTGGAGTCGCTGTTCCATCTCCTCGCGGGTGACCTTGATGCCTTCCTTCTCGGCAATGCGCGTGAGGATGAACGCCCCCTTCAGCCGCTCGCGCGCGGCCACACCGGCGTTCTCGACGATGGTCGTCTCGTTGTCGCGGATTTCCGTGTCGGCGACGCCGCGGTCCTGGTTCTGCTTGACGATGTCGCCCATGATGCGGCGCGTCTCGCCGCGCACGAAGTCGGCCGGGAGGTCGAAGGTCGTCGTGCCGCTGAGTTGGGCGAGGATTTGCTGGCGCTTCCCTTCCTCGATCTGGGTGGCGCGCTCGCTGGTCAACTGCGCGCGGGCCATGTCGCGGAGTTCCGCGAGGGTCTTGCCGGGCACCACCTTGCCCGCGAACTCGTCGTCGAGCGCGGGGAGTTCCTGCTTCTTGATCTCACGCACCTTGACGGTGTAGTCGATCTTTTTGCCCCGGAGTTCTTCCAGCGGGAAGTCGTCGGGCACGTTCAACGAAAAATCCCGCGTCTCGCCCGCCGCCGCGCCGACGAGCGCGTCGCTGAAGCCGGGCAGCAGCGTGTCGGGCGCGAGGCGAATCCAGAACCCTTCCTTGCCGGCGAGTTCCTTCGGCACAGTGGGGAACGCCTCGTTGACCGGTTGGCTGTCCACGCGGCCGGCGAAGTCGAGGACGCAAAAGTCATCCATCGCCAGCGGCCGGTCGGTGATGTCACTGAAGTCGGCGAGGCGCTGGCGCAGGCTTTCGAGGGCGGCGTCCACGTTCTCGTCGGTGATGTCTGCCGGCGGGACGCGCACGGTCAGCCCCTGGTAGGTGGGCAACTCGAAGTCCGGTGCGGTGATGACCTTCGCCGTGAAGCTCAGGCTGCGATCCTGGCCGAGGTGGACTTGTTCCACGTCACTGACCTGGAGGACGCGCAGCTTCTTCTCCGCGATGGCTTCGCGGGTGGCGGCGCCGACGAGCTTACGCTGAAGTTCCTCGTTGATCTCCTTCTTGTAGCGGGCCTCGACGATGCCACGCGGGGCCTTGCCGGGCCGGTAGCCGGGCAGCCGGGCCGCGCCCTGGTAGTCGCGCAGGATGCTCTCCCGCTCCTTGTCCACGCGCTCGGGGGGAAGTTCGACGTGCAGGGCGGCCACGCAGTTGGGCAGGGTTTCGACTTGGACTTGCATAGGGAAAGGGGAAAAAGCGAGCGCGCAACGTTGCCCATCCCCAGCCAAAGCGAAACAGAAAAATTTCAGCTCTTCCCCGCTCCTAACCACGTCCGCAGATCGTCCTCTGATGCCTCCACCGGTCCGACGGCCACCAGCGCCCGGAACTGCGCCCCGAAACACTCCCGCGCTGCCGCCTGCACATCCGCCACCGTCAACCCCGCGAACGCCCCCTCCGCTTCGCCCGGATCGACGACCCGCCCGTGCCCGAGCAGCGATTCGCCCAACCACATCATCTGGTTGGTCGTGCTCTCCAACCCGAGCCGGTGCTGCCCGATGAGGTAGTCGCGCGCCTCGCGCAACTCGCGCCGGCCGACGGGCTGTGCACACAGGCGGTCCAGTTCCTTGCGGATGAGCCCGAGGGCGGGCCGGAGTTGCTTGGCGTCCAGGCCGGCGGAGATCGTCACCAGACCTGTCTCCGCGTACGCCGCCGTCTCGCTCTGGACCGAATAACACAGCCCGCGGCGCTCCCGCAGACTCTGGAACAGGCGCGAATCCATCTTCTCGCCCAGGAGCGTGCTTAAAAGCCGCACCGCAAACCGCCGGGGATCGTGCCGGCCCGCGCCGGGGTAGCCGATGAC
>CAXUIU010000107.1:3773-10629 GCA_964250955.1 uncultured Chthoniobacterales bacterium | reverse complement strand
CACAGGCACCACTTGTCGCCGGGCCGCAGTCCCGGGAAGTCCCACTCTGGATGCGGCGTGAGGAGGTCGTTGCCGCGCGAGCGGGAAAACTCCAGAAATTCCTCGGTCATCACGGCGCAGACCGTGTGCAACCCGGTGTCGCCCGCCCCGGTGCGGCAGTAGCCGTCGCGGTAAAATCCGGTCATCGGATCACGACAGCAGCAACGGAGATCTCCGCCGAGGACGTTGGTAGGCATCGGGTGCTTTCAGCTCAGGACTTCATTCCCAGCTTGTCGAGCTTGGGCGTGATGACGTAGGCGCAGTAGGAGTTCCGCATCTTGTTCGAGTTGTAGTAGTCTTGGTGGTAGTTCTCAGCCGGATAGAACGTCACCGCCGGCGTGATCTCGGTGACGATGGGGGTGCGGAACTTCGCGGCGGCGGTTTGCTTGCTGAGTTCGGCCACCGTGCGCTGGCGGTCGTCGGCGTAGAAAATCGCCGAGCGGTACTGTGTGCCTACGTCGTTGCCCTGACGGTTAAGGGTGGTCGGATCATGCATGGTCCAGAAAACTTCCAGGATTTGTTCGAGGGTCACCTTCTGGGGATCGAACACGACGCGGGTGATCTCCGCGTGACCGGTGTTACCGTCGCAAACCTGTTCGTACGTCGGGTCGACGGTCTGACCGCCCATGTAGCCGCTCGTGACGCTGAGCACCCCGGGAATCTGCTGGTAAACGGCCTCCGTGCACCAGAAGCAGCCGGCGGCGAGATCGATGATTTCCGAACCGGTCGGGGCGGCGGGCACGGAGGCGGGGGACATGGATTGAGCGGCGGTGTTCATACGGGAACAATTTAACCCGATCAACCTGCGTCGGCAAGCTGCCACTGATCACCTTCAGTCATCCATTCGTGGTGGTCCCAACGGTCCACTGACACAAAATGTAGCGTTAATTCGTGGTTTGGACCGCAAGAAAAGCATTGTCGTCCTACCCCGCGGATGGTATGTTAAGCATCATCTTTGTTAACCCTCGTGCGTACGGGTCGGTTACCCTCGACATGCAAGAAGCCAATTCACCCGCCGAAGTCGTCTCTGACCTGCACCCTAACAGCGAGTACAATGCCGCCCAGATCGACAAGCTCGAAGGGCTCGCGGGCGTCCGGCAACGCCCGGGCATGTACATCGGGCCGACGGATGAACGCGGGCTGCACCACTGCGTTTTCGAGGTGATGGATAATTCCATCGACGAGCATCTCGCCGGCTTTTGCAGCAAGATTGAGGTGACGATCCATGTCGATGGGTCCTGCTCGGTCCGCGATAACGGTCGCGGCATCCCGGTGGACACCAACCCGAAATTCGGCATCCCGGCCATCGAGTTGGTGCTGACCAACCTGCACGCGGGCGGCAAGTTCGGGCAGGGGGCGTACAAGTACTCTGGTGGCCTGCACGGCGTGGGTGCCAAGTGCGTCAACGCGCTCTCGGACTGGTTCAAGGCCGAGGTGTCGCGCAACGGGCAGATCTACCACATGGCCTTCGAGCGTGGGGTAACTACGCAGAAGTTGACCGTCATCGGCACGGTGCCCAATCCGAAGGCGACCGGTACGCTCATCACGTTTTTACCTGACCCGACGATCTTCACGATCACGACGGAGTTCAAGTACGAGCGGTTGGCGGCGCGTCTGCGCGAGCTGGCGTTCCTCAATCCAGGATTGGTCATCAAGTTGTCGGACGAGCGGAGCGAGGAGGGACGTACGGAGACGTACTTCTACAAGGACGGCGTGCAGGATTTCGTCGGCCAGCTCAACGACAAGAAGCAGCCGCTTTTCCCTAACCCGGTCGTTCTCCACGGACGCAGGAAGGTGCAGTATAAGACCAAGGATCAGGTAGAGGTCGAGGACGACATGATCATGGACTGCGTTCTGCAGTACAACGATTCGTACACCGACAACCTCCTTTACTACACCAACGCCATCCCGAACCCCGACGGCGGCACGCACTCCGTGGGCTTCCGAACCGCCCTGACCCGCGCCGTCAACGCGTACGCCAAGGCGAACAACCTGTTGAAGGAAAAGGATCCGGCCATCACCGGTGACGAGGTGCGTGAGGGCTTGGTGACGGTGCTGGCCATCAAGCATCCCAACCCGAGCTTCAACGCGCAGACCAAAAGCCGGCTTGTCACCCCCGAGGTAGAAGGGATCGTGTCATCCATCGTTTACGAGGGGTTGATGCACCACTTCGAGCAGAACCCGACGGTGGCGAAGAAGATCGTTGAGAAGGGGCTCAACGCCGCACGGGCGGCCGAGGCGGCCCGGCGGGCGCGCGAGACTGTCCGAAAGACGGCGCTTGGTGGCGGTGGACTCCCGGGCAAGCTCGCGGATTGCTCCGAGCGCGACCCGGAGAGCACGGAACTCTTTATCGTCGAGGGTGACTCGGCCGGTGGCAGTGCCAAGCAGGGCCGCGACCGCCGTACCCAGGCGATCCTGCCCATCCGCGGCAAGCTCATCAACGTGGAAAAGGCGCGTTTGGACAAGGTGCTCGCCAACACCGAAATCCGCACGATGATCACCGCTATCGGCACGGGGATCGGTGACGGCGAGCAGGAAGGAAGCTTCAACCTAGAGAAGCTCCGCTACGGCAAGATCGTCATCATGACTGACGCCGACGTGGACGGCTCGCACATCCGCACCTTGCTGCTGACGTTCTTCTACCGGCAGATGGCGACCCTGGTGCGCAATGGCCACATCTACGTGGCCCAGCCGCCGCTTTATCAGATCAAGCGCCGCAAGCGTGAAGAGTACGTCGACGACGATGTGCAACTCAACCGCATCCTCATCAGCCTCGGCACGGAGGACGTGCGCTTGAAGAATCTCGCCGATGGCCGGGAGTTCACGACCGAACAACTCAAAGACATTCTCGACCTGCTGGAAAAGCTCGACAAGTTCGCCACCGCCATCCGGCGGCACGGCGGAGACTTCGAGGAGTACCTCGCGCAACGCGGCGGTGAAGGCGGCAAGCTGCCCAACTACCTCGTGAAGGTGCGCGAGGGCAACCAGGAATCCGTACGCTACTTCAAGGACGAGGTGGCGGTGCGCGCGTTCTCGACGGACAACCCGGACCTGAACCTTTTTGAGGCACCAACAGCTGAGCCTTCACCGGACGAGGAGGTCGCGCCGAACGGCCACGCTCCCCGGTCCTCCAACGGCTCGGCCCAGCGCCGCCGCGCGCGGCTGGTTGAACTCTACGAATCAGCCTCCATCCAACGCCTCATCGACGATTTGGAGCGCCGTGGCCTCCACATCGAGCACTACGCCGCGCAGGACCAGCCGCTCTTCGAACTCATCGAGGGCGAGCGCGGCGTGACGCACCCGGTGTTTTCGGTGGGCGAGATCCTCGATAAGATCAAGGAGAACGGTCGCCGCGGCGTGCAGATCAAGCGGTTCAAGGGCCTCGGCGAAATGAACGCCAAGGAACTCTACGAGACGACGATGGACCCATCGCGCCGCAAGCTTTTGCGCGTTGACCTGAACGAAGACAACGCCATCAAGGCCGACGAGATGTTCACGATCCTGATGGGTGACGTGGTGGAGCCGCGTCGGCAGTTCATCGAGGACAACGCGCTCAACGTGCGCAATCTCGACGTGTGATGTCGGTGCGGCGGCGCTGGCTGGTTGGCGCGGCTTTGCTCTTCGCGGGGTTGTTCGTGGCGGCATTGGCGGCGCTGTACGTCTACGGCCCGTACCTCGTGATCGTACCGGGGCGGCTGGAACGCCGCTTCAAGTACCCGGACGTGACCCCGAGCGGGGTCGGGCTGAACGCCGAGGCATGCGACGTGGAAGTGGAGCATGACCTTTGGCTGCGCGGCTGGTTCATCCATGGGTCGGGTCCGCCTCATGGCACGGTGGTGCTGCTGCATGGTCACGCGAGTTGCAAGGAGTCGGTGTTCCCGTTGGCGAAGTTCTTGGCGGAACACGGCTACAACTCGCTGGCGTACGACTCGCGCGCGCACGGCGAGAGCGGGGGAACATACTGTACGTTCGGCTACTACGAACACGCGGACTGCTCGCACTTTCTGGACGGGGCGCAGAGCCGCTTCCCGGACCTCGGACCGGTGGCAATCCAGGGTGAATCCTTCGGCGGCGCGGTGGCGCTGCAAACGCTCGCGGAAGACCGGCGGTTCCGGTGCGGGATCGTGCAGAGCACCTTCGCCGACTTAGGCGAACAGGTGAACGCCGACGCGCGAGCGTGGGTGCGCTTCTTCGAGCCGCCGGGGATGAACACCATCCTGTGGCGCGCGGGCGAGATCGCACATTTTCCGGCTGAGACGGTCCGCCCGGCGGAGTCCGCGCGCTCCGTACGCTGCCCGGTGTTGATGATCCACGGCACCGGGGATCACCGCATCCCGATCCAAAACGGTGAACAAATCTTTGCGAACTTGCAGACCCCCGGCTGCGAATGGTATCCCGTGCCGCGCGCCGGTCACGGCGGCGTGTGGCACTCGGGCGGTGCAGAGTACGAACGCCGTGTGCTCGACTTCCTCGCACGCTATGAACATTGAAGAACAAGACGCCAAGCCGGTCATCGGCATGATCCACGTCGGCGCACTACCCGGCACGCCGCGCTCTGCCCTGAGCGTTCGGGAAATCGTCGAGACGGCTCGCGCGGAGGCGCGACTCTACCACGACGCGGGCATCAACTGCCTGATGCTCGAAAACATGCACGACGTGCCGTACACCCGCGGCGGGGTCGGTCCCGAGATCGTCGCGGCGATGACGATGGCCGCGCAGGCGGTGCGCGCGGAGGTCGATCTGCCCATCGGCCTGCAAATGCTCGCCGCCGCCGACGTGGAAGCGGTCGCCGTCGCGCACGCTGCCGGGTTGAACTTCGTGCGCACGGAATGCTTCGCGTTTGCGCACGTCGCCGACGAGGGCATCATGGAATCCAACGCCGCGAAACTGCTGCGCTACCGCCGTGCCATCGGGGCGACGGCCGTGCAGGTGTGGGCGGACATCAAGAAGAAGCATTCTTCCCACGCGTGGACGGCCGACCTGTCGTTGGGCGACGTGGCGGAGGCCGCGGAGTTCATGGGTGCCGAGACCCTCATCGTCACCGGCGCGAGCACGGGCCGCGCGCCGACGCCCGCCGACGTGGAGGAGGCGCGGGGCCGCTGCCAGTTGCCGGTTTTCGTCGGTTCGGGTGTGACGCTGGAAAACGTGGCTAGCTTCCTCGCAGTATCCGACGGGGTGATCATCGGCTCGCACTTCAAGGGCGACGGCTACTGGGCCAACGGCGTCGACGCAGCGCGGGTGCGTGCCTTCATGGCCGCCGCCGTGCCCCACCAAGCCGCGCCCGTCGTACCGGTTTCAACCAAGAGCGTCCCCCTCCCGCCCTTTCCGCAGCAGCCGCGCCAGTAGACCGCCGTAGCGTTCGCGCGCGGATTGCTGACGCACGGCACGTTCCAGGGCGCGGCGCTGGCCGACGATCACGACGAGCTTCCTGCCGCGCGTGATGCCCGTGTAGATCAGGTTCCGTTGGAGGAGCAAGTGCTGGCTCGTGGCGAGCGGGATCACGACCGCCGGGAACTCGGAGCCCTGGGATTTGTGGATCGTGATGGCGTAAGCGGGGGCGAGTTCGTCCAGTTCGCCGAACGCGTACACGACAGCGCGGCTCTCGAAGCGCACGACGAGTTCGCTTTCCTCCGGGTCGATGCGCTCGACGAACCCGAGGTCGCCGTTGAAGACTTCCTTGTCGTAGTTGTTCTGCGTCTGGATGACCTTGTCGCGCAGCCGGTAGGTCCAGCCGAACTTCTCCGCCCACGGCTCGCCGTCGCGCGCGGGGTTGAGGACGCCTTGCAGGTGGGCGTTGAGTTGGCGTGCGCCGACCGGGCCGCGGTTGGTGGGGCAGAGGACCTGGATTTCGCGCACGGGATCGAAGCCCCACTTGCGCGGGACCCGCGTGGCGGCGAGTTCGGCCAAGGTCGCGGCGATGCGTTCGGGTTCTTCGCGTTCGATGAAGAAAAAATCGGCTGCGTCCCCGGCGTCGGCGGGGGGCTTGAGGTCGGGCAGCTCGCCGGCGTTGATGCGGTGGGCGTTGGTGATGATGCGGCTTTCGGCGGCCTGGCGGAAGATCTCCGTCAACCGGGCAGTGGGAATCCGTTCGCTCTCGATGAGGTTGCGCAACACCAGACCCGGCCCGACGGATGGTAACTGGTCCACGTCGCCGACGAGCAGCAGCGCGGCGCGCGGCGGCAGGGCGCGCAGGAGCGCGTGCATGAGCGGCAGGTCGACCATTGAGCATTCGTCCACGACGAGCAGGTCGCCGTCGAGCGGCTGCTGTTCGTTGTGTTGAAACCCACCGCCGGGTCCGTAGCCGAGCAGCCGGTGGATCGTGCGCGCTTCCTGGCCGGTGGCTTCTGCCAAGCGTTGTGCCGCGCGGCCCGTCGGAGCGCAGAGCAGGCAGCGTAGTTTCTTGGCGCGCACGATGGCGAGAACCGCGTCGAGCAGCGTCGTCTTGCCCACGCCTGGGCCGCCCGTGATGATGAACGCGCGCGACTCCAGCGCCCGGCCGAGCGCCTCGCGCTGGGTGGGGGACAGTGCACGGCCCTTGCGGGTCTCGTACCACTCGGCGGCGCGCGTGAGGTCCAGGTCGGGGTAGGGGGAGGGCTGCGCGGCGAGGGCGAGCGTTCGTCGGGCGACGCCTTCTTCTGCGCCACGCATCCCGGGCAGGTAGACGAGGTCCTGGCCGGCGATGTCCTCGCGTTCGAGTTCCTTGGCGGCGAGCGCCTCGGCGAGGGCTTGGTTTACGACGGTTTCGTCCACTTCCAACATCGTCGCCGCGTGGCGGACCAACTCCTCCGCGGGCAAGGCGCAATGCCCGTCGCCGCCC
>CAXUIU010000107.1:0-3763 GCA_964250955.1 uncultured Chthoniobacterales bacterium | reverse complement strand
CCTCGTGGAGCGTGTGCCGCAGCCCCGCGGCAGCCCGCTGGAGCGAGTCGGCCGCCACGCCGAGCTTGCGCGCGATGCCGTCGGCCGTCTTGAAGCCGATGCCGTGGATGTCGCGGGCGAGTTGGTAGGGGTTGGCGCGCACGGTGTCGATGGCCTGTTCGCCGTAGGTCTTGTAGATGCGGACCGCCCGGCTCGTGCTCGCGCCGTGGGCGTGGAGGAACACCATGATCTCGCGCACGACCTTCTGCTCGGCCCACGCGGCCTTGATGCGCCGGCGGCGCTCGGGGCCGACCTTATCCACCTCTTCGAGCCGCGCGCTCTGGGTGTCGATGATGTCGAAGACTCCCTCGCCGAACTTCGCCACGAGCTTCTTCGCCAACACGGGGCCGATGCCCTTGATCATGCCGCTGCCGAGGTATTTTTCAATGCCCTCGCGCGACGACGGCTGGGTGGCCGTGAGGTGTTCGGCGCGGAATTGGAGTCCGTGCTGCGGGTCGCGCACCCAGACCCCGCGCGCCGTGAGCCACTCGCCGCCGTTGACTGCGGGCAGCGAGCCGAGCACGGTCACGAGGTCGCGCTGGCCGCGCACGGTCACGCGCAGGACGGCGAAGCCGGTCTGCTCGTTGAAGAACGTGACGCGTTCGACGAGGCCTTCCAGTGGTTCCATGCGGCTGCGGTTATGTTACAGTCGCCCATGGACCCGTCCAGCCCCTCGGCCGCCCGCCTGCTGCCCGAACGCCTCGCCCGGCAGATCGACTTCCTCATGGAAATCGACAAAGTGAAGACCATCCTGCGGCGTAACCGCGTCGTCTCCGACCCGCAACGCCGCGAGAATGACGCCGAGCACATGTATCACTTCGCCACCATGGCGATGATCCTCGCCGAATACGCCAACGAACCCGTGGACCTCCCGCGCGTCCTGAAGATGATCCTCGTCCACGACCTCGTGGAGATCGACGCGGGCGACGCGTTCGTCTACGACGCGGCGGCGCAGGTCGGCAAGCGTGAGCGCGAGGAACGTGCCGCCGACCGGATTTTCGGCCTGCTGCCCGCCGACCAGGAAGCGGAGGTGCGCGCGTTGTGGGAGGAGTTTGAAGCGGAGGAAACGCCGGAGGCGCGCTTTGCCGCATCCGTGGACCGTTTGCAGCCCTTGCTGTGCAACTACCACACGCAGGGCGGCGCTTGGCGCGAGTACGGAGTGAAGCGGGAGGACGTGTTCGCGCGCAACTCCAAGATTGCGCGCGGCTCCACCGAGCTTTGGTCTCACATCAGCCGCGTGCTCGAAGACGCCGCGGCCCGGGGCTATATGTCCGCTGACGAACCGGCCGGCTCCGAATCCTTCTCGTAGGCCGGCTTCGGCCGGTCGAGGATGTCGGGGTGGTTGGCGCGCGGTTCTCGGTCCTTGGCCGTCGCGCTCGACGGCGAGGTGACGAACGGCCCGCCTTCCAGCGGCGCGATGTTGGAGAACGCCACGTCGGGCATCTCGCTCGGCTTGCCTTCCAACGGAAAATCCTTTCGCAACGGGTAAAACGGATAGCCGTCCCACATGAGGATGCGCCGTAGGTCCGGGTGCCCGGCAAAGCGGATACCCATCATGTCGAAGATCTCGCGCTCGTGCCAATCGGCCGTCGGCCACAGGTCGCTGACGGTCGGCGCGGCTTCGATGTCGTCCTCGCTGACGGTCGTCTTGAGCCGCAGATGGACGTTGTCGGTCATCGAGTAGAGTTCGTAGACCAACTCAAAGCGCGGCTCGTCGCCGAAGTTGTCGACGCCCGTGACATCCACCAGATAGTCGAAGCCCAGCGCCTCCTTGCAGAACGCCGCAGCGTCGTGGATGCGGCCGGTCGGCAAGACAAAGGAAAGTTCCCCGCGGAACTCGGTTTTCTTGGAAAGGTCCTTGCCGAACTTTCCCTCGAGCTTGGTGGCGGCTTCGGCGAGCGTCATAAAGATCAGCGCAGAGTAGCGAGCAGTTCGCGCTTTTGTTCAACGAAGGAATGCTCGCCTTGGATCTTCCGTTGCAGGCGCATGAGGCCTTCCAGCAGCGCCTCGGGCCGCGGCGGGCAGCCGGAGATGTAAACGTCCACCGGGATAATCCGGTCCACGCCCTGCAACACGGCGTACGAACGGTACATCCCGCCGGTGGACGCGCACGCGCCCATGGCGATGACCCACTTGGGCTCCGGCATCTGCTCGTAGATGCGGCGTACTGCCAGAGCCATTTTATAAGTGACGGTGCCCGCGACGATCATCACGTCGCTCTGACGCGGGGAAAAACGCATCACCTCCGCGCCGAAACGCGAGATGTCGAAGCGCGCGCTCGCTGCCGCCATCAGTTCGATGGCGCAGCAGGCCAAGCCCATCGGCATTGGCCAGAGGGAGTTCTTGCGCATCCAGTTCATCGCGGCGTCCATCGTGGTGAAGATCACGTTGCCCTCGACCTTGGAGTCGTAGGCCATCGGGGCGGTTTGCTGGACAGCGATTGGTAAGGAGGCCATACGCAGAATATACTGGCGCGCACGCCTTATCTCAAGCCCGATCATGCCTGCCGCCCGCACTCCTTTGGTCCTCGCCATCGATCTCGGCACCTCGTCCGTGCGGACGGCGCTCTTCGACGCGGAGGCACGGAGGGTGCCGGGCACGCTGACGCAACGTTCCCACGGTGTGACCCACTCCGACGACGGCGCGGCGGAACTCGACCCGGCGGCCGTGCACGCCAGCCTCGACGCGTGCCTGCGCGCCACGCTGGCCCGCCCTGGGAAAAAAGAAGTCGCCGCCGTCGGCGTGAGCTGCTTCTGGCACAGCCTGATTGGGGTCGATGCCCGCGGCCGGGCGTTGACGCCGATCTACACCTGGGCCGATTCCCGCTGCCGGGACGATGCCGCCCGCCTGCGGGCGGAACTGGACGAAAAACACTATCACCGGCAGACCGGATGCATGCTGCGCGCGTCGTTCTGGCCGGCGAAGCTGCGCTGGCTGGCGCGCACGCAGCCGGCGCTCTTCCGCCGCGTGGCGCGTTGGCAATCGCCTTCCGAGTGGTTGGCTGGCCAGTACGGCTCGGACGATGCGGACGCCTGTGCGTACGGGATGGCCACGGGCACGGGACTCCTCAACCCGCGCACGCTCGCGTGGGAACCCGGCGTCCTCGCACGCTGCGGCGTCCGGCCCGACCAGCTTTCCCCGCTGAGCCAGGACGCGTGGCGCGTGAACCGCGCGACGGCCAAGCGGTTCCCTGCGTTGGCCGGTGCCCGCTGGTGGCCGGCCGTCGGCGACGGTGCCGCCGGGAACCTCGGCTCCGGGGCGACGCGGCCGGGCCGGGCGGCGATCAACGTGGGCACCAGCGCGGCCTTCCGCGTGATGAACGAGGGGCCGGACGCGCAGGGACCGTTCGGCCTCTTTTGCTACCGGGTGGACGCCCGCCGCTACGTCGTCGGAGGTGCGGTCAGCAACGCCGGCAACCTGCGCGCCTGGTGCCGGCGGGAGTTGCGCCTGCCGGCCAGCGACGCCGCGCTCGACCGCGCCCTCGCCGCACGGCCGGGTCCCGTGGAGAGCTTGGTGACGCTGCCGTTCTGGTCGGCCGAACGCGCCCCGACCTGGCGCGAGGACCTCGGCGGTGTCATCCAAGGATTGAGCCAGAACACGACCGCGCTCGACGTGATCCAGGCGACGACCGAAGCCGTCTACCATCGACTGGCCCTCATCGCCGACCTGAGCCTCGCCGACGCGCGCCAGACGGAGATCATCGTCTCCGGGGGCATTCTAAAAT
>CAXUIU010000106.1:0-10700 GCA_964250955.1 uncultured Chthoniobacterales bacterium | reverse complement strand
TGGCCGCTCTCGGGCGCGAACTTGCCGTAGGCGGGCGTGCTGTAGTCGGCGGCGTGGGAGGCGGCCAGCGGCAACGCGGCGCAGGCCCCTGCCAGCAGGGAGACGGCGCGGCGCGGGAAGGAGGAGGCGAGTCGAGAGACGAGTCGAGGAGGGATCATGGGAGGGAACGTGCGAACGGTTGGGGAGACGCTCAGACGGATGGGGGTACGCCGACCCGAAAAGGCCGGCACGGTTGCCAGCGAAAACCAAAATCCGGGGGGCGGCAAGCTCTTTTTTGTGAACGCTCACATTTTTTGGAGACGTGGCGCTGGCGTCCTCCTGCCGACCGCGTTATGGATGCCGCGGGTCATGACGAACCGGGTCCCTTCTCCGCCGCCGCGTGAAGCGACCTTGGAGGACGTGGCGGGTGCGTGCGGGGTGTCCTACCAGACCGTCTCGCGCGTGGTGAACAACAGTCCGTCCGTCGCCGACAAGACACGCTCGAAGGTGCTGCGCGCCATCGACGCGCTGGGCTACCGGCCCAACCTGACGGCGCGACGCTTGGCCACCCGGCGTGCGAGCGTCATCGGCATGGTGGGCAGCAACATCACCCACCACGGCCCCGCGCAGGTGTTCGTTGCCATCGAGGAAACCGCCAAGCGCGCGGGCTACAACCTGATGTTCGCGCGGGTGAATGGTCCGGACCGGGCGGAGTTGCAGGAGGCCATCACCGACCTGTGCGCGCATCAGGTGGACGGCCTCGTCATCGGCGTCCACGCCAAGGGCCGGCTCGGCCTCATCCGCAAACTCTGCCGCCACACGCCCTTCGTGACGCTGGACGCCGAGGTCGCCGCCGACGTGCCCACGGTCGTCGTGGACCAGCGGCACGGCGTCCGGCTGGTCATCGAGCACCTGCTGGCACTCGGCCACCGGCGGGTGGCGCACGTCAGAGGGCCCGTTGACTGGCCGCCCGCCGACGAGCGCAAAGCCGCTTGGAACCAGGCTCTGCTTGATGCCGGTTTGGAGCCCGGACCTTGCGTGGCAGGTGACTGGAGTGCAGAAAGTGGTCATCGTGCCACCGAGCGGCTACTTACCCTGGGCATGGAGCAATTCACCGCGATCTTCGCCGCCAACGACCAGATGGCGCTGGGAGCACTCCGGGCGTTGCACGATCACGGCGTCGATGTCCCCGGAGAAGTTTCCGTGGCGGGATACGACGATCTGCCGGAAGCGCGGTTTTTCAGCCCGGCATTGACCACGGTGCACCATGACTTTGCCGCGGAAGGAGGGCGCTGCATCCAGGTGCTTTTGAGCATGGTCAACGGCGAGTCGCCCGATCTGCCACTGTCCATGTTGCAACCCGACCTCACCGTGCGTGAAAGCACCGCCGTCTGTTCTCTGTGAGACGCAACGTATTCGCAGGCATGATCTACCAGATGAACGAAACTCCCCAAGCTTTTTTTGCCTCCTTGCGTCTCTCAGAACGCTGGCTACTTCCTCTTTCCATGCGGCTCTCCCAAGACTAGCAAAGGGGAGGGCAGACGGTGAACTACTCCGGCCTTTGGTGGCTAGCAACGGTACTACAAAGCCTATGCCCGCAGTGGCTTTCGGGGTCTTAGCTCGTTTGATAGAGCGCCTCAACGGCGTTTTTAGCTTACCTGGAAGTGGCTTGGTTTGAACGATGAGGCTTACAGCACTTGCCAAGCTGATAGAACCCCGCCGCAGGGGGGCGTTGCGAAGCGTCAACCGGCCAAAAATCAGGATTGCCTCGGAGAGGCAACAGGACCTTGGAACGAGTGCCTGCGGCGAGGGGGGCTAAACCCACGTGAAAAGCGGTGTAATTCCACTTTTGCAGTGCAACACGGAAGCACGTTTCGGGTGTTTGGTAGGCATGTCCTTTTCCGGGTCTAACATTGAGGGTCTGGGCCAGAACGTCGCCCCGGCTCTGGGTTAGTGTGGCAAGACCAGTCGCTTGTTCCGGGCTCCACTGCTGGCGTAACAACGCTTCCACCGCTTTCCTCCAGTTCGCAGGGCAACGCTTCCAAGGTATGATCAGCAACTGGTGCCAGTTCGAGCGCCACTTCGCCGATCAGGTGATCACCACTTCATGAAGCAGGTTCAAACACCCTCACAGTACGTCATTCCTGTGATAGATATGGTAGAAGGCAGGTAAGTTTTTGCGCGGGCCGGTAGGGAATTTACCGGATTTATCCGTCGAAGATCACTCTCGGCTTGGATTGCGCTCGGATAGGCACCTGGGCTGCTCATTTATCATCCCAGTTGTCTCATGCCTAAAATTTGCTCACCCGATGACGTCCAAAGCCGCGCTCCGGGATTGATCCTTTGTTGGCGAACCGCACTGGTACTCGCCGCAGCCGTTTTGCTGCTGGGACTGGCAGGCGTGACGTTCTGGTATCAGGACATCCGTTACTCTTTGCCAACCCACCGCCCGACGGGTTGGAAGGAGGTCAGCCGCGGACAGACCGTGGTGCTGCCATCGCGTCTTGCCGCGACGCACGATGGCAGGCCCTTGCTGCTGCACTTCTTCAATCCCGATTGCCCATGTTCGCGGTTCAACGCCGAACACGTTCGCGCTCTGCGCCAACGCTTCGGCGACCGCGTGCACTTTGTGGCGGTCGCGCAGGTCGTTGATGGTCGGAGTGCCACCGAGCAAAGCCGGAGTCTGGACGCCATCGGCCGCCTGTTCGGCCCGGACCTAGAGGCCACCGTGGACGAAGACGGCAGCATCGCAGCGGCCTGCGGAGTATATTCCACGCCCCAGGCTGTCATCGTTTCCGGTGGACCTAGCCGCGCGTTACTTTTCCGTGGCAATTATAGCACGGCGCGCTACTGCACGACACCGGAAACCGAATTCGTCCGGTTGGCGCTGGAAGCCTTGGTGAACGGCCGCTTAATCCCTCCGCCGACCCGCGAGGTCATGGTGGCCTACGGCTGCGAGCTGCCAACCAACACGGTGGCGGTTCGCGCGCCTACATCCGTCCAATCTGTTGCCAAGCGATGAGTTTTTCCCTGCATACCATCTTGCCCGAACTACGCGGCGCGGTGGAAGCCGGCGCTGACTACCCAGCCGACGGCGAGACCCTCTCTCCGGCGCAGCGTGCAGAGGTCATGCAGCCCATCTACGAGCGCGGCGACCGCCTGGTGACGCGCTTCGTGCTGTTGCATGCACTCATCGCCATTGGCCTCGCCACGTTCTACCAGACGTGGCTGGCCACCGGCGTCATCACGGCTTGCGCGGTGGCGATGTTCATGCTGGCGGTGACCTTGCTGCCGCGCTCCTTTGTCACGCGCTGCCTTGCAGGAATTTCGTTGCAGATGTTCGTCGCCCTGCACATCTACCAGATGCATGGCCTGGGTGAGATGCACTTCTTTTTCTTCACGGCATTCACCATGCTGATCGTCTACCAAGATTGGAAGTGCATGTGGCCGGGAGCTTTGAGTCTCATCGCACAGCACACGGGCTTCGCTCTGCTGCACAACGCGGGCGCGCCGGCGGGAACCTATTTCTTCGAGCCCGGATACGTTGGCTTCACGCGGTTGGCAATGCACTTTGCCATCGCGTTGAGCCAGGTAGGCATCTGTGGGTATTGGGCGTTCCTGCTCTACGAGCAAACTCTCGCCAGCGCCGTGCGGAACATCAGTCTGCGGGAACTTGGTAGCGAGATCCGCCGCAGCGAACGCAAGTTCCGCGCCCTGATCGCACACGCTCCCGACATCATCACCGTCGCCGACGCCAACGGATTCATCCGCTACGAAAGCCCGGCTGTGGAGCGTGTGCTCGGCTACCATGCCGACGAACTTCTCGGACAATCAATTTTCGAACATGTGCATCCGGACGACCGGGCTAGAGTAGCGTTGGCCTTCACGGAACGCCTCGCCGCCGGGAAGGATGGCGGGACACCCAGCGAGTTTCGCTACCGGCATCAGGATGGCTCCTGGCGCACTCTGCAGGCGGTCGGTTCCGCCGTGGACAACGCGGTGGGAGGCATGGTCATCAATTCGCGCGATGTGACGGAACGCCGTCAAGCCGAAGAAGCCATGCGTCTAGCAAAGGAAGAGGCCGAGCGGGCGAACAACGCCAAGAGTGAGTTCCTCTCGCGCATGAGCCACGAGCTGCGCACGCCCCTCAACGCCATCCTCGGCTTCGGCCAACTGCTGGAAATCAGCGAACTGGAGGCGAGCACGCTGGAAAGTGTCCGGCACATCATGCGTGGCGGTCGCCATTTGCTCAATCTCATCGACGAAGTGCTGGCCATTTCGCGCATCGAGGCCGGTCGCCTGACGTTTTCGCTCGAACCGGTCGGCGTCGTGGGAGTGGTGCAGGAGTGTCTGAGCCTCGTTAGCCATCAGGCGGCGGAGCGCGAGGTGCGTTGCGTCAACCATTGCACGGCAGTCGAGGCCACCGGCCTGCACCTCCAGGCCGACCACCAGCGGTTGCGGCAAGTGTTGCTCAACTTTCTCTCCAACGCCGTGAAGTACAATCGCAGCGGTGGAACGGTAACCATTTCCTGTCAAGGGGTGCCCGGGTGTAAGGCAGACGATACGCGCCCAGAGGAATACATCCCGGGCTTGGCCGCGACACGACGTTTGCGCCTGCAAGTCGCCGACACCGGCTACGGACTGGAACCCGACGAGATCAAGCGGCTTTTTGTCCCCTTCGACCGGATCGGCGCGGAGTACAGTCACACCGAAGGTACTGGCCTCGGGCTGGCGTTGAGCAAAGGACTTGTGGAAGCGATGGGGGGAAGCATCGGGGTGGATAGCATCCCAAACGAGGGGAGCATTTTCTGGCTAGAACTGCCCTTAGCAGAGGAGCCTCTCGCGTACGCGAGAACGCAGGTCACCGCCGTTGGCTTGCTTGGTACGAGTGAATGCTCCCGCGGTTCGGTGCTCTACGTGGAAGACAACCTTCCTAACTTGCGTC
Source organism: uncultured Chthoniobacterales bacterium (assembly GCA_964250955.1). Taxonomy (GTDB): domain Bacteria; phylum Verrucomicrobiota; class Verrucomicrobiia; order Chthoniobacterales; family SZAS-18; genus CAHJWO01. The sequence continues at coordinate 5,776 of CAXUIU010000106.1, read as the reverse complement.
TCGTCGAGATGATTTTCAAGGCGCGACCTGGCTTGGAGTTGCTCAGCGCGCAGCAGGGTCTGCTCGGCCTGGAGATCGCGCGCAATCAAAAACCCGACTTGATCTTGCTCGATCTCCACTTGCCCGATCTGCCGGGCTGGGAGGTGCTCGCACGGCTGAAAGCAAGCGAGCCCACGCGCGATATTCCTGTGGTGGTAATCAGCGCCGACGCGACATCCAAGCAAGTGAAGCGGTTGATGGCGCTAGGCGCGAAAGACTACCTCACCAAACCCATTGATGTGCCTCAACTCATCGAGACGCTCGATCGGCATGTACCCGCTGGCCAGTTGAGTTGATACGGCAACGATATAAATTCTCGAAGCGATAGCGCGTCCTACGACATTCTTCCATCAAGCGGATACTCACCCAGCCCAAACCGTGAGTTGCTCTCGCCTTTGAGCTAAGCAGCGTCTCCCTTGCGGCATTTGCGCTCCACGGACCAGGGCTTTTCCTGAGTCATGTTCCTAATGCATGGATTGATAAAGCAGATTTGTGGGCTGTTTTTCTTACTTGCATCCTCTAAATTCCTGGCTGCTCTGTCGTTCCCTGCGGCCTCCCGAGGAACCGCAGAGGGGGCAAAAAGGGTGGACCGCCCCGGTTTATCTAGACATTGATGACCGACGGTAGCGCCTACGGCCGCAGCGACTTTCGGGGTCTTAGGGAGTGTATCACGATACATTTGAGGCTCACCGCAAGTAGCGCGGCCAGAGTGCCACCCAGGAACATGGCGGCAAGTTTGTCGTAGCGGGTGGCGACGGCGCGGTAGTTCTTGAGCCGGTTGAAGAGCCGTTCAACCTTGTTGCGGCTCTTGTACTTCTCTTTGTCGTAGGCGGGTGGGTTGGTGCGGTTGGAACGTGGTGGGATCACCGCCTCTTTGCCTGCCGCCGCCAGCAGGGTGCGGATGCGGTCGCTGTCGTAAGCACGATCCGCTGCCACCGTTGACCTCCTTTCGTGCAAACACCTCACCGAGCATCTCCTCGCCCAAGGGCGCATCGCCTTCCTGGCCGCCGGTGAGCACCAGTCCGAGCACTTGGAACTCGCTGACGGCTACCGTGTGGATCTTCGTGCTCAAGCCGCTCCGCGAACGGCCGAGGGCTTGCGGCCCGTTTTTTTGGCGAGCACCTTCCACGGGCACCAGAGCCACAGCCACCGGCAGTGGGTTGCGGTAGGTGGTGTTGCCACAGGCCGGACAGCAGCGCGGCCAGCCTGCATCTTCAGGGAAGCGCGTGCCGCAAAAGGAGCAAAAGGTGTGTGCCTGCATTGGAACACCTTCCGCGTTACCAGGAACCATGTAAACCAGCGGTTTGCCGCGGCAAGGCGTGCTACCAGTTCCACGGGTACCTGGCCGGCTAGCTCTGCGACCTGTACTACATGGTGCTACCCGGTACGCAGACGTACGCCCTGGCACTGGCAACCTGTGGTGGGTCGCCACTGACCATGTTGGCAGCCTTGTACCGCCTTGCATCCACCGCGCGCCGCGGACCTTGCTAGGCACGGCAACGAGGCTGCTGCTGATTAGCTGAGGACAGAGGCAGAGCATTGACACCAAGGTCGGAGCCTCCTGCAACTGATTGCAAGGCAATCGGCGAAGGGGCTTACTTGGCTTGTGTCAACCCTCAACGACCCGGACGCAGCAGTCCTCTAACAACTCGAAGGGCTACTTGCAGTCGCAGAGGGTGCCTTCAGGGCGGAAGGCTCGTTCCGGTTCCCAGCGGAACTCAACCGCATCCCGGTCATCGTTGAGCAACTGCAACGCTTCATAGGACGCGAGGAAGGCCACCGCGTGCCCTTTTGGAACTGTGTTAAAGCGCTCGATGAACGCAGGGCAAAGCTAGTTCTGATCCCCACCTTGGAAGAGATGGTGAACCGTGCCACGTCGATGGACCCTAGCCCATGGTCCGGCTGTTGCAAGCAGAGGAACAAGGCAAGCTCCGTGCACAGGAGCAGAGTGCACTGGCTACGTTGGACGCACACCTTCAGAGTGGATCTGACGATCCGCCCGTCAACTTAAAGGAGTGCCGCTCGCTATTTGTGCATGTGCCCTCGCCAGCCTACGAGAAACTGCTCAAGGGTCTGCCGCGCGCCATGCTCAACGAGCAGTTCGAGAAGCCCATGGACTATCGCTGCATGGACGCACGCCGAGAGCAGAGGAGGTGAAAGCCGGGCACCCTCGGTACTTGGCAAAGGAGCGTCAGAGAGAAAAGCGGCGCAAGACAAAGCCTGCAAAGCAGCCGCGACTCCCGTCTCCCACGCCGGGGCACCATTCAAGTTTTGGCGGTAAGGAGGCTCGGATGTGAGTGCCACACCATGGCAAAGAGCCGGCGACAAGGTTGAGCCGACAACTTTCGTCGTGCATCAGCGTGACAGACGAGGCGTCTCTCCCTGCAGACAATCACACAAACCTGGAAACGAGCGTGACAGGCCTTTTTGAGTCCCGCTTGGTTGCTGGCAACTGCCTGAAAGTGCACATTTTAGGGATGCATGAACGCTACTGCATCCACCCGCAAAACGCCACCAAGATCTCGTCCGCAGCCCTCCCCGCATCTCCTCAGGATACGTACGCGGAGGAGTTGATCTGCCAACTCCGTAGCATCGGTAAGTTGGCTGTTTCACGTAAGGAAGCCCAGCAACTAATTCCTTATAGCGGCAGAACTTTTCGCAGGTTCGAGCAACGTAACCTGCTGCCGCGCCTCAAAGGGACGCGCCGTGTCGTCTACGCGGCGAGCGACTTGATCAACCTCATCCGGGAGATGCGCTGATGAAACTCACTTTGTCCGACGCAGACGGCATGCACCAGAAGGTGGGTAGAACGACGGTGACATAAATCCGCCTCAAAGAGGCGTCACTTGCCCTCTGATTTGTCGTGCCAAGCGACGATTTTGCCTACCCGGTTGACGTAGCCCCAGCCGTTCCGCTCCCACACTTCAGGGTCACCTTCTTTTCCGTACTGCTGATAACCTTCGGCGAGGGCCACGGGAGCCAGTTCTCCGGTGTAGCGCGGACAATTGCTGTCGATGTACACCTCCTGCTTGTCCCTCACCCACCAAACCCGAACATACTTGAGTTCGGTCTGCTCGTGGGCAGCGGTGTCGATCAGGCCCCAGCCCTCGTGCTGGTATGGCCCACGATGGTCCGTCCAGCGATGGCTGGCCCAGGCGAAGCCGCCCTCGAAGTCGCTGATCGCCGTGTAAACGCCTGTGACAAGCGTCTCGCCTTTGTCGCTGATCAGCGAGGTGACCCAGTTGATGTCGCCACCACCTGCGGGTCGGCTCTCTACTGCCACCGCCATGCCGTCATGGAACTCGCCGATGCGGTTGTAGAGGGGCGGGATGATCACCTTGCCCTCCACAGTTGCCAGCCCGTTGTGGAACTCACTTTCAGTGACCACTGCCAGATCGCCGCGCCAACGGACGGGCGGAAGACGCTCTCCTTCGGGGTGGGGCCAACCGTTCTTTTCCTCCGGCGGCACGAAGCTGAAAGCAGTCAGCACGTTGCCTTCTCGGTCGATCATCGCCCAGGAGTGCTCGCCCCGATCCAAACTCTTAGTCACCCAGGCACGTCCACGGCAGAAAGGGGCGACGCCCGTGAATTGCGGGTTGATGACCATCGTGCCGCTTTTATCCACGAAGCCCCAACGCCCCGGAGCCGGGCTGAAGCCCGCACCTTGCGGCCGGCGTTCCAGTACGGCTCCCAGGTCCTCGGAGAATGGCCGGGTGGCATAGAATTGTTCGGCGATGACGATGGCACCACTTGGATCAATGTAGCCGGCGAAGGGATCGTGCGTGTGCGTACGCTGGCTCTCTTTGCCGTTGTTCCAGATAGGTGCCAGCCCTTCTGAAAACGGGGTCAGTTCCCCTTGGCCGCCATCGCGCACTCCCGGACCGTAGAAGGCACCTGGTTCCACCACGACACGGCCCAGCGCGTCGATATAGCCGTAGGTCCGGTTCGACACTGTTTGCCCGTTGTCACCACGTTGGTCCTCGCGCTGCACAATCACGGCGCGTCCTTCGTGGAGCGGCTTGATATCGGTGTACTGAGCAGGCAAGACGATTTCGCCCTCGCACGAGATCAAACCCACGCGATCTTTGTCCGTGTAACGGGTGGCCGTGTGAAAGACGGTGAGATCGTCGGTCCATTCCTGCGCCGAGCGAAACGGTTGCCGGGCGAGCACTCTGCCGTCGCTGGCAATGAGCAGATAGTCCTTGCCATCCGTGACCCAGGCGCGTCCGTGCTTGAAGTCCAGTCCTTCAGGGTGGCTCCAGTCTTCGGCTTCCTTTCTACCCATGACGTGTTCGGTGAAACGCGCGGGGAAAAGCTGCTTCCCTTCCGCCGAAAGTAGTCCCCACCTTTTGCCTTGCTTGAACCAAGCCACCCCGTCATCGGTGACGCTTGGCATCTCGCGGTTCTTCGGCCACGGCAGAGAGGGCTTCATGATCCAGCGACCGTCGAGAGCGAAGATACCGAGCTTGCCACTTTGGCGTACCCAGGCACGGTCCTTGGACAGAACAACGTCGTCGTAGATGGCGGGCAGGATCACCTTGCCCGAGTGTGCCAGGATGCCCTGCTTCTTGCCGTTGCTGACCACTTCGAAGGGGGCGTCGTCCAAGCCGAGGATGGGCTCGGTGAACGAACCTTGCGTAATCTCCTTGCCGGTGCGGTCGATGAGCAGCCAGCGTTTGCCTTGCCACGCTCGCACGCGTTCACCCTCGAACAGTTGGATGCAACGATCAAAGCGCGGCTCGATCACCCACGCGCCCTGGGCGTCGATGTAGCCCCACTTGCCGCCTTGTACGAACGGGTACAGGACGGGCAACCGGGCAGTCTCTGCATGCACTGTGTGCGTGAAGAGAAGGGAGCATGCCAAGAGGAAGACGGGCGTCCGCATACGGGTAAATACGTTCGGACCCACGCGGTTCTTACAAGAAACTGTTGGCATGAATATGCACCCTCCGGTTCAAGTCGTCATGCCACATGACAGTATATCCAGCCGGTCGTTGATGCCCCACTCAGGCGGATACCACAGCGGAGGCAGCGTCGCCGAGGGTTGGAAGCGCTGTTTGATGCGGCTGTGGCTATCCGTGCCGGCGAGCTGCGGGTAGGCCGCGCGGGCGTACTTGTCCACCTCGCAGAACAGGTTCTGCACGTCGATGAGCTGCAACGGACGTCCCGGTAGCACGGGGAAGGTAACACCCGCGGCAGCGAAGCACTCCGCCTGCCGTTCCTGCACCAGCCGGATGATCTCGGCATCGGTGAGCCTGCCGGTGTCAGCAAAGCACTTGCGCAGGCCTGACAGCGCCCCGGAGCCGGGTACCACGAACTCTGTTTCGCTGAAGCTGGTCAGCGTGCTGTAGTTCAGGTCGGTCACGTACTGGAACGCCAAGAAGTCGCCAATGTAGGATATGCCCGCAGGGCAGCAAACGTCTGCGCCATCGTCCTCATGTCCGCGACGCGTTCCGGCGGTTCGTCTCGGAGCACCGTGGCTGACGATGTCGAAGACCGCATCGCGTAGAGAGGTGATCTCGCGCCAGACATCTTCTTGGGTGCCAAGTCGCAGTTCTTTCTTGAGCCTACGGCCGGGACAAAGCTGATCGAAGAGGGTGAACAGGTCGGGCAACTAGCCGCGCCTGGGGGGCGAACGCTCGGGCTCCGCACAAAACACGGGAACCAAGTGGCTCTCGGGTTCATGGCGAGGGGCGGGGATGAGGAGGTCGCTAGCCATCGCCCGGTCTTGGTTGCC
>CAXUIU010000105.1:0-10720 GCA_964250955.1 uncultured Chthoniobacterales bacterium | reverse complement strand
GTGAGTTATTTCCAAGCCCACGCCGGCTGAAGGTCTACCCGGTTCGGACGATGCCCTCGTACTGCTCGCGTGTGTCGATGTCGGTCGCGGCCTCGGGCATCGGCACAGCGGTGACGCGGGCGGCGTGACGTTGCAGGATCGGCTTGGCTCCGGCGGCGTCGGGTAGCGCGGCGAGTTCGGCGAAGTGTTCGCGGCCGAACACCGCCGGCACGCCGAGCGTCCCATCATACTCCGCCGCGGCGATGGAACATGCGGATGCGGGGAGGAGGCGCCGCAATGCCTCTGGTCCAATCAGGGGTTGGTCGCACAACGACAGCAAGACCGCGTCGATCTCCGGCCCCGGCGAGAGCGCGGATAAACCGAGGCGCACCGAGGTGCCCATGCCACGTTCCCAGCCGGTGTTCACCACGGTGCTCACGTCGAGGCCGCGCAGTTCCGGCGTGAGCCGTCCCGCCCCTGCGCCGAGCACGACCACCACCGGCCGGCAGCCCGCCACGAGGACCGTCTCCACAGTCCGCCGCAGCAGCGTGTGGCCCTCGTAGACGAGCAGTTGCTTGGGCGACCCCAACCGCGTGGAGCCGCCCGCCGCCAGGATCAAGCCAGCGACCTTCACACCTCGGCCAACGCGGCCGGGAGTTCCAGCCGCTCGCCGGTCTGCTCGATGTCCACACCCTTTTCGTCGGGGTGCATGTGGCTGCGGTTCCGCGCCAACAGCATGTAAAAGCTCGGCACCACGAACAGCGTGAACGCCGTGCCGATGATCATGCCCGTCACGAGCACCCAGCCAATCGAGTTGCGCGCGCCCGCCCCCGGACCCGTGGCGAAGATCAGTGGCGCGTGGCCCGCCACCGTCGCCACCGTCGTCATCAAGATCGGCCGCAGCCGCGTCGACGCTCCTTCCACAATGGCCTGGAACTTGTCGTAGCCGCGCTCTTGCAGCGCGTTGGCGAACTCCACGATCAGGATGCCGTTCTTCGACACGAGGCCGACGAGGGTCACCAACCCGACGTTGGCGTAGATGTTGAGCGTGGTCATGCCCAGGAAGGTGAACGCCAAGGCACCCGTCAGGGCTAACGGCACGGAGCCAAGCAGGATGATGAGCGGGTCCGAGAAGCTCTCGAACTGCGCCGCCAGCACCAGGAAGATCAGCACCAGCGAGAGCAGGAGCAGCGGCAAAAACTTGCTGCCCTCCACGCGGAGTTGCCGCGACGCGCCGCCGTAGTCGATGGCGTAGCCCTTGGGTAGAAGCTTGGCGGATTCCTCTTCGAGCACGGTCAAGCAGGAGTCGAGCGTGTTGCCGGGCTTGGGCGTGACGACGCCCTGGATCTTGACCGAATTGAGCTGCTGGAAGCGGCTGTACGAGCGCGGCTCGGCCGTGGTCTCCACGTGCGCGAAGGTCGACACCGGCACGAGTTGGCCTTGGGGACCGGAGACGTAGAAGCTTTCGAGCTGGTCAGGGTTGAGGCGCTCGTTGCGGGTGACCTGAGGAATCACCTTGTACGAACGGCCCGAGATGGAAAAGCGGTTCACATAGTTGCCGCCTAACATCGTGGACAAATCCGCGCCGACCTGACCCAGGTTGATCCCGAGCGAAGCCACCTTGTCGCGGTCGAAGACCACCTTCGCCTGCGGCTGGTCGTACTTGAGGTCGAGGAAGGAAAACGGACTTGTTCCGCTGGTCATCAGCTTGCCCTGGAGTTGCTGCGCGAAGCCGAGCAGTTCGCGTGGGTCGCCCGTGGAAGAGACGACGAACTCGATGTCGAAGTTGCTGCCGCCGGGCAGCGGCTGGGGCGTGACGACCGCCGTACGCACGCCGGGCACGTCCGCGGCTTTGGCCGTCACGAGGGGCAGCAACTCGGTGGCCGTCCGCTTGCGCTCGCTGAAGGGCTTCATCACCATGCCCGAGAACCCCGCCGAGTCGCCCGCCGGCAAGGTGATCTGGAAGGTGTGGTCTCGCTCGGGGAAGGAGTTGTAAACGTCGAGCAGCTTGTGCGCGTAGAGCGTCGTCTGGTCGAGCGTGGAGTTTGGCGAAGCCTGCACGATGCCGAAGATCACCCCCTGATCCTCCTTGGGCGCGAGTTCCTTGGTGGAAAGGAAGTAGAAGATCGGGATCAGCAAGAACGCGATGCCCGCGACCGTCAGCGTGATCGTGCGGAACTCCAGCGTGCCGACCAGCAGGCGTGTGTACGTCCGGCGCAAGCCCTCGAAGCGGCGGTTGATCCATCCCGCGAAGCCGCGCTCGTCCGCGCCGGGCTTGAGCAGCTTGGAGCCGAGCATGGGCGAGAGCGTCAGGGCGACCACGGCGGACACCGTCACCGCGCCCGCCAGCGTGAAGGCGAACTCGCGGAAGAGTGCGCCCGTCAGTCCGCCCTGGATGCCGATGGGCACGTACACGGCGATGAGCGTGATCGTCATGGCGATGATCGGGCCGACGAGTTCGCGCGCACCGTGGAGGGCAGCCTGGAAGGGCGACTCGCCCTCGTGCATGTGGCGCTCGACGTTCTCGACGACCACGATGGCGTCGTCGACGACCAACCCGACCGAGAGCACGATGGCGAGCAGGGTGAGCAGGTTGAGCGTGAAGCCGAAGAGGATCATCAGGAACGCCGTGCCGATGAGCGAGATCGGGATGGCGACGACCGGGATGAGCACCGAGCGCCAGCTGCCCAGGAACAAGAAGATGACCACCACGACGATGCCGAGGGTCTCCGCGAGCGTGTGGATGACCTCTTGGATGGCGTTCTCGATGTACTTGGTCGAATCGTAGGGTACGCCGACGTGCATCCCGGCGGGCAGGCCCCGCTCAATGTCGGGCACGATCTTGCGCACGGCATGGATGACATCGAGCGTGTTGGCCGTCGGCAGCACGAAGATGCCCATGAAGGTGGCCGTCGAGCCGTCGAAGCGCACGTCGGTCGTGTAGTCCTCCGCGCCGAGCACGACGTTAGCCACGTCCTTGAGGCGGATGATGGTGTTGCCGCTCTGGCGGACGACGAGGTTCTGGAACTCCTGGGCGTTGTTGAGGTCGGTGTTGGCGACGAGGTTGACGGAGATCATCGAGCCCTTGGTCGCGCCGAGGGCGGAGAGGTAGTTGTTGCCCGCGAGCGCCTTCTGCACGTCGGTGGGCGACACGTTGAGCGACGCCATCTTGTCTGGCTGGAGCCAGATGCGCATGGCGAAGGTGCGCGCGCCGAGGATGTCGGCGCGCTGCACGCCGTTGACGCTGGCCAGCTTGGGCTGGACGACGCGCGTGAGGTAGTCGGTGATCTGGTTGGACTCCAGTTCGTCCGAGAAGAAGCTCAGATACATCGCCGCGACCTGGTCGTCGGTCGTCTTAACCTGGACGGTGGTGGCCTCGGCCTCGGGCGGCAGGTCGTTGCGCACCTGCGCGATCTTGGCCTGGATCTGGGTCAGCGCGGCGTTGGTGTCGTAGTTGAGCTTGAGGTGGACCTCGATGTCGCTCAGGCCCTGGGCGCTCGTGCTCTCCATGTAGTCGATGCCCTCGGCGCTGGCGATGGCCTGCTCCAGGGGCGTCGTCAGGAAGCCGCGCACGAGGTCGGCGTTGGCGCCGACGTAGATCGTCTGCACGCTGATGACCGACAGGTCGCTGCGTGGGTACTGACGCACGTTGAGCGAGCGGATGGCCTGGAAGCCCGCCAACAGGATGACGAGGTTCACCACCACGGCCAGCACCGGGCGGCGGACGAAGAGATCGGTAAGTTTCATGGGAGCGCCGGGATAAGAGAGGCGACGAACAAAGAGAAGTTAGCTTTCCTCCGGCTTCGGGTTGGCCTCGGCCTCGGGCTTGACGCTGTTGTTGATTTTCACGGCCTGCGGCGGCGCGGTATCGACCTTCACCGGCTCGTTGTTTTGCAGCTTGAAGGTGCCGCTGCTCACGATCTCGTCGCCTTCCTTGAGGCCGGAGGTCACCGCCACGAGGTCGCCCCGGGTTTGGTCGGTCTTGATGAACTGCTGACGCACGGCGGTGTCGAGGGTTTTTTCCTTGGAGCCTTCCACGGCCGGGTCGGCGGGGATCTTGACCTTGTGCATGATGACGAACACCGAGTTCCCATAGGGCGCGTACGCGATGGCCGACCCCGGGATGGGCAGCACGTCGCGTTCGCCGCCCAGGAGCACGTCCACGTTGGCGAACATGCCCGGGCGCAGCTTGGCCCCCGGGTTGGCGACGGTGGCCTGCGCCTGGAAGTTACGCGTGGCGCTGTCGACCAGGGAGTTGAGCGCGTTGACCTTGCCCTTGAAGACCGTGTCGCCCGTCGCGTCCGTCTTCACTTCGACCTCCGCGCCCACGCCGAAGTCGCGCAGGTTCTGCTGGGGCAGGGTGAAGTTGACGTAGATCGGGTCCATGGACTGGAGCGCGACGACGGGGTCGCCGCTGTTGAGGTACTGCCCGAGGCTGGCGCGGCGGATGCCCAGGAGGCCGCCGAAGGACGCGCGGATTGTCTTGCGCTCGATGGCGGCTTTGGCGTTGGCGACCATGGCTTCCATCTGGCGTTCGTTGGCCTCGGCGGCGTCGAAATCGCTCTGAGAGTTGGCGTTCTTGGCGCGCAGGTCCTTCTGCCGGCCGAGGGTGAGCACCGAGATATCGCGCTGGGCCTGGGCCGCCTCCAGTTGGGCCTGCTCCTGGTCGGTGTTCAGGCGCACGAGGATATCGCCCTGGCGCACGGCAGCGCCGCTCTCGAAGCGGATCTCCTTGACGACGCCGGGCAGATCCGCGGCGACCGTCACGCCCTGGACGGCTTCCAGCGAGCCGATGGCGTGCAGCGTCGGTTGCCAGCGCACCGAGCGGACAACCGTCGTGGTGACGGCGGCCGGCGGCGGTGTGAAGGCGCCGGACTTTTGCAGGGCGATGAAGCCCTGGACCTGGCGGTACTTGAGGAAGCCAAGGCCAGCGACGACCGCCCCCACGGCGAGCAACACGAGGATCAACCGCCCGAACCACTGGCTCCACGTCCGCGGACGTGGGCGCAGCGGGGGCGGGGTAGGCAGGTCGCCGGCGGATTTCACGTCGCGGGCGGGCGGACGGGACTGGATGGTTTCCATAGCGAAGAGAAAGGTGGGATGGTCAGTTCTGTTGAGCGGAAGTTTCGGGCGCATCGGCCGCCAGTTCGTCGAGGAAGCGCACGAGGTCTTCGAGAATGCGCGTGCGTTGTTCGTCCGAATAAGGCGACACACGGAGCATTTCCAGCAGGCACAGGCCGTCGATGGCGAGCGACGCGAGGGCCGCACGCTCGAACGGCAGACCGTCGCGCGCGGCGTCGCTGACCATCTCCAGGCGCCAGCGGTGGAAGCGGTGAACGGGCTCCAGCAGGCGGGGATTGTTGGCGGAAGCGGCCAGGAGCGCGCCGCCGAGGCGCTTTTCACTGCACAGGGAGCGTCCCGCGGCTACGCGGGCGAAAGCCTTGAGTTCGTCGCCGGGGCCGGCGGGGAGTTCGGCCAGGGCGGTGGCGTGTTCCTGGCGCAGCCGGCCCATGTTGCGGTCTACCATCGCTTGCAGGAGCGCGTCCTTGTTGGGGAAGTTGTAGAGCAATCCGCCCTTGCTGACCCCGGCGCGCTCGGCCACGGCGTCGAGGGTGAGATGGACCGCACCAGCGGTCTGCACCACCGCCTCGGCAGCGTCGAGAAGAACCTCGCGGGTGCTGGGACGTTGCGGCGCGCGGGGGGGAGCGGCGACAGGGGAAACGTTCATGCTGGGCGGTCATATACCGTCCAGCCGGTACAGTCGCAAGGGCAATTTTCGCTCAGGACTGCGGGCTGCGCGTCGGTAGAGTGAACAGGAATTTGCTGCCCCAGCCCGGGTCGCTCTCGACCCAGATCCGGCCGCCGTGCGCCTCGACCGTGCGCTTGCAAAACGCCAGGCCCAGCCCGGTCGATTGGCTCGTGTCGGCGTTCTCGTCCACGCGGTAGCCCTCGCGGAACAGGCGCGCGACGTTGTCCGGAGTGATGCCCACCCCGTTGTCGCGCACGGAGAAGAGCACCTCACCGCCCGTGTCGTTGCCCTGCCGGACCGCCTCGACGGACACCTCGCCACCTTCGGCGGTAAACTTCACCGCGTTGCCCAGCAGGTTGACGAGCACACGCACCACCTTGTCACGGTCCGCCTCCAGCGCGCCAGCGGCCATGGCGCTCGTGCGCAGGAGGATGCGCTTGTCGTCGGCCAACGCGGCGACCTGCTCGACCGCAGAGGCGATGATCTCCAGCGGCACGCAGGCGCGGTAGCTCAGTGTGCTTTGGTCCTGGCTTTCGAGGTAGCCGGTATCCAGGATCTTGTCCAGCATGGCGACGAGCACATGGCCGTTGCGCTCGGCCAGCGTGAGGCATTCGTCCTGGTCGGGGTTGAGGTCGCCGAGCTGGCGGACGGCCTGCACGCCCAGGAGCATCGCCTGGAGGGGCGTGCGCAGGTCGTGGCGCTCGGCACGGTTGGTCTGGGCACGGTTGGCCTCGACTTTGCGCAGGGCGTCGAACTCCATGCCGATGTGGTCCAGCGAGGCGCGCAGGGCCAGTTCGCTGCTGACCTGCGCGGCGAGGGTGCGCAGGATCTCGACCTCCTCGGCCGTCCAAGCGTGCGGCTGGTGGTCGATGGCGCAGAAGGCCCCGACCGCGCGGCCCTCGGCGTCGAAGAGCGGCAGGCCGGCGTAGGCGATGACGTTCATCTCGGCGACGACCGGATTGTCGCGCGTGCGCCCATCCTCGCGGGTGTCGGGGACGATCAGCGGCTCGCGGGTGGCGGCGACGGTCTGGCAGAGAGAATGCGAGATCGGGGTCTCGAACACTTCCATCAGCGGTCCGGACTGGACGCTGCGGCTGCGGAAGACCTGCCGGTCCGGTTCCAGGAAGGTCACGAAGGCGACAGGAATGCGCAGCACCCGGGTGGCCAGCGCCGTCAAACGGTCGAACACCGCCTGGGAAGGCGAATCGAGCAGCGAATCAACGTTACGGTCTGAAGGCTTGGCGGTCAGCATATCAGAGGCGAAGATCAGAAAAGTGGCATCTACTTTAGCAAACGCTCCCAACGGCTGGCAACTGGCATTTTGGCGGAGTTCGCGGACCGGAAAAACCGTGGCGGCGCTGTTGGTGATGGCGGGTGTCGGGTGGATGGGGGAGACCTCCGCGCAGGACGTGGCAGGACTCGAAGTACAGACCGCCGGACACGGCGAGCCGGAACTGATCTTCCTGTCGGACCCGGACGCGCCGGGCGACGCGTGGGACCACGTCGTGGCGCGTTTCGAGGTCGCTTACCGTTGCCACGTCGTCGCGCCGACCGCGTGGGCGAACCGGTCGACCGACGCGCTGGCCGGGGCGGTCGCTGCCTACGTCCGCACGCAGGGTCTGGGGCGGCCGGTGCTGATCGGCCGCGGGCGCGGTGGTGCGCTGGCGTTGACGCTGGCCGTGCAGGCTCCCGGCCTGCCTGGCCGGCTCGTGCTCGTGGACAGCCTGCCCGTCCCAACGACGGCCGACCTGCGCCGGGTCCGCTGCCCGACGCTGGTGCTCGGCACGCGAGCGGTGCGGCGACCGCCTTGGACCCCGCCGGGAGTGAGGTTCGCGCTCCTGAAGAACGCAGACGACCTCGACGGGCTCACGGACGCCTTGCGGCACGCGCTAGGGGCCGGCCGGCGGTGAGGCCTTGGCGTCGGCCGCGGCTTTTTCCTGCTGCCGGGTGGCGGTCGGCTGGTCGGTGATCTCGCTGGCCTTGGGAGTCAGCAGCGCGTCGGTTTTCTTGACGACGGGCTTGTTGGTCGTGGCGTTCTTGAGGGCGAGGGTTTCCACGCGCACCCGCACCTGGCCGGCGCGGACCATGTCCAACGCCTCGGCAGCCTCGCGGTCGAGGTCGAGCACCGTGCCGCGTTGGTGGACGCCACGGTCGGTGATCCGCACCACGACCGGTTTGCCCTGGTCGCCCTTGGCGTCGACCCGGCGGACCCGCACGTAGGTGTCCGGCCAGCCCGCCGCCGCCGGGACAAGACGAAACAACCGCCAGAGATGCGCATGCGCTCACCGCCGCCGGCCTACCCGGCCATCGCGGCCATCTGCGCCGACGGGCTGCGGCTCCACGACCGTCACCCCGGCGGCCACCAGCGGGCGCGCTTCGGCGAGGATCTCGCGCACCTTGCGCGTGATCGCCTGCGGGGTGAACGGCTTCTCCAAGAACTCCATGTCCGAGGAAATCACACCCTGTTCGCTCATGTCGTCCTCCGAATAACCCGAGACGTAGAGCACCTTCAACTCCGGGCGCAGGGCCGTCAGGCGGCGGGAAAGCTCCAGGCCGCCGATCTGCGGCATGACCACGTCGGTGACGAGCAGCGCGATGGGGCCGCGGCGGGCCGCGCTTATTTGGAGTGCCTCCGCGCCGTTGGACGCGCACAGCACGTCGTAGCCGTGCTCGCTCAGGACCTGGCAAACCAACTCGCGTACGATTTCCTCGTCTTCCACGATGAGGACGGTTTCCATTCGGCGCGAGGGCGGCTGCACGGGCACGACCGTCTTCGGGCGCAAGCCTTCCACCTCGGCGTCCTCCATCGGCAGGTAGACGCGGAACGTCGTGCCCTCGCCCGGCGTGCTCTCGACCGTCGTCGTGCCGCCGCTTTGCTTGACGACGCCGTACACCGTCGCCAATCCCAGGCCCGTGCCCTTGCCCTGTTCCTTGGTGGTGTAGAACGGCTCGAAGATGCGCGACATGACCTCCGCGTTCATGCCGCAGCCGTCATCGGTGACCTCCAGGAGCACATAAACGCCGCCGACGAGGTCGGGCGCGAGTTGGTGGGCCGCCAGGTCGTCGAATTGCACGTTGTCGGTACGGATCAGGAGACGGCCGCCGCGCGGCATGGCGTCGCGGGCGTTGACGCCGAGGTTGAGAATGACCTGTTCGATCTGGTTGGGGTCGGCGCGCACCCGGCCGCAGGGCGCCCCGGCGTCGGTGCGCAGTTCGATGTGCTCGCCGATGACCCGGCGCAGGATGCGCTCGAAGTCGCGCACGAGCGCGTTGAGGTCGATCACGCGCGGCTGGAGCACCTGCTTGCGCGAGAAGGCGAGGAGTTGGTGCGTGACGGCCGCCGCCTGCCGGCCCGCCTTCTGGACGGCCTCGACGTTGCCGCGCATGGACTCGTCCAGGTCGCGCCGGCCGAGGATCAGTTCCGCGTAGCCGAGGATGGCGGTGAGCAGGTTGTTGAAGTCATGCGCCACCCCGCCGGCCAGCCGGCCGACGGCCTCCATCTTCTGCGCTTGGCGGAGTTGCTCGCCGCTTTCGCGCAACGCCTCCTGGGCGTTCTTGCGCTCGAAGACCTCCGCGATCAGGTTCTCGCGCTGGCCGAAGAACTCGCGGATCAACTCCGCCAGGTTGCCGAACTCCCCGCCCGTGTCGCGTAGGGGCTCGATGGGCGCGAGTCGCTCGGTCTTGAGCGTCTGCATGATGAGCCGCAACGGCCGGCTGACCCACACGGTCAACACCGTCGTCAACAACAAGAGCAGCCCCAGCGCGGAGCCGACCAGGCCTGCGAGCAGGAGGCGGGAATAATCGTTGAGGTCCTCGATGGCCTTCGAGTCGTTGCAGACGAGCACCCGCGCCACCGGCAAGCCGTTCCAGCCCTCGAACGTACGCGTGAACGAGATGATGCCCTTGTCAGCGTCTTGGTCCGAGGTGGCCTCGTGGGTGGGCGGCACCGCGGAGAGGAACCTGACGTGGTTGTCCGTGTCGGTGCCCAGCAGGTTGAGCCAGTAGTCGTTCCAGATCTTGGCGGCGAAGAAGAACCCCTGCGGCGCGTCCTTGCGCGCGCCGTCCACGGACTCGTGGATCGTGGCGGCGCGGACTTCCAGGTAGCCTT
Source organism: uncultured Chthoniobacterales bacterium (assembly GCA_964250955.1). Lineage (GTDB taxonomy): Bacteria > Verrucomicrobiota > Verrucomicrobiia > Chthoniobacterales > SZAS-18 > CAHJWO01. The sequence goes on along the minus strand of CAXUIU010000105.1, from coordinate 884 downwards.
CGGACACCTTCAGGAAGAAGTGCATCACGCGGCGGTGTTCGAGCGCGTCGAAGGCGGCGTCGGGCAGCGGGATGTCGTGGAGTTCGGCATCCGCCCCGAGGAGGTTCTTGGAGAAAACCAGCGTGCGGTCGGGCCGGTAGATCCACACGGCCTGGGCGTTGGCGCGGTCCTGGATATTGTCGTTGTCGAGGTCGAAGTTCTGGACGATCCAGGGCAGGTTGTTCTCGGCCACGGCGTGCACGGTCGGGCTCCAGACCGTCGACTCCTGGACGAAGGTTTCCAGCTTTTCGCCCTGGCGTTTGAAGAAGGCGTCGTAGAACCGCGCCCGGTCGTCGCGACGGTCCACGGCGATGCGGTGGAACGTCTGCTGGGCCGAATGCCGCAACAGCGCCAGACCGCCGAAGAAGATGGCCGTCAGCACCAGCAGCAGCAGGAGGATTTTGGTCTGAACCTTCATCTACTTCTCGTGGACGCGTTGCTCCTTCATGGAGATGATCTTCCAGCCGCCCGGGTCGTGGCCGGAAACGGTCCAGACGCTGTCGGCCTTGCCGTTGACGGTGTAGCGCGGGTTTTTGACGTTGAAGCCGAAGCGGAAATTCACCACGAACTTGTCCGGGTCGCCGTCGGGCGAGGGGGCGAGTTCCACCGGGTCGAGCAGCGTGAAACGGCGTTCGGGCCAGCGGTGGTCGTAGCGGCCCACGTCGCGGAGGATGTAGGCGTGGTCCACGCGGCCGTCGTCGTAGTAGGCGACATGGTCGCCGTAGAAATCCATCTCGTCGGTGGAGTCGTTCTTCTCGCCGGCCGCCAGGTAGCGTGCCACGTAGTCGCGCACCTGCTCGGCGCTCGGGCGATGGATCATGCCCGTGGCGGCGGGCGGCGAGAAG
>CAXUIU010000104.1:10223-10727 GCA_964250955.1 uncultured Chthoniobacterales bacterium | reverse complement strand
ATCATCATCCTCTTCCTAACCTCGCTCTTTTCGCTGAACTCCACCGTCATGCGCCTGCTTGGCTCGGCGGAGGAGACCGCCAACGCCAGCCAGCACCTCCAGCAACGCGTCGAACTGGTGCGCCTCGCCAACTGGACCCAGATCACCGATCCCGCCTGGCTCCAAACCAACCTCCTCGCCACCCGTACCGACGCCGCCGTCAACCTGCCCGGCATGAAGGAATCCATCACCATCACTCCCTACGCCGTACCCTCCTCCGCCACCGCGGCCAAGCCGGTCGCAGCCTTCACTGTCACCCGCGACACTGCGGGCAAGGTTACGGTCCAATACACCGACTCCGCGCCCGCCGTTCCCCTGGTCACTCAGGAGATGGTCCAGGTGGACCTCACCGTCACCTGGCCGGGCTGGACGCACTCGCGCACCCGCGCGCTGACCACGCTGGTCTCGCGCTGGGGCATCAGCAAATGAACGCGCGCACGATGCGAGCGGGTTTTACCCTGGTCG
>CAXUIU010000104.1:3837-10213 GCA_964250955.1 uncultured Chthoniobacterales bacterium | reverse complement strand
CAGTAAATAATCGCTCCCCGATGACCTCGCCGCCCCGCCGCCCCGCCGCTCCTGCCTTCACCCTGCTCGAAGCCATGATCGCCATGACGATGAGCGCCATCGTGCTCGTCGCCACGCTCACCGGCGTCGTCGCCCTGCAAAAAAGCTACGCCTCCACCGAGGAATATGCCACCGGCATGGCCGACCAGATGCGCCTTCTGGATTACCTCGCGCTCGACCTGCGCCGCGCCATCGCCGTGCCCGCCAACGGCAAGACCGCCGCCCAGCCCGCCTGGGCCATGGACGCCGACGCCCAGGGCCTGACGGTCAACGTGCCCAACTACTACCTCTTCAACGCCAACGACGCGCAGCACAGCTTCCCCGTGGCCAATGCCCCCGTCTACGACCCGACGACCGCGACCGTCACCTACCCGGACCCGGTCAACCCGAGCGTCACCACGCAAAAGATCGCCTACCGCTTCCTCAACGGCGCGATCACGCGCGCGGACCCCTGGGCGCCGCTGGTCACCAATCCGAAGACGGGCCAGCCCACCGCCACCGGCCCCGTGACGATTGCCACCGGCATGGACGCGTTCCCGACGATCACGGCCGACCCCTCGCACACCGACGGCTCGGTCGTGCGCTACAACGTGACCTTCCACTCGATCTTCCGCAGCACGACGGCCGACGCGACTAACGCCATCACCCTGCACAACGTCACCTTCGTGCGCAGCGCCGACCTCGCGCGCTAGAGGACCTGCGGCGATGCGAGCACCGGCACCAGCGTGGGCCAGGACCCGGACGCGCCGCCGACAAGAGGCGGGCAGCGCCCTCGTGTACGTGCTGCTCACGGTGGGCGTGCTCTCGGTCGTGGCCGCCAGCCTGCTGCTCACCAACGTGTCGCGCTACCAGACGACCTTCCAGAGCGCGAGCTGGCAGGAGAGCCTCGTCGGGGCGGAGGCGGGCGTGGACCTGGCCATGAACGAGCTGCGCAAGCGCGTAGTCACCGGCCCCGGCGTGTCCTTCCGGAGCCCCTGGGTGACCATCAACCCGCAGACGGGCAAGACGTACGCGAACTACGGCCGCGCCTTCGCGTCCGGCGACCAGCCCTACGCGCTCACCAGCCACGGCGGCGAGGGCAACACGGCCACGCAGGTACGCGTCTACGTGGACGTGCCCGGCTGCGATCAGGGCGGCAACTTCGCCCAGCCCAACGACGACAGCTTCATCTCCCAGGTGGATAACTCCAGCCTGCGCGACCCCGACGGCGTGGACCGCTCGCGCTGGCTCTTCCGCATCAAGAGTCTGGGGATCACCGGCGTCAGCGGCCCGTCGCGGCCCAACCTCAACAAGTACGACAATCGGCTGCGGCACTTTTCGTTCTTCAACGACTGGCGCACGGGCCGCGCTGTCCTCTCGCCGCAGACTGCGCGCCTGGTCGAGGCCGTGGTCCGGCCGCAGACGGGCTTCCGCAACGCGCTGATGGCTGACAGCACCATTGACCTGTCCAACGTGGACGTGCTGATCAACAGCTACGATTCCAGCAAGGGACCCTACAGCGCCACCAACAACGGCAACCAGGGCAACCTCGCCACCAACGGACAGTTGATCAACGCCAACCACGCGGTGGTCAACGGGAACGCCCTGACTAACAACGGCACGGTGAGCGACGCCCAGAACGTCACCGGCCAGCAAAGCAGCAACTTCTACCAGGAACTACCGCCGATCACCCCCGCCTCCCTGGATTCCTCCTGGAACGACGTGTCCGACGGCGGCACGGCGACGACGAGCAGGGTCTACGTCGCCAGCGCCGACCCCAACAAACCGGCCCTCGTGCGACTCGACGGCATCAACCTGCCCGACCGTGCTCAGACCGTCAGCGTCGTTTCGCCCAAGCCGACAAACCTCGTCGCCAACACGCCCAGCTACATCAAAGTCTACGTGCAGGGCGACCTCACCACGGTGGGCAGCGGCCACATCGACCTCGACCCGAACGTCAACGCGATCTTTTACGTGACCGGCAACATCAGCCTGCAAGGACTGGGCATCATCAACAATTCCTACCTTGCCAGCCACCTCGTGCTCAACGGCATCCAACCCCCGGCCTACCGGGACGGCACTTTCCCCCCGCGCAGTCTCAACATCGCCACGACGCAAGATTTCGAGGGCGTCGTCTATGCGCCCAACTACGATCTGACCCTCGCGCTAAACGCAGCCGCTCCCACGGTCATCGCTCCTGCCATCCCAGACAACCAAGGGCAGATCGACAGCCTGCAAGCGCAGATCAACGGTCTCAGCGCCGAGATCGTCAAGCTGCAGGCCGACATCGTAAAGCTCCAAGGTAAACACGGCGACGACGACGACGACGACGACGACGACAACGCAAAGAAAATCCGCAACGACCAAACCAAGATCACTGCCGACGAGACGCAGATTACCCAGCTCCAACAACAGATCTCGGTCCTGATCGACAGCGCGGCACCCACGTCGTCGGCGGAGGATCACGCGCGGGGATACAGCGGCATCTACGGCGGGTTCGTGGCACGCACGATCAAGGTGGGCAGCAAGACCCACGTCCACTACGACGAGACCCTGCGCAACGCCGGACCGGTCAACCACTACGAGATCGTCAACTGGTTCGAGGACGATCTCAGCCGCGACTCGGCCGGTGGGCCGGAGACGTTCTGGTGGTGACCCGCCCCGGGGTCACGCCGTCAGGGCGGCGCGTTCGTCCTCCAGCGCGCCGGCGGTCTTCTCCAGGAAATAGTCGTACCCGCCGACGTACGGCGCGACCTGCCCGGCGCGCACGTGCAGCACCTTCGTCGCCAACCGCCGGATGAAGTACACGTCGTGCGAGATGAACACCAGCGTGCCCGCGTAGCGTTCCAGTGCGAGCACGAGCGATTCGACCGTGAGGATATCCAGGTGCGTCGTCGGCTCGTCCATGAGCAGAAGGTTCGGCGGATCGACGAGGAACTTGATGAGGTTGAGCCGGCTCTTCTCGCCGCCCGAGAGCACCTCCGTCTTCTTGTGGATGTCGTCCTTGCGGAACAGGAACGATCCCAGGATCGCCCGCGCCTCGTCCTCGCGCACGGTGGGCGCCGCGTCCATGACCTCCTCCAGCACGCTCTTGCCCGCGGTCAGCGTGTCGGCGCGGTGCTGGGAGAAGTACCCGATGCGCGAGTTGTGCCCCTCGCGGCGCTCGCCTTTTTGGAACGGCAGCACGCCGGCGAGAATTTTGAGGAGCGTGGACTTCCCCGCGCCGTTGGGGCCGACGAGCACCGTCCGCTCGCCGCGTTCGATGTCGAGGTTCAGACCCCGGTAGACGACATGGTCGCCGTAGGCCATGCCGATGCCTTCCAACCCGAGCGCGCGCTGCCCGCCGCGGGGCGGCTCGGGGATCTGGAAGCGGAACGGTTTTTTCGGGGGCACGGGCTTGTCGATTTTCTCCATGCGCTCAATCTGCTTGAGCTTGCTCTGCGCCTGTGACGCCTTCGACGCGACCTGCCGGAACCGCTCGTAGAACTCCTGCAAATTGGCGATTTCCTTCTGCTGGTTTTTGTACGCGGCGACCTGCTGGTCGTAGTTCGCCTCCCGCTGGCGCAGGAAGTCGGAATAGTTCCCGGAGTAGTTCGCCAGCCGCCCTTCGGCGATGTCGTACACGCCTTCGGCTACCTCGTCCATGAACGCGCGGTCGTGCGAGATCACGAGGATCGCGCCCGAGTACGTCTTGAGGTAGTTCTGCAACCACAGCAGCGAGAGGAGGTCGAGGTGGTTGGTCGGCTCGTCGAGGAGCAGGAGGTCGGGCTCCATGACCAGCAGCCGCGCCAGGTGCGCGCGCATGACCCAGCCCCCGCTCATCTCGCGGGCGTTGCGGTTGAAGTCTGTCGTCTTGTAGCCGAGGCCCGCAAGCATCCGCTTGGCCTTGGCCTCGACCTGCGGGTTGTTGAGCGCCTCGTGCTTGGCGTGGGCTTCGAGGTAGGCGGGGCCGGACACGTCGCCGGCCGCTTCGAGTTCGCGCAGGCGGGCTTCGAGCATGGGCACCTCGCCCAGGCGGCCGGTGGCGAGGTCCAGGACGCTCTCGCCTTTCACGGGTTCGCTTTCCTGCGGCAGGTAGCCGACCATCGTCCACTCGTCGCGCTCGACGGTGCCGGCGTCGGCGGGCTGGTGGCCGAGGATGATGGAAAACAGCGTTGATTTCCCCGCGCCGTTCGGACCGACGAGCGCGATGCGCTCACCGTAGTTGACCTGCATGGCGGCGTGCTCGAAGAGGGTGCGACCCCCGACGGTTTTCTTCAAATCACGGATAGTGAGCATAGGGCGAAAAGTCCGTAATATAACCGCTCACGGGCGCGACGCCAACCAGTCGCGCGCCGCCGCGACTTCCGGCGAGGTTAGACCGTGCCCGGCGTCGGCCCAGGAGAGGGTTACGTCTGCGCCAGCGTGTCGGAACACGGCAGCAAGACGCTCGGTGTTCTCACGCGGCACGAGCGGATCGTGCCGCCCGGCGGCGAGGAGCACGTCCGTGCCACACAGGCCCGGCGGGGCGGACAGCGTGAGCGGCACCATCGCGCGCCACAGCACTGCCCCGCGCAACACCCCCGGCCGTAACAGCAGCGTGGCGGCGGCGATGTTCGCGCCGTTAGAGAATCCCACGGCCGTCACGCGCGCGGGATCGAACCCGTCGCGCCGTGCCGCCGCGCCGACGAAGTCCGCCAACTCGTGCGTGCGGGCGCGCAGGTCGTCCTCGTCGAACACGCCCTCCGCCAATCGCCGGAAGAACCGCGTCGTCGTGCCGTCCTCCAAAACGCGTCCGCGCGGGCTGAGCAACGCCGCGTCCGGCGACAACGCGCGGCCGAGATCAAGAAGGCTGTTCTCGTCGCCTCCGGTGCCGTGTAGGAGCAGGAGCGTCGGCGCGTCCGGCCCGTGCCCCGGGACGAAGCGGTGGATGAAAGTGTCGGTGCTCATAGAAAAAGGGGGAGTGCATCGCCGGCTCAACGGCTTCGTCCAAGGTCCGGTTGCTTCTTCGAGGCAATCCTAGATTTTTCGGCGAGGCCCGTCGTGTGTCCTCAAACAAGGGGCCGCAGCCCCGCCTCGATTTCCGTGCGGTGCCCTTCCAGGAACGGCGGCAGCGACAGCCTTTCACCCAGATGCGCCGCGTCCTCGCCGTCGGCCGTGAACCCCGGACCATCCGTGGCAATCTCGAACAGGATGCCTCCCGGAATGCGGAAATACAGCGACTGAAAGTAGAACCGGTCCACCAACCCCGAGTGGGCAACCCGTGCTTGTGTCAAGTGCGCGAGCCAGCGTTCCTGTTCGGTGCGGTCGGCCACCGACCACGCGACGTGGTGCACGCCGCCCGCGCCCGACGCGCCGGCCTGCCCGGAAGTCAGCAGGCGCAACGTGCGCCCCGGCCCGCCGCCGTTGACCTCGAAGAGCGATGCGTCCACCGCGTTGGGCGTGAACCCGAGTACGTCCGTGAGCACGCGCGCGGTCGGCGCAAAGTCGCGCACCGTCAGCGTCACCGCGCCCAGCCCGACGACCGATTGCGCTGGCGGCAGCGGGCTACCCTCCCATGGGTCGAGCGCACGCAGGCCGTCATGGTCACGCATCGGTTCGGCGACGAGCCGCAGCCTCTGTCCCTCCGGATCGGTGAACGCCAGGCTCGGCAGCCCCGCCCACTCTTCCGTCGCACCGTGCGCGACGCCGTGCCGGTCGAAATGCGCCGTCCACGCGGAAAGAGTGTCCGCGCCGCCGCGCACACGCAGCGCCGTTTCGGTGACTGCCCCCGCCCCGGGTCGGGCAGGCGGCACGTGCGCCCACTCGAAGAACGTCAGCTCCGTGCCCGGCTGCCCGGCGGCATCCGCGTAGAACAGGTGGTAGGCCGACACGTCGTCCTGGTTGACGGTCTTCTTGACTAACCGCATGCCGAGCACGCGGGTATAAAAATCGAGGTTGGGCCGCGCGCCCGCCGTGACGGCGGTGACGTGGTGCAGTCCGCGAAAAGTGAGGTTCATAGAAGGGATGATCTAACATATAATTTAACATTGAATGATCTCTTCGCAAGTCGGTGCCTCGGTGGCGCCAAGTGGTTGCTGCGCCCCGCGGCCTTTGATAAGGTGTGCGGATGCTCCGCCGCCTCGCCGCGAAGGGTGTCCTGGGGAGGATGGCGACCGTCATGCTTGGCCTTGCCGGAAGAGGTCTCGGCGCGCCCTCCGATGCTTTCCTCGACCGCCCGTTGCCGGACGGCGTGCCGACGGAAACACGCATGGTTCCCACTTATGATGAAGATGGGGCGCACCGGAGAATTATTGTCCTGGGGTACACCACGTTCTGGAGCGGTGTGCAACTGCTCGGTACGCTCAGCGGCAAGGCCATCCGGATGCCGGCCGCACTG
>CAXUIU010000104.1:0-3737 GCA_964250955.1 uncultured Chthoniobacterales bacterium | reverse complement strand
GGGCAGCTTCGGAACTCCCTCGGTCGCTTTGCACTTCGCCTTGGCAGATGATGATCTTGCACTGCGAGGCTCGACTGACGAAGGGGCGGAAAGAAACGCGGAGGACACCCAGCATTTGCCCGAGTCGCCGGACGGCCCCGCGGTGGAACGGCGGTATAGCTTTCCGGCACGTTGAGGGCAGCCGGTTCGGCGAGTTTCGTACGACCGTGGGGGCATCTGCATCCGATTAAAAAGCGGCTGTGTTTTTGACAGCAGGACTACACGGACGGAGGAAAAAACGTTTTCGTCTCTGGAGCTTTGCGGTGCGGAAGGTATGGCCATCGGTCGGCTACGCAAACTTCTTCGAGAGACAACGAAAACATGGAATCATTGCCTGCCCTGCACCGCGTCGCTTTCCTCGGTAACTACCTGCCCCGCCAATGTGGCTTGGCCACGTTCACGACGGACGTGTGCGAGTCCGTCGCGGCAGCGTTCCCGGAGACGCAGTGCCTCGCGTTGGCGATGAACGACCGGCCCGAGGGTTACCAGTACCCGCCGCGCGTGCGCTTCGAGATTCCGCAGCAGGAACTCGATGCCTACCATCGCGCGGCCGACTTCCTGAACACCAACGAGGTCGAGGTGCTCTGCGTGCAGCACGAGTACGGGATTTACGGCGGCGACAGTGGCGAGCACGTCCTGGAAATTCTCCGCCAGACGCGCATGCCCGTCGTCACGACGCTGCACACGATCCTGACCGATCCCAGCCCGACCCAGCGTAGGGTCATGGACGAACTCGCGCGCCGCTCCGACCGGCTCGTCACCATGACTCAAAAAGGGGTCAGTCTGCTCAGGGAAGTCTACGGTCTGTCCGAGGAAAAGATCGACCTGATCCCGCACGGCATCCCGGACATGCCCTTCGTCGATCCGAATTACTACAAGGACAAGTTCGGCGTCGAGGGCAAGATGGTGTTACTCACCTTTGGGTTGCTCTCGCCGGGCAAAGGCATCGAGCACGTCATCCAGGCGATGCCGGACGTTTTGGCCAGGCACCCGCACGTCGTCTACATCGTGCTCGGCGCGACGCACCCGCACGTCCTCAAGCACGAGGGCGAGGCGTACCGCGAACGGCTCAAGGCCATGGCGCGCGACCTCGGCGTGGCCGACGCCGTGCGCTTCTTCAACCAGTTCGTCTCGCTGGAGGACCTCAAGGAGTTCATCGGGGCGGCCGACATCTACATCACGCCGTACCTCAACGCTGCGCAGATCACCTCAGGCACGCTGGCCTACAGCTTCGGCGCGGGCAAAGCCGTCATCTCCACACCCTACTGGCACGCGGAGGAACTCCTCGCCGACGACCGCGGCACCCTGGTGCCCTTCAGCGACCCCGGAGCCATCGCGGCGGCCGTGGACGACATGCTGGTCAACGAGGCCCACCGCCACCAGATGCGCAAAAGCGCCTATCTGCTCAGCCGCGACATGGTCTGGCAGGAAACGGCCAAGAAATACATGGCGAGCTTCGCCCGCGCCTGCGCCGACCGTGCCGCCCGGCCGCGCGAAACCTTTGCCCTGCGCCAGCTCGAAATCCAGCCCGACCTCCTGCCCGCGCTCCGGCTGGACCACCTGCGCGCGATGAGCGACTCGACGGGCATGTTGCAGCACGCCGTCTTCAACGTGCCCAACTTCGTCGAGGGCTACACCACCGACGACAACGCACGCGCCTACATCCTCACCTTGCTCCTCGAAGAACTCGGCGCGCGCGACAAACACAGTCCCGAACCCGGCAGCCTCGGCGCGACGTACCTGGCGTTTTTGTGGAACGCCTTCAACGAGGAAAAATGCCGCTTCCGCAACTTCATGAGTTTCGAGCGTCAGTGGCTCGAAGCCGTCGGCAGCGAGGACAGCCATGGACGTGCGTTGTGGGCGCTCGGCACGGCGCTGGGCCGTTCGGAGGACGAGGGGCACCGGCAGTTGGCGGGCCGCCTGTTTTCCCGCGCGCTGCCGGAAACGGTGAAGTTTACCTCGCCGCGTGCGTGGGCGTTCACGATCCTGGCGGTCCACGAGTACCTGCGGCGCTTCTCGGGCGACCGCGAGGCGGGCCGCGTGCGGGAAACCCTCGCCGACAAGCTCCTGGACATCTACGAACGCTGCCACGGCGAGGACTGGCTCTGGTTCGAGGACGCTCTCACCTACGACAACGCCGTCCTCTCGCACGCGTTGATCCTCAGCGGCCACTGGACGAGCCGTGGCGACGTGCTGGAAGCGGGTCTGCGTTCTCTGCGTTGGCTGCTGGAAATTCAGACGAGCCCGAATGGCTGCTTCAGCCCCATTGGCTCGAACGGGTTTTACCACCGTGGCGAGGAACGGGCGCGCTTCGACCAGCAGCCCTTGGAGGCCGCCTCGACGACGGCGGCGTGCCTGGAGGCGTTCCGCATCACGAAGGACGGGTTTTGGCAGGAGAAGGCGCGCACGGTGTTCGGGTGGTTCCTGGGACGCAACGACCTCGGCGCGCCGCTCTACGATCCGCGCACGGGCGGCTGCCGAGACGGCTTGCACGCCAACCGCGTGAACCAAAATCAGGGCGCGGAGAGCACCCTGGCCGCGCTGCTCGCGTTGACCGAGATGCGTCTGGCGCGGCTCGCCGGGCAGACGGCGGACGCGCCGGATCGCACCGTGCGGGCGGCGTAACGCTCTAAAGAAGGCTTGCCATGGGGAAGAGCGGCCGGCGATACTCGCCACCGTCTTCCATGAAGCAATCCTCCCGCGCGATGCGGACCCTGGCCGGGACGGCGCAACTGTTCTGGTCGTTTTTCTTCCCACCGACTCCTGCCCCGCTGGCCGCACCGACGGATGCCGAGCTAACCCGGCAGGCCGCCGAACTCCTGCGCGGGATCGGCTGCGCGGCGTTGGCGGACCGGGTGGCGGTGCGCTGGCACCGGCGGCTGGTGAGCACAGCGGGCCTCGCGCGCACGGAACGCGCCGAGGTGCAGCTTAACCCGCGGCTGACGGAGTTCCCCGGTGAGGTGGACCGCACTCTGAGGCACGAACTGGCCCACCTCGCCGCCCACGACCGCGCAGGCCGGCGGCGGATCACGGCGCACGGGGCCGAGTGGCGGCTGGCTTGCAGCGACCTCGGCATCCCGGGCGAGACGCGTTGCCACATCCTGCCGCTCGGTCGCCGGCGGGCGGTGCGGCGCGCCCACGTTTATCAATGCCCACGTTGCGCAACGACTTTGCGTCGCGCGCGGCCCATCAACGCGCGCCGGCACCGGTTGGCGTGTAAAGAGTGTTGTCATCGGCACGCGAATGGGTGCTTCGACGGGCGTTTCGAGTTCGTCAAGGTCTCCGCCTAGACCCGGACTTCGAGTGGCGAAGCGCAACGTGTCCCTCGTGGTAGCCCCGTAACCATATTCTTACTGTTGAAAGCTGCCGGGCTAGATTTTTAGCCTCCGAATTTGGCGAAGGGCTACTGGGTGGCACTCACCGGATGGTGGACCGTCCGCCGGTGAGTCAAACGCTTCTTGTTTGAGAGCGAACCAGCCACATCGGACTGGAACGGTTCCCGCTGCTCGCGCGGTCCAGCCCCCGTGGTGAACGCCGGCCCGCGGGAGAGGGAAATGGTGGATTGGCTCGTCGACGAACCTTGCGGGCTCGTTACCCCAGCGGGAGCCGCCGACCGCCCGGCCGTTGCCATACTGCCTGCGTGTCCGCCTGAGTTGCCATGACCACCGCTTGCACTCGCGCCGCTGCCGCCACCATGG
>CAXUIU010000103.1:0-10768 GCA_964250955.1 uncultured Chthoniobacterales bacterium | reverse complement strand
GCCAGCCACCTTCCGGTCCGCCCGGGACGACGAGCAGGAAGCGCGCTTCGCCCTCCGGTTCGGCAGCGGTTGCCTGGAGGATGAGCATGTTCGCCGGATGGTCCTGATCGATGGGGAGCGGTTCATCCGCCGCCAGGAAAATCACCTCACACGCCCCCGGCAGATCGGCCAGGAGACGGCTGTGCGCCAGGGCTTGTTCCAACCGGCACACCAGCGAGTAAACCGGCTCGTCGCACTCGCCTCCCCGCACGCTCTGCACACAGTCGCCGCCGGTCTGCCGCGCACTCAGGCCGATTCCTTCGATCCTGCCTAAAATCTCGGCGGCCATCGCCAACGGCACGCCCGGGATGTCCAGGCCGCCCCGCACATTTAAGATGACCTCGCCGGCCGCACATTCCTGGGTGATCTCGGCCAGGGCCGTGAGCTGGAACGCCTGCACGCGCCCGCCCGGCAGACGCAGGCGCACCCGGAAGGCATCCTGCCGCGGAGCCTGGTAGAACAGCCCGAACCACTCGAACCGAAACTGATCGTCCGGCGTGGGCGGACGGTTCGCGGCCACGCATTCCAACAGGCGCGGGAAGGAATCCAGAGGATGCAGGCGGCGCTTGATGCGTTCCTTCGCCGGCAGTTCCTCATCGGACGGCGGTGGCGCCTTGATGGCGGCACGACCGTCGCCGGGACGCGCCGCGGCCAGAAATCCGTCCAGGTAGCGCGTGCCCTCGCTCACGAACGGCAGTTGTCCCACCGTTCCTCCCGCCCGGCAAGCGGCATGTTTCAGCCGCCTTGCAGCATGGCGTACCACCACCGCTTCGCGGCACAGACATGGCGAGGTTCTCCCCGCAACCGGAGGACGTGTTCAGCCAGGACGCACTGCTCGACAATGTCGTGCCGCCGCTTTCGAGCAGCCCGAACCCTTCGTGCGCGAACGGCGCAAGGGCTTCCGCCTGATGCGTTGATCTCCGAGGTCCCGCGGTTTTTCTCTCGGTAGGAATTTCTGGTACAGGCAGTTGCACGGCGGCTGGCGAATAAGGTGACTCATTCTATGCCCGCGCCAACGACCATCGATTTGTCCAAGCCGCTGCGTATTTTCGTGGTGGAGAACCACCGGGACACGCGCGAGTACCTGCAACTCTATTTGGAGACCCTCGGCCACACGGTGCAATCGACCGACTCCATGACCCGCGCCCTGGCGACGTTGCCCCAGGCGGACTGCGATGTGCTGATCTCCGATATCGGTCTACCCGACGGCGACGGTTGGCTGCTCCTGCGCCGCCTGCAACCGTCCCGGCCCCTCTACGCCATCGCCATGAGCGGCTTCGGCCTGGGTGCCGACCAACTCCGCAGCCAGGAGGCCGGCTACCGCCACCACCTGCTCAAGCCCATCGATCCCAAGGAACTCGACGCCATCCTCGTCGAGGCCGCCCGGGAGCGAGCCACTTCCAAGCCCTGACCGGACGCCGGGAAGCACCCGGCCGCTGGGAGGAGCGTCGCCGTCCGCGCAATAGAAATTGCGCGCCCGGGGAAAACAGCCTTGCCAAAAAAGCGTGAATCCGCTTTTCAAAGAGGTTCGTAGAACAACCTCGTTCGGCAGCGGTAGAACCGGGCAGCAATCCATGGCAGCAAAACGAATCTTAATCACTGGCGGAGGCGGCTTTGTCGGCTCGCACTTGGCCGACGAACTCCTCGCCGGCGGCCACGAGGTCCGCCTGCTCGACAGCTTCTCGCCGCAGGTCCACGGCGTCGAAGGCAGCCGACCCGCCTACCTGCCGGCCGAGGCCGAGGTCATCGCCGGAGACGTGCGCGACCCGAAGACCGTGCGCCTGGCGCTCGAAGGCGTCCAGGCCGTGTACCACTTCGCCGCGGCCGTCGGGGTCGGCCAGAGCATGTACGAGATCGTCAATTACACGAACATCAACGCCGACGGCACGGCCGTCCTGCTCGAAGCCCTCTCGGGACGTTCTCTGGAGCGGCTCGTGGTGGCTTCCAGCATGAGCATCTACGGCGAGGGTCTCTACCAGCGCGCCGATGGCAGCTTGACCGAAGGACGCGAGCGTACCCTGGAACAACTGCGCGCCCACGACTGGGAAGTGCGTGACGAGAACGGCGAGGCTCTCCGGCCCGTCGGGACGCCCGAGTCCAAGCACCCCTCGCTCCCGTCGGTCTACGCGTTGTCCAAATACTACCAGGAGCGACTCTGCCTGACCGTCGGCAGCGCCTACGGCATCCCGACCGTCGCGCTACGCTTCTTTAATATCTACGGCACGCGGCAGGCGCTTTCCAACCCGTATACGGGTGTTTTGGCGATCTTCGCGGCGCGCTACCTCAACGACAAGCCGCCGCTCATCAACGAGGACGGCGAACAGCGACGCGACTTCGTCAACGTGCGCGACGTGGCCCAGGCGTGCCGGCTGGCGATGGAACGGCCGGAGGCCGCCGGTGGGGTGTTCAACGTCGGCAGCGGTCACAACTACTCCGTGCGCGAGATCGCCGAGAAGATGGGCGCAGCCCTCGGCAAGAGCCACATCGAACCCGAGATCGTCGGCCGGTGCCGCGTGGGCGACATCCGCAACTGCTTCGCGGACACGACGCGGGCGCGCGAGGTCCTCGGCTACCAACCGCGCGTCTCCGTGGCGGACGGGCGCGAACAACGCGCCGCGTGGCTCGAAGGCCTGGCGGCGACCGACCGCGTGGACGACGCCGCCCGCGAGTTGCAGCGGCGGGGGCTGGCCGTATGAGCGGGCACGAGGCGATGACGGAGCGACCGGTTCTCATCACAGGCGGGGCGGGGTTCGTTGGCTGCAACCTCGCGCACCGGCTCTGCGCGACGGGGCGGCGGGTGACGGTCTATGACAACCTCTCGCGTCCCGGCGTGGAGCGGAATCTCGCCGGCCTGTGCGAGGCGTACGGCGACCGGGTGCGGGTGCGCGACGGCGATGTGCGCGACGCCGAGGCGCTCGCCGGCGCGGTCAAGGGGGTGGCCAGCGTGTTCCACTTCGCCGCGCAGGTAGCGGTGACGAGCAGCCTCGTCTCGCCGCGGCACGACTTCGAGGTCAATGCCCTGGGCACGCTTAACCTGCTCGAAGCTGTGCGTGCACAGGCCGAGCCACCAGCGGTGGTCTTCACGTCCACCAACAAGGTGTACGGCTCCCTGGAAGACATGGAGTTCCGGCTGGAAGGCGACCGCTACGAGCCGTGCGACGAACGTGTCCGCGCCGGTGGTATCCCGGAGAGCAGGCCGCTGGATTTCTACAGCCCCTACGGCTGCTCCAAGGGCGCGGCCGACCAGTACGTGCTCGACTACGCGCGGACCTTCGGGCTGCGGGCGACGGTGTTCCGGATGAGTTGCATCTACGGTCCGCACCAGTGCGGCACGGAGGATCAGGGCTGGGTGGCGCACTTCCTGATCCAGGCGCTGCGCCGGCAGGCGGTCACGTTGTACGGCGACGGCAAGCAGGTGCGCGACGTGTTATTCGTCGACGACCTCGTCGATGCCTTCCTGCTGGCAGAGGCACGGATGGACGCGCTTTCCGGACAAGCGTTCAACATCGGCGGCGGCGTGGAGAACACCACCAGCCTGCTCGAACTGCTCGCCCGCATCGACGAACTCCACGGCAGCCGACCGGCCGTCCGCTGGAACGACTGGCGGCCCGGCGACCAGCGGTACTACGTGAGCGACGTGGCGCGCTTCCGCGCCGCGACGGGCTGGACTCCGAAGGTCGGGATGCGCACCGGCATCGCGCGGCTCTACCAGTGGCTGCGCGAACACCGCCTCCCCCGCCCCGCCGCGTCCCGGCGCGAAGCCTCGTTGGTCTGACGGCCAACCGTTCCCCTCATGTCTGCCTCCGCTTCGCCTCAGCTACATTCCTCCCCGGCGACGACCATGCGCGCCGCCGTGGTGGCTGAGCCGGGTCGCGTCGAACTGCGCTCCGTGCCGGTGCCCGCGCCGGGCGAGGGTCAAATCCTGGTAAAACTGGAAGGCTGCGGCGTGTGCGCTTCCAACGTCCCACCGTGGGAGGGCAAGCCGTGGTTCTCCTATCCGATGGAACCCGGCGCGCTCGGACACGAAGGCTGGGGCCGCATCGCCGCCGTCGGCCCGGAGGTGAAGGATTTCACACCCGGCGAGCGGGTCGGCATCCTCTCGGGCCACTCGTACGCGGAGTACGACCTGGCCGACGTGGGCGCGGCGGTGCGCCTGCCGGCGGCGATGGACACCGACGCCTTCCCGGCCGAACCGCTGGGCTGCGCCGTGAACATCTTCCGGCGCAGCGCCGTGCAACCGGGCGACACGGTCGGCATCGTGGGCGTCGGCTTCCTCGGCGCTCTCCTGATCCAACTCGCCACGGCGGCCGGCGCGCGGGTGATCGCCGTCGCCCGGCGCGACACCGCCCGGCGCTTGGCGCAGGAAGCCGGGGCCGCGCACGTCGTGACGATGGACGACCACTGGCGCATCATTGAGGAGGTCAAAGGGCTGACCGGTGGCCGGTTCTGCGACGTGGTCATCGAAGGCACGGGCAAGCAGTGGCCGCTCGACCTGTCCGCCGAACTCACCCGCGAACGCGGCCGACTGGTGGTCGCAGGCTACCATCAGGACGGCCCGCGCCAGGTCAACATGCAGCTCTGGAACTGGCGCGGCCTCGACGTGATCAACGCCCACGAGCGCGACCCACAAATCTACCTGCGCGGCATGCAGGAAGCCGCCGACGCCGTGGCCGCCGGCACGCTCCGCCCCGCCGGGCTCTATACCCACCGTCTGCCCTTGGAACACCTGGACGAGGCGCTCCGGCTGAACGAGGAACGCCCCGAGGGCTTTGTAAAAGCCCTGGTGACGATGTAACCCCTTCCCTGATGGAGCCTCCCCGCCGCATCCTGATGACCGCCGACGCCGTCGGTGGCGTGTGGACCTACGCCCTCGAACTGGCCCGCGCCCTGGAACCCCACGGCACGGAAATCACGCTCGCCGTGATGGGTCCCGGTCCCTCCGCCGACCAGCGCCGCGAGGCGGCCGGACACGCGAACGTTTCCCTGCACGCGGCCCCCTTCGCTTTGGAATGGATGGAAGACCCGTGGACCGACGTGGACCGGGCTGGCGATTGGCTATTAGGATTGGCCGACGACGCTCGCGCGGAGATCGTCCACCTCAACGGCTACGTCCACGCGGCGCTGCCCTGGAACGTGCCCGTGCTGGTGGTCGCGCACTCGTGCGTGTGGTCGTGGTGGACGGCCGTTCACGGCACCGACGCCCTAGCGTCATGCGACGAGTACCGGCACCGGGTCGCCTATGGGTTGGCGGCGGCAGACCTCGTCGTGGCCCCGACCGCCGCGATGCTGGGCGTACTGGAATCACACTACGCCCACTTCGCTGGCCGCGTGGTCCCGAACGCCCGCGACGCCGCGGAGTTCACACCCGCTCCAGAGAAGCTTCCGCAAGTCTTCGCCGCCGGCCGCGCCTGGGACGCCGCCAAGAATATTGCGCTGCTTGACGCCGCCGCGCCGCACGTCGCGTGGCCGGTGTTGGTGGCCGGCGACTGCCAAGCTCCCGGCGGGGAGACGAACGTCTTTTCTCACGTCCGCTGCCTGGGCCGTCTGGAAGCGGCGGCCATGCGCCGACACCTCGCCGAGAGCGCGGTCTACGCACTGCCGGCGCGCTACGAGCCGTTCGGCCTGTCGGCGTTGGAAGCGGGCCTGTGTGGTTGCGCGTTGGTGTTGGGCGACATCCCGAGCCTGCGCGAGGTCTGGGGCGACGCGGCCACCTACGTCGATCCCGACGATGCCCCGGCGCTCGCCCGCACGCTCAATGCACTCATCGCCGACGACGACCTCCGCACGGAGATGGGCCGCCGGGCGCACACGCGGGCTTTGGAATACTCCCCCGCCCGCATGGCCGATGGCTACCTGGCGGCATACGATTTTTGCTCGGCACAACGGGAGGTCGCGGCATGAAGATCGTCCTCTTCTACCATTCGCTGGTTTCCGACTGGAACCACGGCAACGCCCACTTCCTGCGCGGCGTGGCGACGGAACTCGGCAAGCTCGGCCATACGGTCGCCGTCTACGAACCAGCCGACGCGTGGAGCAAGACGAACCTCGTCGCGGAACAAGGCGAAGCGCCGCTCCGCGAGTTCGAAACCCGCTACCCTGGACTGCGCTCCACGGCCTACGACCCGGCGACGCTCGATCTGGATGCCGCCCTCGACAGCGCGGACCTCGTGATCGTCCACGAATGGAACGACCACGCCCTCGTCGGCCGGATCGGTGAGCACCGCGCACGCTCGGCAGGCAGCTACCAACTCTTTTTCCACGACACGCACCATCGTGCCGTCACCGCGCCGCAGGAAATGGCGGCGTACGACCTGAGCCACTACGACGGCGTGCTGGCGTACGGCAACGTGCTACGCGACCTCTACCTGCGCAACGGCTGGACCCGCCGCGCGTGGACGTGGCACGAGGCGGCGGACACGAACGTCTTCCGTCCGCTGCCGCGCCAGTGGGAGGATGGCGGCGACCTCGTCTGGATCGGCAACTGGGGCGACGGCGAACGCGCCGCAGAACTGCGCGAGTTCCTGATCGAACCCGTCGCCGCACTCGGCCTGCGCGCGGAGGTCTTCGGTGTGCGCTACCCGAAGGCCGCGCGCGTGCAACTCACCGAGGCCGGCATCCACTACGGCGGCTGGCTGCCCAACTACCGCGCACCCGAAGTCTTCGCCCGCTACCGGGTGACGGTCCACGTCCCACGCGGCCCGTACGTCGCGGCGTTGCCGGGCATCCCGACGATCCGTCCCTTCGAGGCGCTGGCGTGCGGGATCCCGCTGGTATCGTCGCCGTGGCAGGACGCGGAGAACCTTTTCACGCCCGGCGAAGACTTCCTCGTCGCGCGCGACGGCGCGGAGATGCGCCGGACCCTCCGCTGGGTCCTCTCCGACCCGGAGTCGGCCGCGGCGCTCGCTGCCCACGGCTTGGAGACGATCCGTGCCCGCCACACCTGCGCGCACCGTGCGGCCGAGTTAATGAACATCTACCAGGACGCCCTCGCGTGAACATCGCCTTCTTCGGCTCCAGCCTCCTCTCCGCGTACTGGAACGGCGCGGCCACCTACTACCGCGGCATCATCCGCGCGCTCCACGCGCAAGGCCACCGCGTCACCTTCTACGAACCCGTCGCGTGGGACCGTCCGCAGCACCGCGACATCGAGCCGCCGGAGTGGTGTGCGTCCGTCGTGTACGCGGGCACGGAGGATGAATGCCGCCGACACGTCGCCATGGCACGCGACGCGGACATGATCGTCAAAACCAGCGGCGTCGGCATTTTCGACGAACTGCTGGAGTCCGCCGTGCTCGAACTCAAGACGCCGGACAACCTCGTGGTCTTCTGGGACGTAGACGCGCCCGTGACGCTCGACCGCCTGGAGGCCAACCCAGCGGACTCGTTCCGCGCGTGCGTGCCGGGCTACGACTTCATCCTGACCTACGGCGGCGGCGACCCGGTGGTGCGCGGGTACAAGGCGTTCGGCGCGAAGGACGTTTTCCCGATCTACAACGCGCTCGACCCCGACACGCACCACCCCGTCGCACCGGACGCGCGTTTCGAGGCCGATCTGGGTCTGCTCGCCAACCGTCTCCCCGACCGTGAGGCGCGCGTGGAAGAGTTTTTCCTGAACGTCGCCGCCGGGTTGCCGGAACGCCGTTTCCTGCTCGGCGGCAACGGTTGGGGCGACAAGAACGTCTCATCCAACGTACGTTACCTCGGCCACGTCTACACGGCCGACCACAACGCGTTCAACTGCACCGCGCGCGCCGTGCTCAACATCTGCCGCGCGAGCATGGCCCGCTACGGGTTCTCGCCGCCCACGCGCGTCTTCGAGGCGGCGGGTGCCGCGGCGTGCCTCATCACGGACGCTTGGGAAGGCGTGGAGCAATTCTTCGAGCCGGACGAGGAAGTGCTCGTCGCCCACGACGGCGCGGCCGTCGCCGAACACGTTCGCCGTCTCACGGCCGAACGCGCCCACGCCATCGGTGAGGCGGCTTACCGGCGGGCGTTGGCGGACCACACCTACGCGCAACGCGCCCGGCAGGTGGAAGCCGTGCTGGAAGGGAACTTCGTGCGATGAAGATTGTCATCCTCGGGCTTTCCATCACGTCGTCCTGGGGCAACGGCCACGCGACGACCTACCGCGGGCTGGTGCGCGAACTCGTCGCACGCGGGCACGAGGTCGTCTTTCTCGAACGCGACAAACCCTGGTACGCCAACAACCGCGACCTACCGCACCCGCCATACGGCGAGACGCACCTGTACGGCAGCGTCGAGGAACTCCAGACGCGCTTCGGCGACGAGGTCGCGTCGGCGGACGCCGTGATCGTCGGCTCCTACGTGCCCGAGGGCGTCGCGGTCGGCGAGTGGGTCGTGGACACCGCCGATGGCATCTTGGCCTTCTACGACATCGACACGCCCGTGACCCTGGCGAAGCTGGCGGCAGGCGACGAGGAGTATCTCTCGGCTGACCTCATCGCGTGCTACGATCTGTACCTGTCTTTCACAGGCGGCCCGACTTTGCAGCGGATCGAGGACGAGTACGGCTCGCCCCGCGCGCTGCCGTTGTATTGCTCGGTGGACCCGGAGTTGTACTACCCGGAACGCACCGACGCTCCTCCCCGCTGGATGCTCGGCTATCTCGGCACGTACAGCGCCGACCGTCAGCCCACCCTGGACTGCCTGCTCCTGGAACCCGCCCGCCGCGATCCTGCTCTCTCGATGGTGGTCGCCGGGCCGCAGTACCCGGACGATGTTCGTTGGCCTGCCAACGTCGCGCGGGTCGAGCACCTGCCGCCGGCCGAGCACCGGCGGTTCTACAACGAACAGAAATTTACCCTCAACGTCACCCGCGCCGAGATGATCCGTGTCGGCTACTCGCCCAGCGTGCGCCTGTTTGAAGCAGCGGCGTGCGGCGTGCCGATCATCAGCGACCGCTGGACCGGGCTGGACGAACTCTTCACCCCCGGCGAGGAAATCCTCCTCGCCGACACCGCTGAGGAAACCGCCGCGCTCTTGCGCGACGTTTCCGACGCCGAGGCCCGTCAGATCGGCGAACGCGCCCGCCGCCGCGTCTTGGCTCAACACACCGCCGCGCACCGCGCGCAAGAACTCGAAACCCACCTTCTCCGCCGCGCGGCCGAGAACCTTTCTTTGGCAACCACCCCCGTCCTATGAGCAAATCCATCCGAGTCGGCATCGTCGGCGTGGGCAACTGCGCCTCGTCTCTCGTGCAGGGAACCCACTTTTACCGGGAGGCAACGACCGACCAATTCGTGCCCGGGCTGATGCACGTCGAGCTTGGCGGCTACCACGTGCGCGACATCGAATTCAGCGCCGCCTTCGACGTGAACCGCTCCAAGGTCGGCCGCGACCTCGGCGAGGCCATCGCCGCCGAACCGAACAACACGTACCGCTTCGCCGACGTGTCCAACTTGGGCGTGCCCGTCCACCGCGGACCGACCCTCGACGGAATCGGCAAGTACACGCGCGACCTCGTCAAGGAAGCGCCCGGCGAGGGCGACAACGTGGCCGACATCCTCAAGCGGACCGGCACGGAGGTCCTCATCAACTACCTGCCCGTCGGCTCCGAGAAGGCGACGCGCTGGTACGCCGAACAGGCCCTCGCTGCCGGGTGCGCGTTCGTCAATTGCATCCCCGTGTTCATCGCGTCGCGGCCGACGTGGCGCAAGAAGTTCGAGGCGCGCGGGCTGCCGATCATCGGTGACGACATCAAGAGCCAGGTCGGCGCGACCATCGCGCACCGTGTCCTGACGAACCTCTTCCGCGACCGCGGCGTACGCCTGGACCGCACTTACCAGCTCAACTTCGGCGGCAACACGGACTTCATGAACATGCTGGAGCGCGAGCGGCTGGAGTCCAAGAAGATTTCCAAGACCCAGGCCGTCACCAGCCAGCTTGGCGAGCCGATGCCCGCGCAGAACGTCCACGTCGGCCCGAGCGACTACGTGCCGTGGTTGACCGACCGCAAGTGGTGCTACATCCGCATGGAGGGGACGACCTTCGGCGGCATGCCGCTGAACTGCGAACTCAAGCTGGAAGTCTGGGATTCACCCAACTCGGCCGGGGTCGTGATCGACGCGGTGCGTTGTGCCCGGCTCGCGCTGGACCGCAAGATCGGCGGGGCGCTGGCCGCGCCGTCGAGTTACTTCATGAAGTCGCCCCCGCAGCAGTACACCGACGACGAAGCCCACCGGCAGACGGAACTCTTCATCGCCGGCGCGGGCGAAGCGATCATCCCGGCGGTGCCGGTCGTGGTGCCGTCGGACGAACTGGCAGAGGTTGCCCCCGCTTCCTCCGCGAAGCCGAAACGTTCCCGCAACGGGGTATGAGCGACGCGCAGGAACTCCGCCGCAGCATCGACGCGCTCGGCCCGTGGTTCCAGAACATGAACTTGCACGGCGTCTGGACCGCGCCGGACCATTTCCTGGGCGATTACCCGGGGGTGAAGTGGGCGCGCTTCACCGACGCCGTGCCGCGCGACCTCACCGGCAAAAGCGTCTTGGACATCGGCTGCAACGCGGGCTTCTACTCGGTCGAGATGAAGCGGCGCGGCGCGGCGCGGGTGTTGGGCGTCGATCTGGATGAGCACTACCTCACGCAGGCGCGCTTCGTGGCGGCGACGCTGGGGCTGGACATCGAGTACCACTCCCTTTCGGTCTACGACGTGGCCAGCCTCGGCGAGAGGTTCGACCTCGTGATCTTCATGGGGGTGCTCTACCAC
>CAXUIU010000102.1:0-10773 GCA_964250955.1 uncultured Chthoniobacterales bacterium | reverse complement strand
AGGAGGTGCGCGAGCGCATGAGCGGCAACCTGTGCCGCTGCGGCGCGTACAACGGCATCGTCGCGGCCATCAAGGAGACTTTCGCCCAATGACCCCGTTCACCTACGCGAAGGCAACGAGCGCCGAGGATGCCATCCGGCGCGGCGGCGAGGCGCAAGCCAAGTACATCGGTGGCGGCACCAACCTCGTTGATTTGCTGCGCGAGACCATCGAGCGCCCGGGCGCGCTGGTCGATGTGACCGGCCTGTCGAACGCCATCGAGGAACGCACCGACGGCAGCCTGCTCATCGGCGCGGCGGCTCGCAACACGGCCGTGGCCGAGCACCGCGCCGTGCGCACGCGCTACCCGGCGCTCTCTCGCGCCATCGTCGCGGGGGCCTCGGCGCAGATCCGCAACATGGCGACGATGGGCGGCAATCTCCTCCAGCGCACCCGTTGCGCTTATTTCTACGATGACGACGGCTCGCGCTGCAACAAGCGCCAACCCGGTCAGGGCTGCGACGCCGTCGATGGATTCAACCGCATCCACGCCATCCTCGGTTCCTCGTCGGCGTGCGTGGCGACGCACCCGAGCGACATGAACGTGGCGCTGGCGGCCCTCGACGCCGTCGTCCACCTGCGCGGCGCGGACGGCGAGCGCACGCTGCCTTTCACCGACTTCCACCGCCTGCCCGAGGACCACCCGGAGCACGAAACCAACCTCCTCCCCGGCGAACTCATCACGGCGGTCGAGTTGCCTGCGCTGCCTTTCGCAGCGCGTTCTACCTACCGCAAGGTGCGCGACCGTGCGAGCTACGCCTTCGCGCTCGTGAGTGTCGCTGCCGCCTTGGAACTCGACGGCAACACGGTCAAGGATGTGCGCCTAGCCCTGGGCGGGGTCGCCCACAAACCCTGGCGCGCATGGAAGGCCGAGGCTGCCCTGCGCGGTCAGGCGGCGACGCCGGAGAACTTCCGCGCTGCGGCGGAGGCCGAACTCACCGACGCCCGGCCGCTGAGTCACAACGCATTCAAACTGGAACTGGTCCGACGCACGGTCACGGCCGTGCTCGGCGAACTGACGGAGGACGCACGATGAGCAGATTTGGCAATCTCGGTACGACGGTAGTCAAGAAAATGGTCGCGCTCGCGCCCGACCGCATGATGCCCGGCGGCAAACCCGACCCGTTGGTCGAGAGCCGCGACGGCTTGATCGGCAAGCCGATCTCCCGCGTGGACGGACCGCTCAAGGTGCGGGGCGAGGCGAAGTTCGCGGCCGAGTTCCCCGTGGAAGGCATGGTGTACGCGGCGCTCGTCTACAGCACGATTCCGAAGGGGCGCATTGCAGCCTTCGACCTCGCCGCGGCCGAGGCGGCTCCCGGGGTCGTGTTCGTGATGACGCACCAGAACGCGCCCGAGATCAAGGCCATGCCGTTCTTCGGGGCCGCGCAGAAGGCGGCGTCCGGCGATAACCTGCTCATTTTTCAAGACGACCGCGTGCATTGGAACGGCCAGCCGGTCGCGGTCGTGTTGGCGGGGACGCAGGAACAGGCCAACCACGCCAAGAGTCTGGTCCGGGTCACCTACGAGGAGGAACCGGCCGTCACCGCGTTCGCGCAGGCTAAGGCCAATGGACTGCACCGCGCGGAGTTCATGGGCGAGGCGCTCGAACACAAGGCCAAGGATGCCGAGGCCATGCTGGCGGCGGCCCCCTACAAAACCGACCAGCTTTACACCACCCCGCGCCACAACCACAACCCCATCGAGCCGCACGCGGTCACGGTGGCGTGGCGGGACGGGGAAGTTTATCTGCACGACGCGACGCAGTGCGTGTCGCACACGGCGTGGTCGCTCGCGCAGGCGTTCGGGCTGAAGGAGACGCAGGTGCACGTCACCTCACCGTTCGTGGGCGGCGGGTTCGGTAGCAAGACGCTGTGGCAGCACCACGTCCTGGCCGTGGCGGTGTCCCGGCTCGCCGGCCGGCCTGTGCGCATGACGCTCTCGCGCGAGGGGGTCCACCGCGTGGTGGGTGGACGGACGACCACCGAGCAGCGCGTGGCCATCGGCGCGCGGGCAGACGGTCACTTCGACGCGGTGATCCACACCGGCGTCGTCGCCATGACCGACCACAACAACATGCCCGAGCCCGTCATCCTGGCGACGCAGTGCATGTACGCGGCGGACTCCTTCAAACTCGGCGTGGAAACGGCGTACCTCGACATGGTCGCCAATACCTTCATGCGCGCCCCGGGCGAGTCGGTCGGCACGTTCGCGTTGGAGTCGGCCGTCGATGAATTGGCGGAGACCCTCGGCCTCGACCCCATCGAACTGCGTCTGCGCAACGAGCCCGAGCAGGACCCGACGCAGGGCATCCCGTTTTCCTCGCGCCACTTCGTCGAGGCGTGCCGCGCAGGGGCCGAGCGGTTCGGCTGGGACCGGCGTTCCGCCACCCCCGGCACGCGCCGCGAGGGCGAGTGGCTGGTTGGAATGGGCGTGGCGGCGGCGACGTATCCCTACCAGCGCATGCCCGGCGGGGCCGCGCGGATCACGCTGACCCGGCTGGGCAGCGCGACCGTCGAAATCGCCGCGCACGAGATGGGCATGGGCACCGCTACCACGACGGCCATCGTCGCCGCCGAACGCCTCGGCCTGCCGCTGGAAAAGGTGACGGTGAACTACGGCGACTCCGCCCTGCCCGGCACCGTCCTCGCCGGCGGTTCGCAGCAGACGGCCTCCATCGGAGCCGCCGTGCTCGAAGCTTACAAGGAACTCGTCGGCGCGCTGCTCAAGCTCGCGCCGAAAGGTTCGCCGCTCGCCGGCCTGGAACCGGACGAGGTCACCGCCCGCGACGGCGGGTTGTGCAAGACGGACGACCCGGCCTGCCGCGAAGATTACGCCGTTCTCCTGGGTCGCGCCGGCCGCGACGAACTGAGCGTGGAAGGCAGCGCGCCACCGCCGTTGGAGTTGATGCACTGGTCCATGCACTCTTTCGGCGCGCAGTTCTGCGAGGTGCGCGTCAACGCGATCACCGGCGAGGTGCGCGTGAGCCGGTTTTTGGGTTCGTTCGACTGCGGGCGCATCCTCAACGCCAAGACGGCCAAGAGCCAGTTCCGCGGCGGCATCGTCATGGGCTTGGGGCTCGCGCTGATGGAGGAGACGCAGTTCGACGAACGTAACGGGCGCATCATGAACCCGAGCCTAGCCGAGTACCACGTGCCCGTGCACATGGACGTGCCTGAGATCGACGTGATCTGGACCGACATCGCCGACCCGCACGCGCCGATGGGAGCGCACGGCATCGGCGAGATCGGCATCACGGGCGTCGGCGCGGCCGTGGCCAACGCTGTTTACAACGCCACCGGCAAACGCGTGCGCGAACTGCCCATCACCCTCGACAAGCTGATGTGACGGCTGCTGACGCGGCTCGGACCTCACGGCGCGTCTTCCGCCAGGTATTTCTTGCTGCCCACGGGAGCGAAGCGGCCGATGTTGGCGGCAGGCATCCGGGTGTCGAGCGTGGTCGGGTCCATGGGGAGTTCGCGCAAGTTCCCATCTAGGCAAACGACCATCGCGCGTCCGCCGTCGCGGAAGTGCACGGTCGTCTGCGTGTCGTTGACCTCGTAGAACTCCTCCACCATCGGGTGGCTGGCCGACGCCGGGGCCTGGAACGTGTTGACCTGGGCGCTCGTCGCAAACATCACGATCTCCCCCGGCCGGCTGAAGCGCGTGGCGTTGCCGCCGGGCAGGAGTGTGTTGTAGCCGTAGCCGTAGTTACCGTTTTTGTACTTGGGTTTGAGTTGCGGACGGTACGCCGCGAGCGCGGGATCGGTCTTCACGCCGCCCGCGGCGATGGCGTAGGGACCGAGCGGGCCCTGCGAATAGTCCACGGTGCGCTGTCCCTCGGCCGTGCCGAAGCGCGAGGCGTTGGACTCCCAGCCGAACCACCACATCGTCCCACCGTTGGAGGGAAACTGCGAGTAGGGCCAGAACTGCTGGTCGTGGTCGTTGAGATAAAGCTGGCCCGCCACCGCCAGGACGTGCAGCGAGTGGGCGCCGACCGCCTTGGAACTCGCCGCCCGCGCCGCGGAGTACGCCGGCAGGGCGATGGCCGCCAGCACGGCGACCACCGCCACGACCACCAGCAGTTCGAGCAGCGTGAACGCCGCGCGTTTCATACCTGCCGCGTGTTGGAACGTCGGCGCAACCCACAGACCGTCCCGGTGGCAAGCGCCAGGCCGATGGTCCACAGGGCGGAAGGCTCTGGCACCGGAGCCGCCGCTGTCGGGAGACCGGGCAGGGGGATGCTGAAGTTCTGCTCGTCGTACGACAGGCTCCAGCCGTCCCACGAGCCGTTGACCAGTTGCCGGTCGTTCGCGCCGGCCGGCGAATCGCTCCACGTGCCACCACCCCCGTACGGGCTGCCGGTGGTGATCTCGTAGCCCCAGAACTTCGAGAACACGCCCTCCGCGTAGTGGTCGTCCGGGTCAGAAGCGGAGCCGGTCTCATCCCCGGGCGTACCGGGCGTGAAGGTGCCGCCGTTGTTGTTCAGGTCGTAGCCGATGCTGTAGATGAACTCCCCGCCGTAGGCGAAGAAAAATTGCAGGCGCAGGTCGGCCGCGTCGATGGCCTGGATCATCTGCAAACCCGTGGCCGTGCCGTCCCAACGGTAGCCCCACGCCAGCGATTTGGGCTGCTTGCCGTCCTGCCAGTCGATGACCATCGCCGCTTCGTTGCTGCCGGTGCCGGTCCAGTTCTGGACGTTGGAGAAGTCGAACATCTGCGCGGAGGCACACCCGGCACCGCCGGACAGCGCCGCTACGGCGAGGAGCACTACCACCGCCGTCCGCGCCGCGCGCCGACGACCAACCCACAATAGGATGATGCCGGCCGCGAGGCACCACGGCGCCGCACTTGGTTCGGGCACCGCGAGGCCGAGCAGAGCCGTGTTGCCGCTCACGCCGTTGAGATAGAAGACTCCGCCGTTCTGTCCGCCGGATGTCGGTTCGCTGAAGCGGATGTAGCCGACCTGCGCGAGGCCGGTGCCGCTCAGGTCGAGCCAGGTGCCGCCGGCCGAACCGTTGAGCGTGGCGAGCGTCTGCGCGTAGGTCTCGCCGTTGAAGTCGGCGAGCGACCCGGTGAAGGGTTTGCCGAAGTCCGCGAGGGTCGGGTTAGCAGGCGGCGCGGCGTTGTAGTTCGAGGTGTCCGGGTTCGTGTAGTAGTTCGTGGGCAGCGTGGAGGGGAGGAGCGTCCCGCCGTTGAGCGACACGAAGTGAACACCGTCCGCGCTGACCGAGATCAGCACGCTGCGCAGGCCGAAGACCGCCGCCGGGTTCCCCGCCGTCGGCGGGTTGTTCGATGCGGCGACGATGCCCACGTTGCCGAAAAATCCCACCTCGCGGGTGCCCGCCGGGCCGACGGTGACAAAGTTGGCAAGCGCAAGGGTCAGTTGACCGCCGACGCCGATGCCGGTCAGCTCCGAGCCAGTGTAGTTAGGCACGAAGGGATTGAGCGTGCCGCTGCCGCCGGGACTACCGCCCGGCTTCCCTAGGGCGGAGGTCGGGTCGGTGTAAGCGGTGCTGATCCCGGTGCCCGGGGTGTAATCGACGACCGCGCCGGCGAAGTCGGTGGACTGCGCGTTGGCGGGGGATGGCATGAGGGTGGCGCTCCATAGGAGAGCGCCGCCGATCAACGACGGAACTTTCAGGACTTTCATCTGGTCTCTTTTCGGGTTGGTTGAACAAGAGACCAGACGACACCGCGACGCACGACGGCCGCGGATAAAAACGCGGGACGGGCAACGGGATATCCTCCTGATCCCTCATCGCTTCTTTCTTGCGAAGAAGTTTTGCCGCCCGGCGTCCCGCACACGCGGGGCCGGACGAATGAGAGCGGACCGGCGAAGTGTTCTGACTCCTGGTTTCTCGGGCGGCGGAGGCTTCTTAAGCCTCCGGCCATTCATCCTTCTTCCCGCCTTCACCCCGCGATTACTCGCAAGATTGGCATTGTGGGAAGTCGTCTCCAGTTACAGCAGCGCAACTGCTCCCGGTTTTCACGGGATTCCATCGTTCGGTCCACGAACATTAAGTTTTCTGCAAAGAACTGCGCGGACCGTTGACCCGGGCACCTGTCCTGTCAAGCAGGCGGTACGCGGCGCGTGGTCTTTCCCCTCCTTGCCGCCGCAACTTCCAACACGGCTCCTCCCTAAAAGCTGGCGGGCTACGGGTGGTTCTGCTTTGGTGAATGACTGCCCATGCACGACGAACCCTGGCTCATCGTAGACACCGAAACCGACGGCGTGTACACGCCCATCCACGCCGTCGAGATCGCCGCCCAGAAGATGCGCGGCTGGCAACGCGACGGCGAATCCTTCCAGGTGCTGCTCAACCACGACGTGCCCATCGATCCCGGCGCGCAGGCGGTGCACGGTTATTCGCGCGAGTACCTGCGGCGGCACGGCGCCTGTCCGTACGAGGCGCACGCGGCGTTCCGCGCCTACGCGGGCGACCTGCCCATGGTGGCGTACAACCTTTCCTTCGATTGGAACCGCGTGCTCGCACCCGAGTACGCGCGCCTGGGAGTGCCGACCACCGGACGGCGCGGCTTCTGTGCGCTGACGCTCACGCGCCGGGTCGTGCGCGAGGTTGGCAACTACCGCCTGGACACGCTCAAGCGCCATTACGGCCTGAGCAACGGCCGCTCCCACACCGGCCGCGGCGACGTGGAGACGACCGTGGCATTGATCGAGCGGGTGGTCGCGCCGCCGTTGCGCCGGGCGGGGGTCCACGGCTTCGCGGCGGTGGCGGCATTCGCCCGGCGCACCCCCGTGATCGCCTGCCTGGAACACGTCCACGGCGCGGCGGCGCCGGTGATGGTCGCCGCTCCGATCTGCGTCTGATCCGGCCGCGTCAAACGCGGAGCTTCACGGCCGCAGGCGGTTCTCCGGGTGGGGTGCCATTTCGTTGCGAGGCGCGGGTGGCAGGTCGCGTCCATGTGCGGCGGGGTCGGCGGACGTTTTGCGGGTGGTCTTCGGCGGGTTCGGACCCATCGACGGCAGCGCGGGGCCGTTGCGCACGAGGTAAGGCTGCACCGCCGCGAACGGCACCGTGCGTGGGCGCGGCGCGGCCGTGGTGACCGGCTTGCGCGCGCTGCTGGCGGCGGCCGGCGCGATGGGAACCGGGGTCGGCGCGGGCGTCGGGGTCGGCAGGTCGCCGTAGTTGCCCGCCTTGACGACCGGGGTGGAGAACGTGCCGCTCGTCATGTCGTTGCCGCCCGAGGTCTCGCTGAACTGGAGCGAATTGGCGTAGAGGTTCAGCGCCGGGCCGCTGACGGTGACCTGCACGCCGTTCTCCACCCGCACCGTGTAGGCAGAGAGGACCCCGGCCGCCCGGCTGTTGATCGTGGTGTTGCCGGCGAAGTCGATCAGGCTGTTCGTGTCGGCGCGTGCGCCGGACCCGGCGAAGAGCAGGAGCTGGGTGTTGCCGGTCAGCGCCGAGTTCGTGCCGTTGATCGTGATGACGCCGTCACGGCCGAGCGCCTGCACCTTGAGGATTTCCGCGCTGAGGGTGGCGCTGGTGAGCGTGATCTGGCCGGAGGTGCCGGGCGCGTTGTTGGCGACGCTGAGCAAGACCTGGCTGTTCGTGCCGCTGGCGCGGAGCGTGGAAGTGTCAATCCCGAGGTTCGCGCCGGCCGTCTGGAGGGTGATGCTCCCGCCCGCGCCGCCCGCGTTGGCATCGACCAGGGCGCGCAGATCGGAAAAACCGCTCACCGAAATCCCGTCGCCGCCGGTGCGCGCGCTCGCCAGCAGGATCGTGCCGCCTTGCGCCGTCGAGGACGTGCGGCTCGTGGAAGCGTCGTTGCCCACGACGGCGCGCGTGTTGTACAGCGTGACGGCCGCGCCGTCGGACGCCTGCCCGTCGCCGTTGTCCTGGGAAACAACCGTGATCTGACCGCCATTGCCGCCGACGGTTGTGCTCCCGCCGTTGGCCCCGCTGGTGGCGAAGAGGTCCGTGCTGTAGAGCGTGACGCCCGCGAACTCGCTGCCGACGGCCGTGTCGACGAGCGAGATTGTGCCGCCGTTGCCGCCGGGGTTGCCGGACGGTGCGGTGGCGCGCGGGAGCGTGCCGGCGGCGTCGGTAGGAACGTTGATCGCCACGTCGCCGCCGTTCGCCAGGAGCTGCGCGTTGTACATAGACAGACCCAACCCCGAGGTGAGCCGGATCGTGCCGCCCGCCCCGGGCGCGGTCGTGGCGGGAGCGGTGGAAACGTTGCCGCCGCCGGCCTGCAAGGTGACCGTCCCGCCGGAGCCGGAGATCGTCAGGCCCTGGGTGGCGGCGAGGCTGATCGTCCCGCCCACGCCGCCCGCCGCGGCGAACGCGCCGGTGGGCGTGCCCGAGTCTGAGTACTCGGCGAAGTCCCCGCCTTTGACGTTGAGGGTCGCGCCGCTGTCTACCCCGAGGGTGCCCGTGCTCATCGACAAGCTGCCGCCCGCGCCGCCGCTGCCACCGAAGCCGCCCGTCCCCCGCAGGATCTGGCCGCCGACGGCCGTCAGGCTCGGCGAACCGAGGCCCGGCGTGGGACTGGGCGAGGGACCCGGCGTCGGGCTCGGGCCAGGGGTAGTCGTGATCGAGATGCTGCTGGTATCCGCGATGGCACCGCCGATGCCCTCGGACGAGGTTGTCACGATCAGCGCGCCGGCCTGAGCGCCGACGTGCGTCTGCGCGTCGGTGCCGATGTTGTTGATGCCGTCGAAGTTCGCCGAGGCGACGCTCTGGCCCGCCACGGCGCTCGGACCGAAGGTCACGCTCCCGCCGCGCACGTTGAGCGTCAGCGAAATCTGGCTGGAGCTGGAAGCGAGCGCCAGATCGCCACCGAACTGCAACCCGCCGTCCGCCGCGAAGCTGCCGAAGTCGAACCGGTGCGCCAATCCGAAGATGTACGGCGTCACCGCCCCGCGGACGACCGCCGCGGGGTTGGCGGCGTTGAAGGAGCCGTCCAAGTTGTTGGAGGTCGCGTTCAGCGCGCTCAGGCTGCCCACGTTGAGGTCGCCGACGGTGTTGAGGTTGCCGACCCGCACGCGGCCGGTCGTCGTGAACGTGCCGCCCGTGTTGGCCGTGCTGCCCTGGTCACCGTCGAGCGAACCCGCGCCGAGGTTGACGCTGCCCGTCGTGGTGAGGGTGGCGTTGCCGGTCAGGATCAGCGCCGGGGCGTCGTTGGCGGCGTTGTTGACTCCAATGTTGCCGGCGACCGCGAGGTCCTGGCCGAGCGTGAGCGTGGGTGCGCCGGCGAGGTTGACGTTGCCGCCGACGTGGCTGGTCGCGGCGGTGACGAACGGGGTCAGGGTGAAGCGGGCCGCGTCGCCGACGTTCCAGTCGCCGCCGAGCCCGAGGGTGTTGGCGGTGACGACGGCGTTCGGCGCGACGGTGAGGGTGCCGGCGTTGTTCGCTTGCAACGTGTTGAAGCGGTAGGAGCCGGCGGCTACCGTGATCGGACCGTCCGTGGTGACGTTCAGGTCGTCGATGGCGTCGGGAACGCCGCTGCCGTTGGTCAACGCGGCTCCGGTGGTGGCGACGAGGTTGAAACTGCCGGTACGGGTGGTGTCACCCGGGTGGAAGCTGCCCACGTCCACCGTGGCGAACCCGCCGGCGGTGAGGGCGGCGGCGTTGGAAACAACCGTGGCCGTTGACCCGATGGTCAGCGCGCCGCTGGCGGTGAGTTGCAAGGGGCCACCGGCGGCGTCCACCCGGCCGTTGACGAGGAGGTCACCCGTCGAGCGGAGGGAAGAAGCCTGCTGGAAGGTGCCGCCCGTGCGGACGGAGCCGGCCAAGGCCACCGTGATGCCGTTGCCCTCCACCGCGAACGGGCCGCCGACGACCGTGCCCGCGATGTTCACCGCGCTGGTGGACAGGAGCGTGACGTTGCCGCCGGCCGTGAGGGAGCCACCGAGGGTCATGGTACCCGTCGAGGAAAACGTCGCGCCGCCCGTGCTGAGGAGGCTGGACGCCGCGCCCGTCGAGAGGTTGCCGCCGACGGTTAACACGAGCGCGCCGCCGGCCGAGGCCGCGCCGTCCAGGGTGGCGTTGCCGGTGGCGATAACGGTCGTGGCACCCGTCAACGCGCCGAACGCGCCGCCGGCCGCGAGGGTGAAGTCTCCACCGGCCGTCGCCGTGAACGCTCCGGTGGCGAAGACGCTGCCGCCGAGCGTGAGGGCGCCACCCGAGACGACGTTGACCGTCCCCGCGCCGGCCGCGTTGGCGCTGCCGGCTTGGGCGTTGAGCGTGACGGTAGAGTCGCTGTCGAGGTCGAGCGCGCCGCCGATGGAGAAGCGGGTGGTGCGCTCCAGGTCGAGCGCGCCGCCGCGGGCGTAGAGCGTGAGGTTCGGCGCGGTGCCGTCGGTGCTCTGGAAGGCGATGCCCTGGTTGAAGGTGATCGCGCCGCTGCGGGTGGCGAGCAGCACGGTGCCGAGGCCGTTGAGGCTGAACACGGGCTGCGTGTTGGCCGCGGAGGACGCGTCGGCCAGGTTCCGGTCGGTGATGAGGGCGAGGTTGGTCGGGCCGTCGGCGGTGGAGATCAGCGGCGTGCCGAGCAGGGCGAGGTTAGTGAAGCGGAACGCCGCGATGTCGCCAACCGCGCCGAAGCGGGCGTCGAAGTTGATCCGCTGGTCGAACGCCGAGGGTCCGCCGTTGGCCCCGAGCAGGTAGGCGCTCGGGAGACCATCGGGCGAGGGGGCGGACGCCGTGCCGCCGCGGTAGATGCGGCCGGTGTCCTCGACCCCGCGTGTGGTGATGTACGGGTCGGTGC
>CAXUIU010000101.1:0-10898 GCA_964250955.1 uncultured Chthoniobacterales bacterium | reverse complement strand
GAGTTCCGCGGCCTGGAGCCGAGCCCGTTCGTGGGTCGGAGCGCACTCTTCGTCACCGACGAGGACAAACTCCGTAACCTGCCCGGCACGATTGAGGACGGTTTCGAGCAATGCGCGCTCGTCGCGCAGTACGAGGTCCGCCGGCGCGGCCAGCCGTTGCGCCCGCTGCGGGTGTATGCGTGTTTTAACTACAAGGGGCTCGAACTCTGACCCCGCCCTTCTCCCGCATGTCCGCCAAGCCCGCTCTCTCTGTCGTCATCCCGCTCTACAACGAGGAGGAAAACGTCCCCATCCTCCAGCGCGAACTCTCCGCCGCGCTTGCGGGGCTGGACTACGAGATCGTCTTTGTGGACGACGGTTCGCGTGACGGCACGCGGGCACGCATCGCCGCCGACCCCGAGGGCCGGGTGCGCGTGCTCGCCTTCGAGAAGAACGCCGGCCAGAGCGCCGCGATGTACGCCGGCCTCCACGCCGCGCGCGGCCGGGTGGCGGCGCTGCTCGACGGCGACCTCCAGAACGACCCCGCCGACATTCCCAAGCTCGTCGCCGAGATCGAACGCGGCGCGGCCGACCTCGTCTGCGGCTACCGCGCGCGGCGCAAAGACACGGTCGTCAAGCGCATCACCAGCCGTGTGGCCAACTTCGTGCGCAGCCGCTTCACGCGCGACGGCGTGCGCGACACCGGCTGCACGCTCAAAGCCATGCGCAAGGAATGTGTGTCCGCGCTGGTGCCCTTCGTGGGCATGCATCGCTTCATCCCTGCTTTGGTCAAGGGCGCGGGCTTCAAACTGATCGAGATGCCCGTCAACCACCGCGCTCGCCAGTACGGCGTCAGCAAGTACGGCCTGGGCAACCGGGCGCTCCGGGCGACGGTGGACATGTTCGGCGTGCGCTGGCTGCTTTCCCGCCAACTCCGCTACCGCGTCGCCTCTGACGCCCCGCCCCCTGCCCCATGAAAATCCGCCTGCTCGTCGCCCTGGCCTTTTGCGCCGTCGGCACGGCCGCCGCTCAGACTGACAAGGACGCGGCGGCGCTCCTGAAGCTCGAACAAGACTGGGCCAACGCCGTCGCCAAGCACGACGCGGCGTTCATCGAAAAGGTGGAAGCCGACGACTACGTCTACACCGACGCGGCCGGCAACGTCGGGCACAAGGCCGACGACCTCGCCGCTGCCCGTGCGACGGACGTGAAGATCGACGCGTTCCGACTCTCCGCGATGACCGTGCAACTCCATGGCGACGCGGCGGTGGTCACCGGCGAGACCACGGTCTCCGGCAACGACCGTGGCGCGGCGTTGAACGGCACGTACCGCTGGACGGACACCTTCGTGCGCCGGGTGGATGGAAGCTGGCAGGCCATTGCCAGTCAGGCCACGGCGGTCACCCGACCGGAGGACGCGCCGGTCCTGGTGATTCCCGCCGAGACGCCGGCCGCCAGTGCCACGCCCGACTCGGACGATTGAAGACGCCGCCGGGCATCACCGGCCACTTGCCATTTACAGTCGCTTCCCTTGTAGTGGATTGAATGACGTTCCTGACTCCTCGCGTACTTGGGGCGTTCTTTTTGTGGCTGCTGTTGGCTCCGGCGATCCTCCGTGCCGGATCGGAACCCACGGCCAGTCCGTCCCCCGCCCCGGCGGACGCGCCGAAAGGGTTTACCCAGCGCGACGCCCCCCTGCCTGCTCCCGGCGGCCAGCGCGCCAAGCTGGCGGACCTGGGGATTGTGCCCGGCCTGAGCTACACGGGCGAAGAGTTCGGCAACCCGGCCGGCGGTTACCGCCAGGGAGCGGTTTACAATGGCCTCCTGACCGCCGGGTTGGACGTGGATTTCGGCAAGCTGCTCGGCTGGAACGGACTCAAGTTCCACGCCCTCGCCTACGAGAGCCACGGGCCCAACGGCACCAACCTCTACACGCGCGACCTCAACTTTTATTCCAGCATCAACGCCTACGATAGTTTCCGGCTGTCCGAAGTCTGGCTGCAAGAGGCGTTCTTCCACAACAAGGTCAACCTGCGCATCGGCCAGGAGGAAGTGGACGCCGAGTTCGCCACGACCATCGGCGGGGCGCTGTTCATCCACTCCAATTTCGGTGCCCTGCCGACCCTGACCCTCAACGTCCCCACGCCCACCTACCCGGAGGCGGCCCCGGCCGCGCGTCTGCGCCTCAACTCACCCCACGGGCACTTCTATTTCCAGGCCGGGGTGTACGCCGGCAACGCCAACGCCGACCGCGACGGCGACCCGAACCCCGGCTTCCACGCCGGCAACGCTTACAACGACGACGGGGTGCGCTTTCCCATCAGCGGCAACCAGGGCGTACTCTCCCTCTACGAGGCGGGCTACCTGCGCAACTACCGCAAGGACGACCCCGGACTGCCTGGTGCTTATCGTGTGGGCGGCTTCTACCACACGGGAGGCTTCTCGGACGCCTTCCTCCTGGCCGCGGACCCCTACCTGACCCTACCGCCGGTGGACACGCACCCGCGGGTTCACCATGGCGACGGAGGCTTCTACGCGGTGGCCGAGCAGGTCCTCTACCGTCCGCAACACCCCGGCGGAGGCAACGAGGACGTGGCGACAAGCGCCGCCGCCCCCATCGGCAACGCTGAGGACTCCCCGCTTGGCCTCAACGGCGTGACGCCACCCTCCGGGGCGGAGTTGCGCGTTTTCGGCCGGCTCGGCGTCGGCCAGGGCGACCGCAGCCTGACGGACTTCTACGCGGAGAGTGGCTTGAACTACCGCGCGCCTATCCCCGGCCGCGATCAGGACCTGCTCGGGTTCGGCTTCACCTACACGAGCCTCTCCGAGGCCGCGCGTCGACTGGTGCGCGACACCGGCCGGTTCGGCGGCACGCGCATGCCTTCACCGAACTACGAGGGTATCTTCGAGGTGACCTACCAGATCAACCTCGCGCCCTGGCTCAGCGTGCAGCCGGACCTGCAATACCTCGTACATCCCGGCGGTAGCCCACGCTACGGCGACGCCCTGGTGCTGGGCGTGCGAACGGTGGTCTCGTTCTAGAAAACCACCGAGGTACGCGCCCCGAGCACGAGCGCATCGTGCGAACCGTGCGCGCCGCTGGGATTGAAGATGTACTGCAAATCCGGCTGCACGAAGAACCACGGCGCGATGGTCACGCGGTAGGTCGCTTCCAGCACGGTTTCCTGCGAGTACCCGGTGCCACCTTGCGCGCGGTCACTGCGGCTGTAGTCGTCGCTGATCGACGAGTGCGCCACCGCCACCCCCGCGATGTCGCGCAGGCGGGTGGGTACGAACCCGGTGAAGTTCACGCCGCCATCCACGTAGAAGCTCACGAAGTTCACGTCCTCCGGCGCGCCGCCGATCCGGAAGAAGCCGCTGATCGTCTTGCCGCCGAACTTATACAGGTCCTGGTCCACGACGCCGTAGACGCCGAAGTTCGTGCTGCGGTCTTGGCTGTTGCCCGTGCCGAGCGCCACGCGCGTCTGCGAGTCGAACGTCTGGAACGCCTGGCTGCCCGTGTGCACGAAGGCACCGAGCTTGTACGTGCCCGTCAGGCCGCGGTCGCCGGGCGACTGGTTGCGGTAGTAGGCGACCTCCGAAAAAATGAGGGCGCCGTCGCGCGAACGCAGGTTGAAGTTCGTGCCGTGGTTGTTCTCGTCCTGCGAACCGCCCGAGTCGCCGCCGTAGATGCCGGCCTGGAAGGAGAACTTCGACACCGGCTGCACGAAGACCCGCACGCCGGGCGCGGCCACTGGGAAGATGGGCGGATCGGGCAGGTTGGCCCCGACAAGGGTGAACGCGCCGAACGTGCCGTTGAGAAACAGCGAGCCGTTGCTCGTCGTGAAGAACTCGGCGTCCGCCGCCAGGATGCCGACCCGCAGGTTGGCGCGCTTTCTCCAGAAGTATTGTTCCAGCCAGAGTTCCTGCAAGCGGACGGTGTTGTAGCCTGAAATGTTGCTCGTGTTGGAGAAGTCGCCCGTGTGCCGGACGGAGAGCCCCTGCCCTTGCAGCCACAAGGCGTTGGTGTGGAAGATCAGGTCGTGGGTCAGGCCGTGGGTCAAGCGGTCCACGTCGATGTCGAGCGGCACGTTGAGCAGGCCGTCGTAGACGATGCCTTGTTTGATGCCGCCGGTCGGATTGCCCATCACCTCGCCGATGTAGTTAGGCGTGATGGCGATGCCTAGCTGCGTGGCAAGGTCCAGCCGCGCGCCGCCCAGGTCTCCGAGTGCCGTTTCGCGCGCGAAGATCGACTTTGGCCCACCCGTAAGCCCGTCCGGTGTGAGCGCGGGGTTCGGCGAGGTCGGTGCGATGATGCCAGGCCGGTCCTGATCGGGGCCGGGCAGGATGTTCGTCGCGGCGCGGGAAACGGCGGGGGCGAAGGCGGTCAGGCCAGCTAGGGCAAGGGTGAAGGTACGGCGGATTTTCATGGAGAACTACTGCTTACTAATACATCAGAGGGTTATCCCACCGCGCAAGGGCGGTGGTGTGAGGTTGAAGGGGCGTCAAATCTACACGCCCGCCGGCTGAGGAACGGGCTGGCGTCTAGTGGGCGCGGCGGGACGTGTCGGGGGCGGCGTGTTGCCTTGGCTGCGCGCGGACCACTTCGTCCAGAGCCACGCGCTGCCGACGTACACCAACGCGAGCGGCGGGATGAAAAGTCCTTCCCAACTCGGGTACAGCCCGAGCCACAAGCCGGTCCAGTTCGGCAGGTGCAGACCCGGGACCGGGTGCACCGGCAGCCAGCCGACCGTCTGGAAGAGCCGCGTCGTCGAGCCAAGGAAGCTCACCATGATCGACACCACGAGCACCCCCGTGACCACAAGCAGTTTGCGGTACGGCAGCGTCACGCCGAACTTGAAAGCCAGCCCGCCGACCAGGGCGATGAACGCCGCCCCCGCGGCCACCCCGCCCCACACCGGGCCCGGGTTGCCGTCGAGGATGAGCGATTGCAGGAACAACGCCGACTCGAAACCCTCGCGGTACACCGTCAGAAAGCCGACCCCGAGCAGGGCGACCCATTCCCAACGCTGCCGGTCCACGTTCTGCGCGGCC
Source organism: uncultured Chthoniobacterales bacterium (assembly GCA_964250955.1). Classification (GTDB taxonomy): domain Bacteria; phylum Verrucomicrobiota; class Verrucomicrobiia; order Chthoniobacterales; family SZAS-18; genus CAHJWO01. The sequence continues at coordinate 5,864 of CAXUIU010000101.1, read as the reverse complement.
TTGCTGAGCGAACGAATCTTCGCGTTCCAGCCGACCCAGTAGAATTTGTGGAACACCCAGTTCGTGACGAGCAGGAGGATACACACCGCCAGGATCGACACGATGGCCTCCAGCTTTTCGCCGTAGTGGCTGAGCGATTGCACGACCGTCTTGGAGAGCCAGAACGTGAGCGCCGACGCCAGCACGCCGACCCACGCGCCGCCGACGATGCCGCGGCGGGTGCCGGCCTGCTCCGCGCCGCGCAGACCAGCCAGGAGCGCCGCGAGCACGACGACGGCTTCCATCCCTTCACGGGCGATGATGGAGAACGAGGTGAAGGCCAGGGTCCCCGGCGACACCGCCGTCTTTAGTAGGCTCACGCTGTTGTCGAGGCTGCCCAGCGTGCGTTCGTAGGCTCCTTCGAGTTCCTCCATCGGCGCACGGCGGTCCAGAAGAGCCTTGATGCCCGGCGCCTCCGGCGTGCCGTCGATGAAGCTTCGCTCCGTGTCGCGGCCCAGCGTCGGGTCACGCGGCAGCACGCGCGGCTCGATCTCGGCGTCGAACCCGGTGTAGGCGTCGAGCCGCTGGCTCTCGGCCTCCTGCCACTGGTCAGCCTTGGCGGCGGCCAGGGAGTTGTTGAGCGCGGAGCGGACTTCGAGCGCGGTCTCCTCGATGATGTTTTCCTTGTCACCGGCGCGGCGGGCGCTGAGTTGGAAGTCGCCTTCGAGGATGTTCGAGATTTCCTTGGACTGTGCGGTGATGCTATCGACTGACGCCATCTTGGCGACCGAGTGGCGCAGGGCTTCGAACTTGTCGACGAGTTCGCGGTGGCGGCGGTTGTACGCGTCGGACTGGTCGCGCTGCCAGACAGGGCCGAGTTCGTTGACGAGGGATTGCGCCTGCTGGCTGAACTGCGTGGCCTCACGGTATTCCAGCGCGATGAGGATGTGGCCGTCGGCGACGCCGTTGCGGTACTCCTGCGGGATGAGCTTGACGAAGCGGACCAGCAGCCGTTCGCGGCGCGCCACGTCTTTGTCGGAGAGCAGGTTAGGCAGCGTGCCCTCCACGTCCTGCCGCCAGAGGGCGACCTGGCCGGAGTTTTCCGGCGAGTCGTACGGCTCGGTCAACGCCGGGACCGGGGCGGGTTCGCGCGCGGCGGCGGGCAGTTCCGCGGCGGCGAGCAACGGGGCCGGGAAGCGCACCAGCGCGCGGATTTCCGACGTGTAGACCTCGACGAAGCCCGCGTTGGCGTCGCCGCGTTTGAGCCCTTCTTGGAGGTAGTCCAACAACTGCCGGGCACGTGTCGTCTGCCAGCCGATGACCTCGCGGGCGAGCGCCTTGGTGATTGCCGGTTGGCCGACCTGCGCGGGGTTGACGTTTTGCAGCAGGAGGGCGTTTTCCTCGCCGCTGGCGTAGCGCGGCAGGGTCACCTGTGCCCGCCACTCCCGGGTTTGGTCCACCTGCCCAGCGCGCTGGGCGCGGAGCATTTCCAGGGCGATGACGTGCTGCAAGCGCGCGCGGTCCACGCCGATCTGGACGCCGGGCGTGGCGGCGGCAGGCTGCTCGTCCAGCAACGCGAGCGCCGCGGGATCTTTAACCACCGGCCGCAGCGCCGCGAACGCTCCGTCCACGGCGACGATTCCTTCCGGCGCGAGCGTACCGGCTTGTACGTCGAGGGCAGCATCGTCGAGGCGGCTCTCCACGTCGTGGATGGCGTCCGAGAAATCCTGGGCGCGTACCGGGGCAGCCCCGAACGCCGCCGTGGCGGCGCACAGGAGCAAAAGGGATCGAAGTTTCATGCGGGTCAGCGGAATCGCAGCGCGTGCGTTGAACGGCCCCTCAGGCTTAAGCCAACGTCGGCTTGGGCGGCAGCTTGAGGTTCATCTCGGCGGCCATCTGCTTGAGGTGCGGGGTGAGTTGGTCGGTGTGGCGCTTGGCCTGTTGGGCGAGTTCTTCAATCTCGGCTGCCGAGACCTTGCTGCCACTCGCGCGCTCGCGGGCGTCGACGCGGTTGATGAAGTTCAGGATGTCAGCGTATTCGCTCTTGAGCCGGGCGGCGAGCGCGGGGTCCTTCTTGCCGAGTTCGGGCAGGATGGCGTTGCACATCAGCGACAGGCTGAACATGATGCCGCGCATGTCGAGCACCCGGCTCTCGGCGACGTAGCGCCCGAGCGAGGACTGCGGATTATAGCGGGACTCCCGCCAGTCGTCGAAGTAGCCGTTGAGGGTCGGCGTCATCCACACGAGCGCGCCGACGCACTCGTCGAGCGTGGGGTCCCAGCGGTTGGCGATGCCCTGAAGTTCGTCCATCTTGCGGGCACAGTCGGCCGAGGCGGCCACGAGCACGTCGGCGCGCGGCAACACGGTCACGGGCTTGACCTTCGCCGCGGCCTCCGGGCTCAGGCGCTTGACGAAGTTTTCCTTCGTGCCCCAGAGGGTCGGCTCGATGACGTAGTGGAACAGGTTGCCGTTGCGGTCGACGATGATCTTGCCGTTGCGATCCTTGAGCACGAGCGTCGAAGCGGGCGAATCGGTCGTGGCTTCGCCCTTGGGCACGCCCGCGTCCAGGTAGTTGTCGAAGTCCACCATCAGCTTGGTGCCGGCCGTGATGCCCTCGATGGTCTCGTAGCCGTCGTTATGGTAGATTTTGAAGTCGTCCTGCATCTTGCGCACCAAACCGAGCGCGTCGGGGCCGTGTTCGGTGGCGACGCGGTTGTAGTCGCCACCGCAGGCGTTGACGAGGGTCTCGTAGTCGGCGGCGTTCTTGACGAAGTCGTGCGCCGCGCCGTCCATGCGGGAGAGCTTGCCGGTGAGGTAGCTCTTGATTTCGGCCGTGCCGCCGCCCTCGGCACGTGCGGAAGTGGCACCCCACGCCAAAACCGCGAGCGCAGGCAGGATCGGACCGAGCAAAAGAGAGCGGGCGGGCAATTTCATGCTGCCACTTTGCCAGGGTTTATGCGCGTCAGCTAACGCCGGCTTGCGGTGGGCTGACGGCGCGTTGCGCCCGTTAATGCCCGCTACCGTCCAATTGCGCGCGCAGGGCCTCCGCGTAGCGTTCACGCGTCGGCTCGTCCGCCGTGGGTGGCTCGCCGGGGTACACCCGCAGGAAGCCGTCCCCATGGAAGCGCGGGTGCACGTGGAAGTGCAGGTGCGGCACCTCCTGGAACGCCGCTGGCCCGACCGAATGCCACAGGCTCAGCCCTTCGTTTGGGAAGGCGTGGCTGACGGCACGGGTGATCCGCGCCACCGTCGCCATCAGAGCGGCCCCGGTAGCTGGGTCAAGTTCCCGCACGTCGTGCAGGTGCGTCCGGGGGATGACCAGCACGTGACCAGGATGGAACTGGCGCAGGTCCACGAACGCCAGCGTGGCGGCATCCTGATACACCACGTGTGCCGGCGCGGTGCCAGCCACGATCCGGCAAAAGATGCACGCCTCGCTCATGTACCTGCCCCCGATGTCAGCACGAACTGAATTTTTGGCTGATCCGCCGACGGTGGCTGGTCGGCGTCATGGTTCGTACAGGCCGAGATCAGCGTCAGGCCCGCGGGCTCGGCGAACCACACAATTTCCTCCTCCGTGAACGTCTGGAACTCGAAGGCGTCGTGGCCGCCTCCCGGGTAATCCAGGCGCGAGAAGAGCCGGTCGCCAGCCATGAGGGTGGTCTCCCGCACGGTGCCGCCCGGCAGATCAAAGCGGCGCTGCCCCTGGCGCGGCAGAAAGAACGCCGGGTTCCACAGGTCGAGGATCAGGCGTCCACCAGGTCGCAGCCCCCTCGCCAACCGCCTGAGCAGGCCGGCGTTGGTCACCGGGTCGAAGTAGCCGAAGCTCTGGGACATGACCACCGCGGCGTCGAAGCCCTGCACTGCGGGCCGGTAATCCCGCACGTCTGCCTGGAGGTAGTTTGGCCCGCCGGCTTGTTCCCGGGCGGTGGCGACGGCATGAGCGTCTCGCTCGACGCCGGTCACCTTATAGCCCTGCGCGGCGAGGGCGCGGGCGTGGCGTCCGGTGCCGCAGCAGAGGTCCAGGACCCGGTCGAACTCCGGCCGCGGACAAGCGCGGACGATGAAGGCGACCTCCCGGACCGTGCGGTCGGCGGGGATGTCCGTGTGGAAGAAGCGAAACCACTGCGGAGAGTACGCATTGGCCTCGGTTCGGTCATCCATAGTTTAAGGCGGTCAAATCTGTGAGTTGTAGCCACGACTTTCCTGAAAGCACTCCAAGGCTGTGGGAACAAGTACCTCGGTGAATGCCGAATGCCGAAATCAGCAAAGCTCACTCCTTCTACCCTCTACCCTCTGCCCTCTGCCCTCGTCATTCGTCATTCACTTAGTAGACGACCCGCGCTTGCGTGGCGGCACGTTCGGCGATGAGTCGGCCGGCGGAGAGTTCCCAGGCGGCGACGCTATCCCCGCGCATGGCGACGATCCCGCCGTCCGGAGCGAAAACCAACGGCGTGTTGCCCTGCGGTCCGTTAACGGTGCCTAGACCGGGGCGGGCGTTGGAGATGTGCAGGCCCAGCCGCCAAGTGGTTGTGTCCCAGCACGCGAGGTCGGAAAGGAGCGCCGCCGCCAGCGTCCGCCCGTCGGGCGATACGGCCGCCGGGAAGCCGCCGTCGGGCAGGATGGCTTGGAGTCGCCCGTCTGCCGACGCCCAGGCCTGGAGGCCGCGGTCGGCGACGGTGACCAACGCGCGGCCATCGTTGGCAAAGAGCACCTGCCGCACGCGGCCGGGACGGGTAGCGGGCAGCTTCAACTCCGCCACGAGCCGGCCGGTGGCCGCTTCGTACAACGCCGCGACGGGGAAGGTGTTGTCCACGCCGCGAACGATGCGCCGCTCGTCGCCGCCGGCCCCCCCCACCGATGCCTCCGCGGCGAAACCCGGTGGCCCCTGCGGGGGCGGCCCGGCGGAGGCTAGGGTTCTTAGCGGCTTCAGGTCGGGCAGATTCAGGAGCGCCGTGGCGCTGCCCGCGCCGGCGGCGGCCAGGGTCTTGCCGTCCGGCGAGAACGCCAGCGTGACCCCGCCGAAGAGCTGGGTCACCGGTTGCGTGGCCTTGGGCGGGCCGCCGGCGGTATCCCACAAGGCGACGCGGACGTTCGCTCCCTCCCCGAGAAAACCCGCCAGCAGCCGGCCGTCCGGGGAAAAAGCCACGAGTTCCGCGCCGTCGGCGTCCGCCTCGGGAGCCGCGAGCGTCCCGCCCGCCGGCTTGCCGTCGGCGGCGGTGAACACCTGCCAGAACCGCCCACCCGGTTGGCCGGAGGGTTTTTCAAAACGGCACGCCAGCAGCCGGCTGTCCGGCGAGAAGACCGCGGTGAGGACGCCCGCGGGCAGTTCGACCTCGGAACGCCCGCTGCCGAGTTCCCAGACACGCAGGTGGCCGTCCGCGTTCCGGGTCACGAAGAGCCGACCATCGGGCGAGAGTGCCACGGTCCGCTCCCAATCGAGTGGGCCGCGGGGACCGCGCACGGCATTGTCGAAGCTCGGGTCGCGCTTGGGCGGGATGGCCTTCGGGTTCGCGCGGGCGGGAGAATCGGAGTAGAGCGATTGTTGGGCGGCGGCCGGAAGGACGGCCAGCCCGGTGCCGGCGAGCGCGGCGAGGAGAGGCAGAGGGAATTTCATCTAAGAGGCGTGCAGGGTGGCCAGTGCCCCCGCTACCCAGGTCGGCGCGGGCATGGCGAGAACGTCGGCGTAGTCCACCAACCGTAGGTCGTGGACCGCCGCGCGCAAATCGGGTCCGAGCAGACCGGCCAGGACCGGCCCCGGGTCGCGGAAGTCCGACTTGGCCTCCACCGCGTGCGCCAGGAACCCGGCGAAATCCCGCGCCGCCAGCCGGTCGAGACCTGCCTGGACGTTTGCGCGGGCCCAGGCGGCTGTGGACGGTTCCTCG
>CAXUIU010000100.1:0-10981 GCA_964250955.1 uncultured Chthoniobacterales bacterium | reverse complement strand
GCCTAGAACTCCATCGCCTTCAGCCGCCGCCAACCCAGTGCCAGCGGCACGGCGCACGCCGCCGCACTCAACGCCAACGCCCCCGCGAACGCCCCCACTTGCAGCGCCTGCCGCCAGCCCGCCGGGATCGTCGGCCAGGTGAACGGTAAGCTCGCCGGGAACGCCAGGAGCGCGATGAACACCACGATATAAACAAAGCTCGCCACCAGGCACAGCGTCCCGCCGAAGCCGCTGACGATCTTCGACGGATTCTCTTCCTTGAAGTTGGGGAACAGCGCGCCCAGACCCACCGAAAGCCCGCACAGCGCGCCGCTCATCAGCGCGATGGCCGCGGCGAAGTACACGATGCGATCCCAGTCGAGCCGCAGGATCAGGCTGGAAGCCACCATCAGCGCGACCGTCACGGCCGTCGAGGCGAGGCACGCGGACCAGAATTTTTGCATCAACACGCGTCCCAACCCGAGCGGCGCAAGTCCGAGGATCCACAGCCGCCGCCCCTCCAGGCTGAACTGCGGGAACACGAAGCGCGTCGTCAGGGTCGAGAGCGTCAGCGCGCAGGCGGTGAGGTTGAGGTAAGAGATCATCGTGCTCCAGAACTTGCTCTGGAGGTCGTAGGCGACGTTGCGCAGGTTGAGCACGTAGATCGTCAGCAGGCCGAAGAAGATCATGACCTGACTCCACTGCGCCGGGTCGCGCCAGAAGACGCGCGCGTCCTTGAGCACGAGCGCGCACACCGGCCGGCTGACGAGCGCCCTCACCGGCGGCAGGGCGAGGGTCGTCTCCATCCACCCGCGCCGCAGCCGGGCCTGGCGGCGGGCGTCGGAGCGGTGCTGGCTGCGCTCCGAACGGTGCCCGAAGGCGCGCGTCCAGCTCGCGTAGAAGAACCGGCTCGCCACCTCGAAGCCGAGCAGGAGGCCCATCAGCGCGTTGCTCAGCAGCAGACAAAAGAAGAACCCGCCCTCGCGCACCAGTCCCCCGCTCCACGAGAACACCGCCTGCGCCATCCACGCGCTGGGCAGCAGCGGGTTGAGGCTGAACCGCGTGTGGCTCAGGAGTTGGTTGAAGACGCGCACCTCCGAGCCGGCGCCGACGTTGTCCGCGTTGGCCGGGCGCACGAGCACGACGGTCAGCACGAGGGCGACGGCCGCGGCGATGACGACGGCCTTGCGCGCCCACGGCTTGGCGAGCACGGCAACGACGAGCAGCGCCAGCGCCGAGCCGAGCACCGCCGGGATGGCGATGAAGGGCAGGTAGATCAGCGCGACCTCCAGGTAGAACGACGCCGTGACCTCCTGCGCCCGCCCGAAGGCGACCATCATCGGCGCGGACAGGAACATCAGCGCCCATGAGGACACGACGAGGCATTCGAGGAACTTCCAGCGGTAGATGTCCGCGTGCGGGATGGGCAGGGTCAGGAACCAATTCGTCTCGCGGTTCTTGAAGAGCGTGCTGTAGCCGATGATGAGGTTCGAGAACGTCAGCATCACAAAAAAGAACCCGAAAATGAGGAACAGGATGCGCTGCGCCAGGAGGGTGCCGACCGCCGGGAACGCGAAGAGGAACTCCAGCCCGCGGTGGAACAGGTAGTAACCCAACAGCAGGTAACCCAGCACGAAGCCGACCAGGAGCAGCGGCAAGAGCGGCGAACGCCGTCGCAATCCCCGCACCCGCGCCAGGAGGCTGCGCCACTGCACCCACAACAACAGGCGAAAGAGGCGCAGGGTGCTCACGCGCGGGTAAGGTAGAACAAACCCGCCGGAAGGCAATGCGGCGCGAGCCTCAAACGGCGAGCGCGTCGGCCCGGTGCTCCTGCTCGGAGGCGGTGAGGACCGTCGTCAGCATCCCGGGGAAACGCGCTTCGAGTTCGTCCGCGCGTAGGAAGTTGATCAACTCGACTCCTCGCCGCTGGCTGAACACCACGCCGGCCCGGCGCAAAATCTTGAAGTGGTGAGAGCAGGTGGACTTGGGCATCGAGAGTCCCGCCCGGGCCATCGTGTCCGCGCAGTTGATGCCGTCACGCTCGGTCGTCAGCACACGCACGAAGGCCAGGCGCACCGGGTCCGCCAGCGCGTGCAGGAGGTCCGCCAGCCGGACGCGGGCGATGGGTGGATGATGGAGCATCAAAACCCGAGGAAATTAAAAGAAAAGGGTTGCGAAGGCAATGGAACGATTGTTCGGTTTTCTTGAACTAAGGAGTTTACGCCTATGGAAAACAAACCTGAAGAAACCCAGCCGGACCCGGTGCTCACCACGCGCCAGGGCCATCCCATCACCAACAACCAGTCCTCCCGCACCGTCGGTTCCCGCGGCCCGGCGACGCTCGAGAATTACCAGTTCCTCGAAAAGATCAGTCACTTCGACCGCGAACGCACCCCCGAGCGCGTCGTGCACGCCCGCGGCTTCGTGGCGTACGGCGAGTTCGAGGCCACCGGCCAGATCGGCGACGAACCGGCCAGCAAGTACACCCGCGCCAAGCTGTTCCAGGAAGCGGGCAAGAAGACGCCGATGGTCATCCGGTTCTCGACCGTGATCGGCGGGCGCGACTCCTCGGAGGTGGCGCGCGACCCACGTGGCTTCGCCGTGAAGTTCTACACCGAGGACGGCAACTGGGATCTCGTCGGCAACAACCTGCCCGTGTTCTTCATCCGCGACGCGATCAAGTTCCCGGATGTCATCCACTCGCTCAAGCCCGACCCGGTGACCTTCCGCCAGGAAGCGAACCGCATTTTCGACTTCATGAGCCAGACCCCGGAAGCCCAGCACATGCTGACCTTCCTCTTCAGCCCGCGCGGCATCCCGAAGAGCTACCGCCACCAGGAAGGCTACGGCGTGAACACCTATAAGATGGTCAACGCCGAGGGGCAGACCGCCATCGTGAAGTACCACTTCCACCCGAAGTGCGGCGTCCACAGCTTCACCGAAGCCGAAGCCAAGAAGGTGCAGGCCGAGGACCTCGGCAGCGCGTCGAAGGATCTCTTCGACTCGATCAAGAAGGGCGACTTCCCGCAGTGGGACATGTTCGTGCAGCTCATGAGCGACGACGAACACCCGGAACTCGACTGGGACCCGCTCGACGACACGAAGATCTGGCCCGAAGACCAGTTCCCGCTGCGCAAGATCGGCACCATGACGCTCAACCGCAACGTGGAGAACTTCTTCGCCGAGAACGAACAAATCGCCATGGGCACGGGCGTGCTCGTGGACGGGCTGGATTTCTCGGATGACAAGATGCTCGTGGGCCGGACGTTCTCCTACTCGGACACGCAACGCCACCGCGTCGGCACGAACTACCTGCAACTTCCCGTCAACTCGCCTAAGGGCATCCAGCACCCCATCGCCACCAACCAGCGCGATGGCCAGATGGCCTACCAGGTAGACACCGTGCCGGGGCAGAATCCACACGTCAACTACGAGCCCAGCATCCACGGCGGCCCGCAGGAGTCCAAGGAGCACGCGCCCATCCACCAACCGGAGCTTCGAGGCAAGCTGACGCGCAGCGTGATCGACCGTCGCAACGACTACGCGCAGGCCCGCGCCCGCTTCGTCACCATGAACGACTGGGAGCGCGAGGACCTCCTCGCCAACATGGGCAACCTGCTCGGCCAGTGCCAGCGCGACGTGCAGGAGCGCATGTTGTGGCACTTCTTCTTGGTGCACGACGACTACGGCCACACCGTTGCCAAGTCCATCGGCATGACCGCCAAGGATGTGCGCGGACTCCAACCGCTCGCCAAGCAGGTGCTGACCGATGAGGATCAGCGCCGCTTGGAGAACCTCGGCGCGAACGGCGACCACATGGATAAGGGCAAGTACGGCAAGCACACCGGCAGCGTCGAGACGCACCCGGCCAAAGCCGACGACCTGCTCGGCATGGCGAGCCAGCCCGACCCGCGTTACAACGGCACGAAGTCAGCGTAAGCTAGACGGGTTGATCCAGAACGGGCGGTGGCGACGCGCTGCCGCCCGTTTTCTTTTGTTCCAAGGTAGGGTTGCCTCTCCGAGGCAATCCTGGATTTTCTGCTTTACCTTGGGGACGAACGCCGCTGGCGCGGCTGGTTCGCTCGCCGCTGCGGGTTCTCGCCAACGTCGCTTCCACCACGCAACGCCGCCACCTCGCGGTCGTCGAGGTAGCGCCACTCGCCGGGACGCAGCCGGCCGAGCTTCAGACTACCCAGGCGTACACGCTGCAACCGTGTCACCTCGTAGCCCAACGCCAAAAACATCAGGCGAATCTGCCGCTTCAAACCCTGCCGCAGGATGACCTTCAACTTGTTAGGCGCGAGCCGGTAAACCGACTCCGCACGGGCGCGCACGCGTTCTGGTGGCGCGCCAGGCTGCGGAGGATCGACGGCGATGAACACGCCGGCCAGGAGTTTCTCGGCCAGCGGCATCTCGAACGACCGGTCGAGTAGAACCTCATATTCCTTTTCGACCTTGTAACGCGGATGCGTGAGCCGCAGCGAGAAGTCGCCGTCGTTGGTCAGCAGGAGCAGCCCCTCGCTGTCTAGGTCCAGCCGCCCGACGTGGAACACCCGCGGGAAATCCGCCGGCAGTAGGTCAAAGACGGTGTCGCGCTGCCCCGGGTCGGTGCGCGAGGAAAGGAAGCCCGCAGGCTTGTTGAGGAGCACATACACTGGCCGCTCGACGTTCACGGGGCGGCCGTCCACACGGACGTTGTCCTCGGACGCGACGGTCGTGGCCAGCGCGGTGACCGCGTGGCCGTTGATCGACACGCGCCCGGCCGTGATGATCCCCTCACACGCCCGGCGCGAACCCAGTCCGGCGGAGGCGAGATAACGGTTAAGGCGCACGGGCGCGTCGGGAAAAACGCTCAGGCGTCCGGCTTGGTCTTCGGCAGGCCGATGACCTTGGAGTCGGCCTTGAAGACGCCGCGCTTCTTCATCAACTCGACCCGCTCGAAGCGTTTGAGAACGTTGCGCTTGACGGTGATCTTGGAAGCGCCTTTGAGACTGCGGTGCTGGGACATGACGAAGGAAAACGGGTTAGAGGGCCGGATCGAAGCGGATGGGTACCCTGCCAGATTTCCGAAGGTTGGCAACCGAAAAGAAGGCAGGGCACCTCGCTGGTCAGTATTCGTCCGGACTGGAAGGCAGGGAATGCTCGCAGTCAATCCAATCGTGCGCGGGCAAATCGTCGATGTACATCTCGGGCTTCGGCAGGAAGGCCACGAAGTAGTCGACGAGGCCCAGTTCCGTCGCTACCGTCCGTGCGTAGTCTGCGCCGCCGGAACTCCATAGGTACAACGTCTCACCTGCCGCGTGGAGCGCCTTCACGCGCGCGATCACGGCAGGTAACGGGACGCGCCCCATACCTTCGTAGCGGACCAGGGTGTCATCTACGTCCACGTAGACGGCGCGCGGCTTCATCGATGCCTCTCGGGCGTCAGAGGATGCCAAGCTTCATCTTGCCAGCTTCGCTGATCATGTGCTGGTTCCACGGCGGGTCCCACACGAGGGCGACGTTGGCTTCGGCCACGCCGGGGATCATGCGCAGCTTGCTCTCGGCGTCGGCGGCGATGCTTGGACCCATGCCGCAGCCGGGCGCAGTGAGGGTCATCTGCACCTCGATGGCGCTGCCCCGACCGGTCGTTTCCGATGGGACAATGCGGCAGTCGTACACCAGCCCGAGGTCCACGATGTTGACGGGGATCTCCGGGTCAAAGCACGTCTTGAGTTTGTCCCAGGCAGCCTTCTCCTGCTTGGCGGGATCGAGGTCGGCGTCGGTGAAGGACACCTCCGCCGGCGCGCCGTCCGCGGTCAGGCCGAGGGCGTCGGCATTGGCCTCGCTGATGCGTGAGAGTCCGGTGGGCGAGGCCACCGTGTAGCTGCCGCCGAGCGACTGGGTGATGACCACCGTCATGCCCGCGGGCAGCGTGAGGAGGTTGCCACTCGGGATCTGGATGGCCTCCACGTCGCGGAGGAGCGTGATTTCAGAGTTTTCGTACATGGGCTTGCTTCAATGGGAACGCGAATGGAGAGGCGCGGAAGAGTCTAATCTTGTACGGTCGGTTTGTCCATGAGCACGACCTTGAGCTTGCGGCCGGTCTGGCTGCTGCCACCGGTGAGCGAATCGTAGAGCGTTGGCGCGGCGGGCGCGGGCGCGGGGGCTGCATTGGCGCCGCTGACAGGGATCGTCGCCTCGGTCGGCGCGAGAGCAGAGCGGAGCGCTCCTTCGACGAGCTGTGCACAATGAATCTTCATGGGCGGCAACGCGCCGAGCGGGGCGGCGAGTTCCTCGCCCGAAAGCTGGAGCGCCTCGTCCACAGTCTTGCCGGCGATGAGTTCGGTCGCCACGCTGGCCACGGCGATGGCTGTCTGGCAGCCAAAGGTCTGGAAGGTCGCGCGGTCGATGACTTTCCTGCCGTCCTGTTGCTTGAACTTCACCCACATCCGCAGCATGTCGCCGCAGTCGGGGCTGCCGACGGTGCCAATCGAATCGGCGTCGGCCATCTCACCGACGTTCTTGGGGTTCTGCTGAGCGGCGCGGATTTTGGCTTCGAGGTCTTCCATAGAAAAATCTTATTCCAAACGGTAGCGCGGCAAGGAAGGATCGACTTCCTGGCTCCATGCGTCGATGCCGCCGAGCAGCGCGCGGACGTTCGTAAACCCGTGCCCGGCGAAGTACGCCGCCGCGTCGAGGCTGCGCGCGCCCTGGTGGTCGATGAGGACGATTAACCCAGCCTCGCGCGGCCATTGCATGAGGATCGTGTTCATCAACTCCTGCGTGAAATGTTCCGAGCCGGCGACGTGCACGGCGTCGAACTCCTCGCGCGTGCGGATGTCGAGCAGGTGAACGGAGTCAGCAGCATCCTCGCGGCGGTTTTGAACCTCGCGCGGGGTGATCTGGTTGGCCCGGTCCTCTTCCTGGCTGCTGCGCAGGTAGGCGACGACCTCCGGCAGGTCCATGTGGGCGTTGCGCGCGGCGATCTGGGCGAGGGTTTCCGTCGGCGCGAACCCGCACGAACTACATCCGCCGACATGGTACTTACGAAAGAGTGCCCGCTGCGCACCGGGGTAGACGGCGAGCAGTTCGCCCATCGGCAGGTTGGGGTCGATTTGTGGGAGGGTCGCGGTCATGAGAGGTCAGGATGCAACGCTGGCGTCGGAGGTATATTCAACCCCCGTCATCAGCAAGGCCGCTAAATGATGTACGCGGTCATTCTCTGGCTCCTCGACAATCACCCAGGATTGATTCTTTGGTGAGGCCAAAACAAAGTCCGGGTGATCAACACGGAACTTCCGTCCGTCTGCCATGTAGATGACGAACGGCTGAAAGGGAACAGCATGAAGCAACTCGCGGATGCGCTCTTTCATGGCAGCGACTTTACCATCTACTCCGAAACACGTCCATCCGCCCCGTGCTTGGTTCACCGCGTCCGAGCCGACGCTGGAAAAAGACGGCGGACTCCGTCAACTGAACGCAATCACTTCTCCAAAGATTGTCGGCGTCCATCGACGCGAAGAGGTCATTCCCGCCGTCCGGTTTCGCCAACAACACGAGGGAGCTGTAGGCTCCGCTGTGTAGAAGAAATGCGAGCGGCTCGGGGTTCGTCCCGAGGGTGTCCGCCAGAGGGGATGCTTTCACAGATCCGCATCTCCGTCACCGATGCTGATCTTCCCCGCCCCACTCTCCACCAAGCATCCCCGCAGAGCGTGCCATCCCAGCGTTGCGCACTTCACCCGCTGCGGGAACTTCCTCACCCCACTCAGCAGCCGCAGGTCACCCAACGTTTTCGGCGTCGCCGTCTCAGGCGTTTTGCCGGTGATCATGTCTTGAAAATCTTCGAGCAGCGTCGCCGCCTCATCACGCGTTTTGCCCTTGAGCTTGGTCGTCATCAGCGACGTGGACGCCATGCAGATCGAACACCCGCTGCCCGTGAACCCCACCCCTTCCAGCTTGTCCGCCGCAGGGTCGATCTTGAGGCTGAGCGCGATCTCGTCGCCGCACGTCGGGTTGTCTCCGCTGACCGTCACCGTCGCATCCGGCAGCGCGCCGTAGTTCCGCGGCTTGCGCGAATGATCCAAGATCACTGCCTGGTAGAGTTCCTCGAAATCGAAATCCATGTTAGTTCCCTGTTAGCGGCTGAAGAACGCGCGGATTTTCTCGACCGTCTCGACAAGCAGGTCCACCTCCTCGCGCGTGTTGTAAAAATAGAAACTCGCCCGCGCGCTCGACTTCACGCCGAGCTTGCGGTGCAGGGGCTGGTTGCAATGGTGCCCGCCGCGCAACGCGATGCCGTAGCGATCTGCCATCGTCACCACGTCGTGTGCGTGGACATCTTCCAGCAGGAAGCTCACCAGCCCCGCCCGGTCCGTGCCGGGACCGAACAGCCGCACGCCGCCAAGTTCGCTTAGCCGCGTGTAAGTGTACGCCGCGAGGTCGCGGTCGTGATCGAAGATATTCTGCCGGCCGACGGCGTCGAGGTAGTCCATCGCCGCGTGCAGTCCCACCGCACCGGCCACGTCGGGCGTGCCGGCCTCGAAGCCGTGCGGGGCGGGCTTGAACTTCGCGTCCTGCCAGTCCACCGTCACGATCATCTCGCCGCCCGTCTGGTAGGGCGGCATCTCGGCGAACCGTTCCGCGCGTCCGTACAGCACGCCGATCCCGGTCGGCCCGAGAACCTTGTGGCCGCTGAACACCAGGAAGTCGCACCCCATTGCCGCCACGTCCACCGGGCAATGCCCCGCCGACTGCGCGGCGTCCACGAGCGTCGCCACCCCGAGCGCGCGGGCGCGGGCGCACCAGTCGTACGCCGGGTTGATCGTGCCCATCGTGTTGGAAATGTGCGTGAAGGCGAAAATCTTCACGTCCGCTGTGAGGAGTTCGTCCACCTTTGTGGGGTCGGGCACACCGCTGTCCCCGAGCACGGGCACGTAGACTAAGCGCGCGCCCTTGCGCTTGGCCAACTGCTGCCAGGGAATGAGGTTGGCGTGGTGCTCCAGTTCGGTGAGGAGAATGGTGTCCCCCGCGCCGACGTGGCGTTCGCCCCAGGTCGCGGCGACGAGGTTGACGGACTCCGTCGTGCCGCGCGTGAAAACGATCTCGTTCGGGGTGTCGGCGTTCAGGAAGCGTGCCGTCCGTTCGCGCGCGCCCTCGTAGGCGGCGGTGGCGCGGTTGCTGAGTTCGTGGATGCCGCGGTGCACGTTGCTGTGGTCGTGCTCGTAATAGTGGCTGATTGCGTCGATCACCTGCCGCGGCTTCTGGCTGCTGGCCCCGCTGTCCAGATAAACCAGCGGTTTGCCGTGAACCGTCTGGTCGAGGATCGGGAAATCGCGGCGCAAAGCGGCCCAATCAACGGCGGCCGGAGCATGGGTGGCAAGGTCGTGCATGGAACTCGGAGAAACCGGGAAAACCAATCTAATTTAGAATCATTCTAAATACAAGGCAGACTCTGCAAAAAATGCACATGGAGTGTATGTTCGCCGTATGCAATGGAAACTCCCCCTGGCCGCCCTCGCGTTGACCTTCGCAGCCGCCGCGCCGTTGTCCCGTGCGGCCACCCTGGATCGCTCGGCCACCCAACCACAAGGCAAGGGGGCGGTCAGCAAGGAAGACGCGCGCCGGGCCATCGCCATCTTCCGGCGTGATCCGCTCAACTCTCAGGGCGAGATGACCCGGCCGATCATCCTGAAGTTCGCCGAGGACAGCCCGGACGTGGAAATTTCCCTGTCCGACAAGCGACTGAGCTGGGTCGGCAACAAAGCCGTGCCCGAGGAGACGAGCCAGCTTCTGGTCGTGGCCTACGTGGCGGGCGACGTGCAGTCCCAACTCGACAGCGGCAAGACGAAGGACGATCCCGTGGCTGCCGCCGAACAGGTCATCACCACCTACGGCCAACTCAAACGCGCCAACCCTGAATTGCGCGTGCGCGAGGTGGAGGAACTCATCCGACTACAAAAGCAGGGCAAGCTGGCGGAGCATTACAAGGAGGGTTGAGCGTCGTTGCCTTCTTGCCGTGGGACTTGCCAGATCCTTGCGGGCTGGCCGGGCTTCTCTCCGTATTTCCGGTGAACAGGTACTCGGCGAAGTCCGCATGCTGCTCGCCCGGCTGATTTGTGACCGCCATTCGCCACATGGCAGAACACCACGCCACGCATGGCACCGGCCCGTTTAGAAAAGACAGGGTGTACGAAGTTTCGAAGACAACCGCGTGAGTGTACCCGGGCATCGGTGGGAAGGGCCGCGCCGGGCCGAGTTGCACGTCCGGAGTAAGCCGCATGGTTCCGGCCATCATGGCGTGGGCAAACTGCGGAGGCGACATCGGTTGGAGCAGCCCGCTTTGGCCGATCACTCCTGCCATGGCGTCTGCCGAACGCAGCACCAAGGCGTAGTTGCCCTCTCCGCCGACGTTCCACCCCGGCGGCAGAAGATAGGTGAAGTGCGGACCGCGCAGGAGCGAGCAATTGCTTAACGGAACGGACGCGGCCAGCAGTATTTGAAAGGGGGGTTGGCCTCATCGAGCTAATTTCCTCAAGCACGTGGTATCTACGGTTTTATTTGAGGTTACTTCCTCGAAGCGACCCTAACAAAAGCAGGCACCGCCTTGCCCAAGACGACGGTGCCCGCTTTGTCAGTCAAGCCGGCTGGCGGTTACTTGGTGATGGTCTCGCCGGTGTCGAAACGATAGAAGTAGCGGACGCCGTTCGAATTATACCTTCCCGGACTGGTCGGGTCCGGGTAGTCGTACAGGGAGGGGAACGGGGGGGTCGGCGAGGGGTAGAAGAACGTGCGGCCGGCAAAGTCGTACAGGTACACGCCGCCCTCGCCGTCCAGCGCGTCGGTGACATACTCAAAGCCCAGGTCGAAGTGGTAGAGGTAGGCCGGGTCGGAGAAGTAGCCGTAGTAGCCGAAGACGTTGCCGTTGCCTGGGAAGGCCAGGTAGGACACGCCGTTGGAGAGCGCCACTTCCCCGGTGAAGAAGGACGCGGACGCGGAGTCGTTGAGGCGCGCGATGCTGAAG
>CAXUIU010000099.1:0-11006 GCA_964250955.1 uncultured Chthoniobacterales bacterium | reverse complement strand
GGAGCGGCGTTGCGATGTCTGCTACGCAGACGTTGCGGGTTGCGGGTTGCGATGTGCCCTGCGGGCACGTTGCCGGAGGCAGAAGTCTTTCCGCCAACGTCGCCGCCAGGCGACATCGCAACCCGCAACGTGCCGCAGGCACACCGCAACGCCGCCCCGGCGGCCTTGACTTCCTTCCCCGGGCGGCAGAGGAACGGCGCTCCTGATGGGTGCCGCGCTCCTCGCCGCTTTTTTCTTCGCGCTGTCGGCGGTGTTCGCGCACCGCACGACGCGTCTGGTGGGCGCGCTCACGGCGAATCTCGCCCGCATCTGGCTGGCCGTCGGCATGTTGGGCGTCCTGGCGCTCGCCCATGGGCCGGCCTTGCGCGGCACGGCGCTCGGGACGTTCGTGGTCAGCGGGGTGGTCGGCTATGGGCTGGGGGACCTCGCGCTGTTTGCGGCGTACCCGCGGCTGGGTTCGCGGCTGACCTCGCTGTTGATGCAATGTTTGTCGTCGCCGTTCGCCGTCGCCATCGAGTGGCTCTGGCTGGGCACGCGTCCCGGCGCGGCGGCGCTGGTCTGCGGGGCGGTGATCCTCGCCGGGGTCGGGCTTGCCTTGGCACCCGGGCAGATGCTCGCCGGCCGTGGACCGGACCCGGCGCACCGGGCGGCGGGGTTCGTGTACGGTGTGCTGGCGGCGCTCGGGCAGGCGGGTGGAGCGGTGCTCAGTCGCAAGGCGTTCGCCTTGTCGCAGGCGGCGGGCGAGAACGTGGACGGGTTCACCGCTTCCTTCCAGCGCGCCCTGGGTGGCGTGGCGGTCATCAGCGCCGCTTACCTCCTGTCGCGCGCTTGGCAGCGCGGGCGGGAAGCGGTGCCAGCCGCGGATTGGCGTGCCGCGTGGCCGTGGGTCGTGGCGACGGCGCTGGCGGGGGCGACGTTGGGCGTGAGTTTTTTCCAGCGCGCGCTCGCCTTCACGCCGAGCGCAGTGGTGATGCCGACCGTCGCGCTGACGCCGCTGATCGTCGTGCCTCTGGCCTACTTCCTCGAACACGAACGCCCGACCACGCGCTCGCTCCTGGGCGGCGGCATCGCCGTGGCCGCAGCGGCCGTGCTGGCGTGGGTGCGAGTGGGCTGACCCTTTACTTCCAGCGCCACTCGGGCCGCAGGTTGACCCCGTCCGCGCCAACGTCCTCGAAGCCCGCCGAGCGCAGCAGGTAGAGCACGCCCTCCGGGCTATCCATCGTCTCGCGCAACGCCCGCGCGAACAATTCGATGTATTCCTTGTACGAATCCAGCGCCAGCTTGCCGTTCGTGACGTAGCCCGCCAGGGATTCGTCGTGGTGGTCGATCAGGTCGAAGAGCGCCTTCTTGATGGCGGCGCGCATGGCCGGGTCCACGACCACCTTGAACGGACTGGCGGACGGGTTGGGGGCAGCCGGGGTGAGTTGCCCGACGGCTTCGACCGGCATCAGGGCGTGCTTGCTTTCGTTTTCCATAAACAGGCGCTGCCTATACTCATCGCTGACGTGGGCCGCAAAAAGAAAATTCGCCGCCTCTCGTCGCAATGCTAGGCTCCGCGCATGGATGCGCCTGCCGCCGACCGCGTTTCGCGCCGACGCGCCGTGAGCGTGCTGGTGACTTGTCTGCTGGCGGCCGTTTTCCTGGCGGGCTGCGGCGGCAAGAATCCTCACCAGCTCGTCGTGGGAATGGAACTCGCCTCGCCGCCCTTCGACACCACCGACGAGCGAAACCAGCCCACCGGCATCGACGTGGAACTCGCCCAGGCCCTGGCCTCTGCCCTCGGCAAGGAACTGGTCATCCGCAACACCGCCTTCGACGGCCTGATCCCGGCGCTGCAAACCGGCAAGATTGACCTGATCCTCTCGTCGATGACGATCACCCCGCAGCGCGCCGAGTCCATCGACTTCTCGGACCCGTACCTGCACGTCGGTATCTGCCTGTTGGTCAACGCACGCTCGGGCGTCGAGCGTCCTGATGACCTCAACCGACCCGAGCGCACCGTGGCGGTCAAGACCGGCACGACCGGGTTCTTCTATGCGCAGGAGCATCTGCCCGACGCCCGTCTGCTGGCGATTTCCGAGCCCGGCGCGTGCGTGCTGGAAGTCGTGCAGGGAAAAGCCGACGCGTTCATCTACGACCAGTTCTCGATCTTTCAGTACCAGCGCCAGAACCCGCAGACGACCCGCGCCGTCCTCGAACCCCTCCGCCGCGAAGGCTGGGGCATCGGAATCAAGAAGGGTAACGCCGACCTCGTGCGTCAGGTCAACGCGTTCCTGGCCGACTTCCGCGCGAAGAAGGGCCTCGACGCCATCGCCGCCAAGTACCTTGCGGCCGACGGCGAGGATTTCCGTCGGATGGGCAACCCGTTTTCCTTCGAGAAATGAACCCGGACCCCACCAGACGTTTCTCGTCGCGCGTCGAAAACTACGTCCGCTTCCGCCCGGGCTACCCGCCGGAGGTGTTGGAAGTCCTGCGCAACGAATGCGCGCTGACGGCGGCGAGCGTCGTGGCAGATGTTGGTTCGGGAACAGGCATTTTTACCGAGGTGCTCCTGAAAAGCGGCTGCACGGTCATCGGCGTCGAGCCAAACGACGAGATGCGTGCAGCGGCCGAGCGGGTGTTGGCTGACGAGAAACGTTTTCGCAGCGCGAAGGGAACGGCCGAGGCAACGACCCTGGACGGCGGCAGCGTCGATCTCGTCACCGCGGCGCAGGCGTTCCATTGGTTCGACCGTGGGCGGACGCAGGCGGAGTTTGCGCGGGTTCTGAAGCCCGCGGGCTGGTTGGCGCTCGTGTGGAACGACCGGCAGTTGGATGCCACGCCGTTTCTGCGCGAATACGAGGCGCTCTTGCAGCATTTCGGCACGGACTACCTGGCCGTCCGGCACAAGGATTTGGACCTCGCACAGGTGCAGGCGTTCGTCGGGAGCGATGCCGTGAAGCTTTCTGTGGTCGAGAGCGCGCAACGATTCGACTACGAAGGTGTCGAAGGCAGGCTGCTGTCCTCGTCTTACGCTCCAGAAGCGGGTCACCCCGACCACGCGCCGATGTTGGCGGCACTGCGCGAGGTTTTCGACCGCCACCAGGAAGACGGCCGCGTCGAAATCCGCTACGACACGCGGGTTTTCACCGCGCAGCTACCGGCTGCGTAGCCGCCCGCCGTGGCTGCGTGGCGTCCGTCACAAATGGTCCTGACGGCCCCTGCGAGCAGTCGCTAGGTTTTCCGGCGAGGCGCTTCCACCAGAAACAGATGGGACCCGTCGGAGACGCGTCCCTACCAGTTGTAACGAACGGCCGCAGAGCGGCCTGTCCAGAAGCAGCGTGGGCAGAAAGTCTTACGAACCGACGTACTCCGCCGAGTAGTTGTCGAACTTGGCGGTGGAACCCTGCGGCGGCGTGTTTTTGGTGTCGTACACCGTGTTGCCGACGAGTTGCTCGTTCTGCGTGTCCCACACCATGCAGCTCGTCGAGCCGGTGCTTTCCTTGGTGCGGGAGGTTTGCACAGCGATGTAGCGCACCCGCTTGCGGCGGAGTTCGGCCTGGTGCGCGGCGTAGGCGCGGCGGGCGTTGCGCTCGGCGATCTGGCGCTGGCGTTCGTCGGCCTGGTGCTTGGCGACGGAGTAAACGATGATGCCCGTCAGCGCGCCAACGCCCGCGCCGAGCAGCGCCGCCTGCCCCGGGCGCAGACCCGCCGCCGCGCCGATGCCTCCGGCGAGAATGCCCGCGCCGACGCCGGCCGCCGTGCCGTTTTCCTCGGGTGTCAGTCCGTTGCAGGCGCTGAACAGGAGGGAAGTGGAAACCGCGCAAGCCGCAAATCGGATAGTTCGGGGATTCATAAAGTCCCGATGCTACCGGGCGCGTGATGAACTGACAAGCCGGAACGCGCTCACTAAGGTGCGAAAGCAACCCGGTGCTGTGCGCACCACTGTTTCGCCGGCGGGAACCCGCGGGCTGCGGCCCGCTGGTAGAGATCGACCGCCGCACCCGCGTTGATCGGGACGCCGCCGAGGCCATGCTCAAGGCATTGGGCGTAGAAAAATTGGCAGGGCGCGTTGTTCTGGTCTGCGCCTTGCCGGAAAAGCGCCGCCGCGGCCTTCGGGTCCGCCCTGGTGCCGAACCCGCGCATGTAGTAACTGCCGGCGTTGGCGAGCGCGTTGGCGAGACCCGCGTCGGCGGCTTCCTTCATCAACTCGAAGGCGCGCCTCGGGTCGGCGGCCGTGCCCCAGCCGTGTTCGTAGGCGAGGGCGAGTTTTTCGCGGGTGGCCGGGTTGTCGGGTTCGATGGCGTCGGCTTCTTTGAGCAGCGCGAACATCCGGTTGAGATCGCGTGGAAGTCCGCCGCGGCCGTTCTCGTAAAATTCGGCGAGGTACACCTTGGCCTTGGCGGAACCCCTCTCACTGGCGAGTCCGTACCAGCGCGCGGCCTGCCCCGGGTCCGCCGGCACGCCGGCACCGCGGTAAGACAAATCGCCGAGCGCGACCATCGCTTCGACCCGGCCTTGGCCGGCGGCTTGCCGATACCACTCGGCCGCGGCGGCGGGATCGGTGTTCACCAGACGGTCGCCGAGCGCGAGCATCGCCGCGCTCGAACCAGTCCGCGCGGCGCGTTCGAGCGGCGCGCGCAGGGTCGCGTCGTCCTTGTCCAGGCGGCCGACGAGCGATTCCAGGCGCGGGGCGGTCTGCGTGTTCTCGGGGTAATCCTCCAGGAGTCGCACGTATCCATCGATGGCCTCGCCGGCGTGGCCGGTGGTTTCCAGCCGCTGCACGTCGGCCAGGATTTCCTGGTAGCGCGCCGCACGGTCCGGCGTGGGCGGCGGCAACGCCGGAGTCGCCGCGGCGACCGTCTCGGTCGGTGTCGCCACGGGCACCGGTGGCGGGACGGGCGGCGGGATGGCCACGGGCGCCGCGCTCGGTGCTGGCGTGGCGCTGACGATAGGTTGCGCGCGACGCACCGGTTTGTTGGGATCGAAGCGGTCCCCGGCGTACCGGTAGCCGAGGTAAGCGCCCGCGACGGCGAGGATGGCGAACGCCACGCCGAGCCCGGCGTACACGGGTGCCCGGCTGCTCGGTGGCGGCAGCGGCACGGGCGGCGGACTTACCGTGGCCGCCATCGGTGCGAAGGTTGGCGGCGGCAAGGTCGGCGGCGACACCGTGTCCGGCAGCGGCGGCACGTAGCGCTTTGACGGGGCGGAGGGCACCGCCGACGCGCCAATTTCTCCCAGGCACCGTTCGATTTCACGCCGGAGTTCCGAGGCGTTTTGCGGCCTTCGGCCCGGGTCTTTCTCCAAGGTCCTGCGCAGCAGCGACACCACCGCCGGCGGCTGGTCAGCCAACTGCTCGAAGGGCGGCGGCGCGCCGAGATGCTGGCTCATGATTCGCGCCATCGTCCCGCTGAAAGTCGGCTTGCCCGTCAGGGTGTACCAGAGCGTGATCCCGAGACTGTAGATGTCCGAGCGCACGTCCAGATCGCGTTCCTCCAGTTGCTCGGGACTGGCGAAGTGCGGCGTCCCGACGAAGCCGCCCAACGTGATCGTCGTGGTGTCCACACCCTTTTCGACCGCCTTGGCGAGGCCGAAGTCGATCACCTTCAGATGCGGGTCTGCGCCCTCGTCGCCGTCGTCGTGAACGAGCATCAGGTTGGCTGGCTTGATGTCGCGGTGCACGAGCCCGACCTTCTCCGCCGCCCGGAGCGCCCGGGCCACCTGGAGGGCGATCCGCAACGCCAGCGCCGCCGGCAGCGGGCCGCGCTTGCGCACGCAGTCCTCGACGGTCTCGCCGTCGATGAACTCCATCGCGTAGAAATAATCCCCGCCGCTCTCCCCGAGATGGAACACCGCGGCGACATTCGGGTGGCGCATCCCCGCCGCGGCGCGTGCCTCGCGCAGGAAACGCTGCCGCGAAGTGTCGCTGTCGAGATGCTGGGCGTTGATGACCTTCAGCGCGACGTGGGAGCGCAGGTTCGTGTCGAATGCCTTGTAGGTGACGCCCATGGCCCCGCGGCCGAGTTCCCACAGGCCGCCGTCTTGCCGCCGGAGCACTTGAAAATGCTGGAACGACTCGGGCTGGGGCATACCGGGCGCCAACGTACCCGCGGGGCACGCGGCGGTGCAAATCCTAATTGGATGCGAGATGCGGGATGTGAGATGGCGGAAGGCGGGCTGTCTCCTCTCTGCCATCCCGCATCCCGCATCCCGCCAATTTCCGCCGTTGCCGCCCGTGGTTTGTGGCTGTTTAATGGAGCGTTTCATGGCCGCCACGATCCGAGTCATCCCCGCGCAGGTGGACGCCTTTGAGGTGCCCATCCAGTTCACGGCGACCATCGGGCGTACGCCGGAGAACACCGTCTGCCTAAAATTCAGCCCGACCGTCAGCCGCCAGCACGCCATCATCCGCTGCCACAACGGCTACGAGTACCAGCTCATGGACCTGGGCAGCCGCAACGGCACGTACGTCAACGACCAGCGCGTGGTCCTACCCGTGACCCTGCAAAACGGCGCGCGCATCCGCATCGCCAACAATGACCTGATCTTCGAGCAAACGGTCGACGACGAAAGTGGCGAAGAAGCGGCGGCCACGCTCGCCGGGCACTCGTCGGAGGCGATGCAGACGGTTCACAACGCCGCGATCCTCGTCTGCGACATCCGCGGGTTCTCCAGCCAGTCAGAACTTCTGCCGGCCCCGACCCTCGCGCAGGTGCTCGGCCAGTGGTTCCGCGAGGCGGGCAACGCCGTGCAGAAGGGCGGGGGCGTGATCGACAAGTTCATCGGCGACGCGATCCTCGCTTACTGGCAGCAAGGCGCCGGCTCCGCACAAGCGGCCGAACGGGCGTTCGGGTGTGCGCGTAACCTCTTAAAGATGGCTGAGCGCACGACGTGGCCGGAGTCGGGCAAGCCGTTCGAGATCGGCGTGGCGTTGCACTACGGGCGGGTGGCGTTCGGCAACATCGGGCAGGTGGCCCTCCGTGACGCCACCATCATCGGCAACGCGGTCAACACGGCGTTCCGGCTGGAGAGCGTGATGAAGGCACACAATCAGCGCCTGCTGGTCAGCGCCGAGCTGCTCGACGCTCTGCCGACGGAGGACCGCGCGTCGTTTACCGACCTCGGCGAACAGGCCCTCAAAGGCAAGTTGGAGACGGTGCGCGTGTACGGGTACCGCGGATGAGGCGGTCCTCAAACCTTCGCCGCGAGCGCACCAGCGTCCTGCGGCTGCGTGTCCGTCGGGTAGTAGTTCGCCGCGCACAGGCAGCCGCCGAAGACGACCACCGCGCCCGACAAATACGTCCAGAGCATCAAGGCGATCACCCCACCAAACGCGCCGTACAGCGCGTTGAAATCCGTGAAGCTCGTCGAGTACCACACGAAAAGCTGTTGGGCGAGTTGCAAGAGCACCGTGACGATCAGCGACGGCAGCCACACCCCGCGGAAGGTGATCCCCGCCGCCCGGCGCGGCGCCAGTTTGTAGAACAGCACGAACCCATAAAAGAGCACCACAGCCGAAACGAGGTAGCCCGCCACGCTGAAAAGCAACGGCACCCACACGCGGCTGAACGTCAGGTAGCCTTGCAGCGTCTTGAGGATGAGCGGCAGGACATTGCCCAGGCCTAGTGCGCTGGCGAGCACGCCGAGCATGGTCAAACTGCGCAACGGCAGCTTCCACCAGTTGAGCGGTTCTTGACGGAACGCCTGGTTCACGCTGCCCACCAACGACTGGAAGAACCCGAGCGAACTCCACAGCAGTCCGATGAATGCGACGAGGCCGATCTTGCCACGCGAATTTAACACGCCGTGAATGGTGGAGCCGATGAGTTCCCGACCCTGTGTCCCGAGCGGAATGTTGCTGACGATGTAAGTAAACGCCTTAGTCTGCGCTTCCTGTTCGCCAATGAAATGCGCAGCCACGTCCGTGGCCACCGTCACGAAGAGCACCAACAACGGCACCAGCGCGAAGAATGCGTAGTAGGAGAACGACGACGCCCAGACTCTCCCGTTGATGTCGGAGAATAGATCGCCGGCGGTTTTGATCGTCTGCCAAACCACCTTGGCCGAACCGGCGACACGTTCGCGGTTCCAACGTGTCCGCGAGCCAGCCGGAATTTGCGTGGACGACGGTGCAGACACGCGCGCGAGAACTCAGAGTCCCTTTTCGACCTTCTGCTCTACAGGACGCTCAACGTGGCCGCCGAAGCCCTTGCGCATCGCCGAAAGCATTTTCTCCCCGAAGGTGTGCTCCTGCCGTGAGCGGAACCGCGTGAAGAGCGCCGTGCTCAACACGTCGGCCGGCACCCCCTCCTCGACGGCTGCTTGCACGGTCCAGCGACCCTCCCCAGAATCCTCTACCGAGCCGCTGAACTCCTTGAGTTGCGGGCTGGCGTACAAGGCGGTTGCCGTCAGGTCGAGCAGCCACGAGGACACGACGCTGCCGCGCCGCCAGAGTTCGGCGATCTCGGGCAAGTCGAGATTGTAAGTCAGCCCGGCTTTGAGTTCCGGGTTGTTCGCGCCGCGCATGATGTCGAATCCCTCCGCGTACGCCTGCATCAGGCCGTACTCGATGCCGTTGTGAATCATCTTGACGAAGTGACCCGCACCCGGGCCGCCGCAGTAGAGATAACCTTTTTGGGCCGTCCCCTTGTCCGTGTGACGGCCAGGAGTGGTGGGAATCTCGCCGATCCCGGGCGCGAGCGTGGCAAAGATCGGTTCGAGGTGCTTGGCCGCGTCCGGATCGCCGCCGTACATCAGGCAATAGCCGCGCTCCACTCCCCAGATGCCGCCGCTGGTGCCGCAGTCCATGTAGGCAATGCCTAAGGGTTTGAGGGCGTCGGCACGGCGCACGTCGTCTTTGTAGAAAGAGTTGCCCCCGTCGATGATGGCGTCCCCGGATTGGAGGAGCTTGGAGAGTTCCATGACGCTGTCTTCCGTCGGCTGACCGGCGGGGACCATGATCCACACAACTCGCGGAGCTTCGAGCTTGGAGACGAGTTCTTCCAGCGACGACGCACCGGCGGCCCCTTCTTTGACAAGGTCAGCAACAGCGTCCGCGCTGCGGTCGTAGACGACGCATTGATGGCCGTTCTTCATCAGGCGGCGGACCATGTTGGCACCCATGCGGCCGAGGCCGATCATTCCAAGCTGCATAAAAAGTAAGAAGGGCTGGAGGTGAGGGAGGAACTTACGGTTTCAGACCATGATCGTGCATCCACCGCCGCGTGCGTGCGTGGCGGTCGGCGAACATCAGGTGAAATTGGACGCGCCCGAGCGTTTCGCCGAACCATTTGCCCAGGAGACCGCCGGGAAACAGGTACTCAACGCGGTCGGTCATGCGCGTGCGGCCTCCCGGTAACGCGGCAAACTCGTGGTGGTGCCGCCAGAACTTGAACGGACTCCTGAGAGCCTGATCAACCACCGCGCCGGGCGGAGTCACCTCCTGCCACACCCCGCACCACCGCATCGGCAGCCACCCGAAGAAGCGGATGACGATCTCGAACTCCGCGCCGACCTGCGGCGTGTGGCCGCCGCGTTGAACGGCTACGGTTTGCCAGCCGGGCGAGATCTTGCCGACGTTATGCACGTCGCCATGGAAGGCGAACACCTCTTCGATGGGCGCGTCGAGTTCGACGCTGCGCACGAAGAGGCAGGGTTTCAGCATACGGCTGGCCTGAAGTTCAGACCTCCGAGGCAGAAGCGTTCTCCGCCGAAGGCTCGTCGGGACGCAGCGCCTCGGGAGGCGCCGTGGTTTCCTCTCCGCCGAGGGCATCGTCGGTGGATGCGACCGTGACGGGTGGCGCTTCCTCCGTCGGCTCGTCGGGCTCAGCCGCCACCGCCACGACCGGCTCGTCCGCCGGGGCCGGAGCGCCCGGCACTTCGGCGGGCGAGGAAACCGCCACGCTCGCCGGGTCCGCGCCGACCTCATCGGCCTCGGGCTGAGATTTCGTTCCGGCTGACTTGGCAACCGGCGCTTCTTCCTTCGCCTTGGGTGAAAGCGGCAGGTCGAACGTCCCGTTGTGGAATTCGATGATGTGCCCGGCCTGCACCAGAAAACGCAGGTCCGCGGCCAAGGCAGCTTTGGCTTTCGTCGCGGCGTCCTCCGCCGGCGCCTCCGCCGGGAGCGTGGCGGCCTCGGCGGTAGGAACGGCCGGTTCGCTGCTCGCGGACGCCGGCTTCTGGCGCGAGAACACGTGCTCGGCGATGACCTTGCGCGTGCAGAGCGGCGACTTGCCGATAATCTCCAAGATCGCCGCGACGTTTTCGGACACGACGCCGTTGCCTGGCACGAAGGGTGTCGGCCGCGACAGCGAGACGTACACGACGCGCTTGCGGTGCTTGAAGATGTGCAGCCCCGCGTTCTGCAAGCCCTCGCGCAAAAGTTGCACGAAGCGGGCGGGATAGCGCAGCTCGGTCTCGTGCTCCTGGCGGATGGCCTGCATCAAGGCGGCGTCGGGCAGAGTTCTCGCCACCGAACCGTGGACGCGGCGGACCGTGCCGCTTTGCACCAAGGCATCCAGATGGTGCTGCCGGAAGTGCGCCCCCGCGTCGGCGGGCGTCCCCCCCGTGGCCGGCGGGTCGCCGGCCGTGGTGGCAATAGTCGTCGTGGTGGGCGCGTCTTGCGTGCACTTCTCAACGAGCGCGGGGTCGCTGACGATCTCGATGTTGCGCCGATAGTCCTCGAACGACATCTGCCGGCTGAACCGCGCCTCGTACAACGCGCGCAACGCCGGTTGGTAGCCGTGGTAGTTGGTGGGACCGAGCAGCGTACCGGTCCGGCGCTCGCGTGCGACGTTGGCGAAGTTCCCTTTGAGCGGCTCCTTCTGCACGGTCTGCTCGGTGTAGAACTGTTCGTGTGCGGAGTCAAAGGCGATCCGCTCCAGCGTCGTGCGGTCGAGGGTGACCGGGCCGTCCTCGCCGAGTTGGTAAAGCGTCACGCCATTCTGCGCCGCGGCAGGCTCGACAGTGAACTGCACCCAGTGCCGCGCCGGCTCTTGCAGGAACATCCGCGCGAGGCTGAAGAGTGG